>NZ_JBITPF010000009.1:0-162796 GCF_050468025.1 Neobacillus sp. NRS-1170 | reverse complement strand
GCCTCCGATTGGGGCAGTTTTTAATTATGGTTAATGTGATTTTTGCCAATCTGTTGATTGGAGCGGAAGGCGCGAAGACTCCTGCGGGAGTACGGGGCAGGGGAGACCCCACAGGCGCCAAAGCGCCGAGGAGGCTCCCTGGCACGCCCGCGGAAAGCGAAGCGCCTGGAGCGCAAATCAATAGACATGTTGAAAGACCTAAAATTAATAATTTTTTTAAAAAAGTTAGTGAATGAAATAAAAGGCTATACAAAGATTTTCGCAAGCTTGTCCAAGGGGATTGCCTTGGTTATTTTTGTTTTTTCTAGTGTCAAGATAGGAAAAGTTTGAATTATCGTATAAAATAAAACTTATTATCATGTTGTTAAGGGGTATATAAGAAATGATTAAAACAGCTAATCCAAATGAAACGATACAAACACTTAAACAAAAAATTGTTTCTATAAATGAGTATTTATTGGGACAAGAGGACCTGCATCATGCAGAAAAGGTGAAGCAACTAGCCAAAAAATTAGAAAATCGTGAGTTCACGATTGCCTTTTGCGGTCATTTTTCTGCCGGAAAATCGACGATGATAAACCAGGTCGTCGGCGAAAATTTGCTTCCATCAAGCCCAATACCAACTAGCGCCAATCTAGTGAAAGTAAAGTCTGGGGAGGAATACGCCAAGGTGTTTTTCAAAAATGAAAAACCAAGGCTTTATTTAGCCCCGTATGATTATGAATTGGTCAAAAACTATTGCAAAGACGGGGACAAAATTGAGGAAATTGAGATTAGCCACAGTGATTCCCATTTACCGCCTAATACGGTGATTATGGACACTCCTGGTATCGATTCAGCTGATGATGCTCATCGAATAGCAACCGAATCAGCGATTCATCTCGCCGATCTTATTTTTTATGTGATGGACTATAATCATGTTCAAGCGGAGTTAAACTTCTTGTTTACAAAAGAACTTACCGAAGCTGGTAAAGAAGTATATTTGGTCATCAACCAAATCGATAAGCATAAAGATGAAGAATTAAGTTTTTCAGAATTCCAAAAAAGTGTTGTCGATTCGTTTGCTTCATGGGGGGTAAAGCCTGCGAGGATTTTTTATACTTCCTTAAAATATAAGGACAGCCCATTTAATGAATTTCTCGATCTTCAGGAATTCATTGCTGAAAAATTAGCGGCAAAGGATCAATTTCTGCTCCCATCTATTTTTCATTCTTTGAAAAAAATCACTCAAGACCATCTTGACGACTTAAAAAAAGCAGAAGAAGAGAAGCTTGCTCCAGCCATGGAATTATTAAATGAGTTACCCGATCAAGAAAAACAGACATTGTCAGCATCCTATCAAAATATCACTTCTGATTTAAAGAAATTAAAGGAAGGAGTAGGTGATAAGGATGATGATTTCGATCATGAAATAGCCCAAATTATGAAAAATGCCTATCTCATGCCGTTTCAAACAAGGCATTTGGCCGAAGGCTATTTAGAATCGTGTCAGCCAGAATTTAAGGTTGGATTCCTCTTCTCCAAACAAAAAACTCAAGAGGAGAGGGAAGCAAGGTTGAACCGCTTTTATCAAGATATACTTGATAAAACGAAATCACAGCTTGAGTGGCATTTACGAGAATATTTACTGCGGACCTTGAAGGAAACCAAGCTTGACCATGGGGAACTTCTAAGTTTGGCTCAGGGATTTTCGGTATCAGTCCCGCTAGAAAGTTTACAGAAAACTGTTAAGGCAGGTGCCCGTTTATCAGGAGAATATCTTCTTCATTATACAGAGGATGTCGCAAATGAAATAAAAAAGATTGCGAGAAATCAATTAAGTGAATTTAAGGCTCGTTACCTGGATTCTTTAACAGAACAAAATATCAAATTAAAGAACAAGTTCGAAAAGGAATATAGTAATGTTGAGAAATACGTAAACGCCTTATCAGAAATAACCAATTCTGAACAAAACTTGATGAATATCGAAAAACTCATTTCAGAAAAGCTGACCCAATCAGAAGACCTAAAAGAAGATTTTCATCACTTGTTTAACCAAAGGGAAGTAGAAGAATACGAATTGATCAAATCTGAAGGTGAAACCATCGTTGTAAATAACAACAGCAGCAAGCCTGTCCCTTCAGTCACAGAGATTCTTCCTCTTAAAGAAGCAAAATCGTTTCAGCCAATTGCAGAAAATCGTTTGCAAGTTACCATTGATCGCTTGCATCATACTTCAAAGCTGATTCAAAATCTGCCTGGTTTTAACAAGCTCTCACTAGAATTAGTCGAAAAAGCAAATAGATTAAATAATAAGGGCTTTACAGTAGCCTTATTTGGTGCATTTAGTGCAGGGAAATCTTCTTTCGCCAATGCCCTGATGGGGGAGAAAGTGCTGCCCGTTTCGCCCAATCCGACGACGGCTGCCATTAATAAAATCAAACCAGTAACAAATGAAACTCCACATGGAACGGTATTAGTGAAATTTAAAGAAAAAACCACCATGCTCGAGGATGTTAATCGCTCCTTGAAGGTTTTTGAGTTTCATGCTGACGATTTTGCTGAGGCTTCCAAGAGAATTAATCAAATTATGCTTGGGGAAGGTCAAGTAGGTGTTTTAGAAAAGACCCATTTTGCTTTTCTGCAAGCCTTTAATAAGGGCTATGATACATTTGTCAATCAACTTGGGACCATCATGGAAACAGATTTAACCGAGTTTCAAGAGTTTGTTGCAAAAGAGGAAAAATCCTGTTATGTCGAATGGATTGAGCTTTATTATGATTGCGAGTTAACACGGAAAGGCATTACCCTTGTGGACACTCCAGGAGCTGATTCCATTAATGCCCGTCATACAGGTGTCGCTTTTGATTATATCAAAAACTCAGATGCTATCCTGTTTGTCACTTACTACAACCATGCTTTTTCAAAAGCAGACCGTGAATTTTTGATCCAGCTCGGGCGTGTCAAAGAATCATTTCAAATGGATAAAATGTTCTTTTTGATTAATGCCATCGACCTTGCTGAAAATGAGGCAGAGAAGGAGGCAGTGGCCGCTTATGTGGGAGAACAGCTTGTTAAATATGGCATAAGAAATCCGCACCTCTATTCTTTATCGAGCCTGCTTGCTTTAAAAGAGAAAACCAGTCCAACACATGATGGAAGCTCTGGAATGGCCAATTTTGAAGAAGCGTTTTATCAATTCATTACAAATGACTTAACAGAAATGACTGTTTCTTCTGCAGAAACGGAGTTATCTCGTGTTCAAGGATTAGTGAACAAGCTAATTCAAAATTCAAAAGAAGACAAGTCAATTAAGGAACTAAAACGGCTTGAGATCGAAAAACAAAAGGCAGTTATTCAGGGATTGTTTGAACAACAAACACCTGAGGCTATTCAAGGCCGATTAAACCAAGAAGCGGATGAATTAGTTTATTACATCAAGCAGCGAGTATTCTTAAGATTTAGCGATTTCTTTAAAGAAGCATTTAATCCTTCAACTCTAAGAGACGATGGCCGCAATTTGAAAAAGGCATTGCAGGGTGCACTGGATGAATTTCTAGAAAGCCTTGGCTTTGATTTGGCCCAGGAAATGAGGGCAACAACCGTAAGATTAGACAGGTTTATCGAAAAACGCTTTGTTGATTATCAATTAGCAGTTACCAGGAAGTTTCTTGAAGTAAATCAAGACCTTTCTTTTTCGACGTTTGAAATTATGCATGGAGAGGATATTGATTTCCAAACAGCTTTTACTCGCTTAAATAATCAGCAGTTTTCCAAAGCAGTCTCGTATTTTAAAAATCCAAAATCATTTTTCGAAAAAAATGAGAAGAAGTTGATGAGTGAGGAACTTTATAATACTTTAAATCCACTTGCAGATGAATATCTAAAGCAGGAAACAATTCGTTTAAAGGAACATTATGATAGAAAATTAGCAATTGAATTTAGCCGTTTGTTAAGTCAAATGGAGGAGCAGGTGAAAGATTATTACCAAGGCCTCCTTGCTGCATTAGAAGGTGGAGTCTCCATTGAACTTTTGACCAAAATACAGGAGCAATTACAAAAATAATATGAAAATGGGGGGAAGATCTTGAAGTTTATCCTGGATAAAGAATGGTTACAAAAAAATTTACAAGCTAGCAATGTAAGAATTGTTGATTGCCGGTTTTCATTAGCTAATCCTGAGAAAGGAAGAGCAGAATATATAGCTGGCCATTTACCTGGTGCTGTCTATTTTGATCTGGAAAAAGATCTGTCAAGCCCTGTCCGTGAGCATGGCGGGCGTCACCCTCTGCCAGATTTAACTGAATTTGTCGATAAACTGGAAACTGCAGGAATTGATGGCGAAAAGGTGATTGTCGCCTATGATAATGGGGAAGGTGCATATGCTGGCCGGTTTTGGTGGCTTCTCCGTTATCTTGGACATGAAAAGGTTTATGTCCTTGATGGGGGCTATAAGCAGTGGCTGGAAGCTAATTATCCAACAACTACGGATCTGCCCTCCTTTGAGAAAGAAAAGCTTCAAATCCAATTAAAGCCGGAAATAATGGCGGATATTGAGGAAGTGAAAGAAGCAGCTTTAAAGAAAAACGAAAAAGTCGTTTTAATCGATTCACGTGAAGAAAAGCGGTATTTAGGCATTGAAGAACCCATTGATAAGAAAGCAGGCCATATTCCGGGGGCAATCAATAAACCTTGGATGGCTGGTTTAAATAATGGAAGCTATAAAGGGGAGGAAGAACAAAAAGAGCGGTTCTCGGATGTTGGGGCAGACAAGAAAATTATTGTTTACTGCGGCTCTGGGGTAACTGCTACACCAAACTTTCTTTCTTTAATGGAAGCCGGATATATCAATGTAAAGCTTTACGTTGGAAGTTTTAGCGACTGGATTTCCTATGAAGAAAATAAAATAGAATAAATTTTGACCTGAGATTATGTTATAATGGTGAACGTGTTGTTTTTTCTACCAACAATTTTAGGAGGTCAAAAATGAACAATATTCAAAAACCTTCACTTATGCTAGTTGATGGAATGGCCTTGTTATTCCGTGCTTTTTATGCAACTGCGGTTACAGGACAATTTATGATAAATTCTAAAGGAATTCCGACAAATGGAATTCATGGCTTTGTAAAGCATTTATTTACCGCTGTATCTTCTTTTAAACCAACCCACCTTGCCGTTTGTTGGGATATGGGCAGTAAAACCTTTCGAACAGAGTTATTTGATGCATATAAAGGGAACCGCGGCGAGGCTCCTGTTGAGCTTATCCCGCAATTTGATTTAGTAAAAGAGGTCGTTGCCTCATTTGACATACCTAATATTGGACTAGAAGGGTATGAAGCAGATGATTGCATCGGAACCATTGCCAATCAATCCAAAGAATATGCACAGGTTTCGATTTTGACGGGTGATCAAGATATCCTTCAACTCCTTGATGAGAGAATCTCCGTCATCCTGTTGAAAAAAGGCTATGGGAATTACCATGTACACACGCCGCAAACCTTTTGGGAAGAAAAAGGGATTACTCCAAGGCAGATGATTGAT
Organism: Neobacillus sp. NRS-1170; assembly: GCF_050468025.1. Classification (NCBI taxonomy): domain Bacteria; kingdom Bacillati; phylum Bacillota; class Bacilli; order Caryophanales; family Bacillaceae; genus Neobacillus; species Neobacillus sp. NRS-1170. Next base: position 157,276 of record NZ_JBITPF010000009.1, on the reverse strand, counting down.
TTAAAAGCTTTAATGGGTGACCCTAGTGATAATTATCCAGGAGTTAAAGGAATTGGTGAAAAGACGGCATTAAAGCTTTTGCAGGAATTTGAACATGTTGAGGGAATTATCGCAAACTTGGACATGCTTTCTAAATCCAACAAAACGAAAATTGAACAGGATCTTGAAATGCTTCACCTATCGAGGAAGCTCGCAGAAATTAAATGCGATGTTCCTGTAAGCTGTACCTTAGATGAAGCTGGACTGAGAATTGAAAAAGAAAAAGCTTTAAATAAATTAATGGAATTAGAGCTTCGTGGCGTGCAGCGTTTGCTGCCGCTTGATGAAGCATATGTTTCCTAAAAACAAGTAAGGCTAATCTGGCTGCCTGTCTGTGGGCAGCCAGATTTTTAATCATTTTGTATTTTTCTTCTTGGCTGCGTTTTCTAATTTACTTTTCGGTTCCTCAGCAAATTCTGCATCCTGACCGTAACCTTGCGGATTCACACCGGGTGCTTTAACACCTCTACTTGCCCCGACTTTTTTACCCATAAACAATCACCTCCCATTATGTTAGTATCTCCATTAGGAATAATAAAACTCAGGCTTTCTAACAATAAGGGCAGAGGTGATAAAATGAACAAAGGTGTTTATTTAGCCCTTTTTAGCATTGGACTAGCACAAGGTGTGAAAATTCCTATCCACTATTTTAAAAAGAAGGAATGGCGTCCAGAGCTTTTTTTTGGGACAGGCGGGATGCCTAGTTCTCATTCAGCGGGCGTATCAACCTTAACAACGTATATTGCCTTGCAGCGTGGTCTGCCTACTGTTGATTTTGCTTTATCCCTTGTTTATGGGCTGATTGTCATGTACGATGCCCAAGGGGTAAGAAGGCAAACAGGGGAGCTAACCTTAAAGGTAAACTCAATGAATGATTTAATTGAAAAGATTCAAAAAGATGAAAGTGTAGAATTTAAAGAAGAGAAACCCAAAAAGCTGAAAGAAGTGTTAGGTCATCAGCCAGAAGAAGTAATTGGCGGAGCAATTCTAGGGGTTTTAGTGGGAATTTTAGGCCATAAATGTACAAAAAAGAATAGAAAAATCCCCAAATTTACGTTAAGATTCTAAAGGGACGCTTTTAGACTGCAGGGAGAGGGATGGAACGTAAATGCGGACGGTGGAAGATTATTTACACTTCTTGAAAGGAAAGGGATTTCAGTTTCAAGAGGATGCCATTGGTTTTATTTTTTTCGGGAAACATTATACAAATGCTTCCGATGAAATCATCAATACGGCAATTGAAATGACTTTAAAAGCGCAAAAAAGCTTTGATGGCAGTTTTTATGTTTCACTGCTGGAAACATTAGCTTCAAATAGGATTAAAACCAGAAGCGGCGCCATAAAGTTTATTAAAGAAAAAGAACTGCTTGCTTTATAAAGAAAAAAACTCCCTTCCAAAATGGAAAAGGGAGTTTTTTCATCCTTCAATACTCTTATTTTTTTTAAGGAAAGGAATTTTGTTAACCGGCATCTCCGCAAAGATCATTCCCATAAAAATAAGTATGCAGCCAAACAACGCACTAACGGAGAGGCGTTCATCTGCCCATAGATAGCCAGCAATTGCAGCGAAAACCGGTTCCATTGCGAAAATTAAAGCAACCCTTGTTGCTGAGGTATATTTTTGAAAATTGGTTTGAATGAAAAAGGCCATAGCAGTGGCAAAAACACTTGTTATAATTAAAGCAAGGATCACTGAATTTGATAATAAACTAGTCATGTTAAAGGATTTTTGCCAATCCTCAAAAAGAAATGAGGAGATTATCGATAAAACGGCAACGGTTGTAATCTGAATGACTGTTAATAAAAGTGATGGATACTTGCTTGAAAATTTACCAGTAAAAATGATATGCATGGCAAAACTAATCGCACAAATAAAAACAAATCCATCGCCAATAGTTAATGAACTTACATCCGTCATGGTCAGCATAAACAAGCCAAGTGTGGCGGTAATCACACCTAATACCGCATTCCGGCTGGGCATTTGCTTTAATAAAAACATTGAAAATAATGGAACTAATACGACGCTTAATCCTGTGATAAATCCAGCCTTTGAGGTGGTCGTATATAATAGCCCGATTGTTTGTGTCACATAGCCAAGGAACAGCCAAAAACCAATAAAGACCCCTGATTTAATTAATTTGAAATTCAAAAATTGTAATTGCTTTCTTTCAAAAATAAGCAGGCAGATAATGAGTAATATTGCTGCAATGAAGAATCGGATCCCGTTAAAAGCAAAGGGGGCGATAAAGTCGATGGCATTTTGCACTAATACAAAAGTAGTTCCCCATATTAAAGTGACAAGGAGCAAACTTAAATCAGCATAAATTGGTTTTTTCATGGTGTTAATTACTCCCCAATTTCATTTTTTTGAATGCCCTGTCTGGCAAGCTCATCAGCTGTTTTGTTTTCAGCACTTGGTATCCACTTCATAAAAAATAAATCAATCCGTTTAGCTAATTGCAATGCCGTTTCAAGTAAAGGAGAATAAAGTTTGTTTTTGACAAATTCTTTTTCAACAGCTTTGTTGACTAATTCGGAGTCAGTCCGAAAGGAAACAACAGAGTCAGCAAATCCCTTTTCTAAGCAAACCTCTAACGCTTTAATAAAAGCTTGAAATTCCGCTTCATGATTTGACATAACTCCAAGGGGAATTGAATATTTTTCAACTATTCCGTTTCCTTTAATGAAAATCCCTGCACCGCTAGGACCAGGATTACCGGCACTGGCTCCATCAATGTAGACCTCAATCAATTTACGATTCCTCCATCAATGTAATAATGAAAGTTTACCATATATTAAAACAGTCCTGCAGGAAAATATTTTTTATATGGCACAAGTGGGTATGATAAAAAAGAATATATATAATGGTGAATGAAAATTTCATGAAGGACTGAAAACAATGAAATATAGGCTCGAGTGGTATCATAAATTAAAAAGTAATGAAAAGGTCCAATTCTCATCTGAATGGGTTTCTGGGGAAACAGCCATTGAGATAGGAGAGGATTTGGAGCGCTCTGGGAAAATAACGGATTTGTATTTTTATGATGAAAAAGGAACCTCTTGGATTTTAAAGGAAATGAGAAAACTGTTAACAGAAATCGAAGAGGATCCACATGATATTACTGTATTTTTTGACGGGGGCTTTCAAAAGGAAACAAATGAAGCAGGTCTCGGTGTAGTTATCTTTTTTAAGCAGGGGAAGAAGAAATATCGGATTCGCGCTAATGAGCGATTTAATGAAATGGAAACTAACAATGAAGCCGAATATGCTGCCTTTTATTATGCTTTAAATATTTTAGAGGATTTAGGCGTTAAACATTTATCCTGTGAATTTAAGGGGGACTCCCAGGTTGTGCTAAAACAGCTTGAAGGGGAGTGGCCGTGCTATGAAGCAACGTTAAACAGCTGGCTTGATCGAATCGAGGAAAAAATCAAAGCACTTGGTCTTATGCCAAGATACACGGTCATTCCAAGAAAAGATAATAAAGAGGCAGATAAGCTGGCTACCCAAGCACTAGAAGGAAAAGAAATCTTTGCCAAAACATTAATCCTATAAGATTGGGGGTGCACGGAATTAGTGAAGGATCAAGCTAGAAAAGAGCTCTTAATTCAGGTCGAGAACATGATAAATCATTACTGTGAAGGCTGTTTTTTGCATCATTATATGAAAAAAGAAGGCGGTCGGAGGGCTGCGCACCGTTTTTGCATATCACAATGCACCGTTGGAGAAAAGCTGCAGGAGTATGGGAAAAAACTGACGAATTAAAAAGGCTGACGAAATCGTCAGCCCTTGAATGGTTATTATTAGATTATAGTTTTACAACGTTAGCTGCTTGTGGTCCACGGTTTCCTTCAACGATTTCGAAAGAAACTTCTTGGCCTTCTTCTAATGATTTGAAGCCATCGCCTGTGATAGCGCTGAAGTGTACGAATACATCGTCGCCGCCTTCAACTTCGATAAAACCAAAACCTTTTTCATTGTTAAACCATTTTACTTTACCGTTTTGCATGTATTTCTTCCTCCTAAGCCTTTCAAGACACCCCTTATTTGGTGCCAATGATGAATATTATCATGTTCGGTTACATGATGTTTTAAATATACAATAAGGGAAATGGACAGTCAAGGAATGGCAGCGGTTTTTTATCCAATTCATAACATAAAATTCCTACTTTTTCATATGTTTAATTAGTAAATATTACATGTTTGGTGGGGATGTCATGTATCGATTTTCGATTGACGGAGACGAATGGATCTTAAGATTCTCACCACAGATAACGATTGAGGCAGCTGAAAAACAGGCAGTTTTGATGTCCTTGCAGCAGATTAGTGATAAACTTGGAAATTTCTCGCATGGGGATGCATTTATTATGTTTAACAGGAATATCGGTGCGATTGTCTTTAATGTAGAAAGGATTCCATCATTTATATTAACCGTTTCAAATATTATTTCAGAAGAAAATTGGTATATTCAGTAGAACATGGATAAACGTAAATCTTTCCGGCCATCTCACCGGAAAGGTTTTTTTATGGATATGATTATTACTTTACGAGGATAGTTCGAAATAGGTAAAATGAAATCGGAGATGTTTAATCAAAAGGGGACAATTATTATGAAGCTAATTATTGCTGAAAAACCAGATCAAGGTTCAACGCTGGCGTCCATCTTTAAGCATAAAAAACAAAACGGCTTTATTGAAATTTTTCCAAATGAACTTTTTTCAAATGGTGCCTATGTAACGTGGGCGATTGGCCACATTTGCCAATTAGTTCCTCCGGAAAAATATCAGTCTGGCTGGAAAAAGTGGTCCTTGGATAATTTGCCGATCATTCCAGAACAGTTTGAATATGAAGTTACGAAAGATAAGGCTAAACAATTTGCGGTTATTAAAAAGCTAGTTTCAAATCCTGCGGTAACGGAAATTATTCATGCCGGTGATGCTGGGCGTGAAGGAGAGTTAATTATCCGCAATATTTTAAGAATAACAAAATGCCATAAGCCAATGAAAAGGCTTTGGATTTCATCCTTAACCGCGAATGCCATTCGAGAAGGATTTAATAAGCTGCTCGATGAAAACGATACACGAAGCTTATTTTTTGAAGCCTATACCCGTGCATGTGCAGACTGGGTGGTTGGGATGAATGCATCCAGACTTTACAGCCTGCTTCTTCAAAAACAAGGTTTTTCCGATGTATTTTCGGTTGGAAGAGTTCAGACACCTACATTAGCTTTAATCGTTAAGAGGGAATTAGAAATAGAAAATTTTAAAGCTGAACCGTTTTGGGAGGTTCAGGCTCATTTCTTAATAAATGAAAAAAGATACATTGGGAAATGGCAGAATGATGGTGAAACTCGTGTAAATAAAAAGGAGCTGGCCGAAAAGGTTGCTGCATTTTGCCAAGGTAAACCGGCTGAAATCGCGGAAGTGATCTCCGAGCGAAAAGAATTTTTCCCGCCTTTGTTATATAATCTTTCTGCTCTCCAGGCAGAGGCCAATAAATTATTTAAGTTCCCGCCGAAAAAAACGCTGGATGTTCTGCAAAAACTCTACCAAAAAGGAAATGTTTCTTACCCACGCTCTGACTCACGTTATGTGACAAAAGAAGAAGCGGGCACCTTCCCGGAAATTCTTAATAAATTAGGGCAGCTTAAAGACTATCAAGGCTTTTTCCCATTGCCGATTTCCTCCATTGCAGATAATAAACGGTATGTAAATGAAAAAAAAGTGACCGATCACTATGCCATCATTCCAACTGAGCAAATTCCAACTATGGAAAAGTTAGATCCGGACGAGCGGAAAATTTATGACTTAGTAGTTAAAAGTTTATTAGCGATTCATTACAAAAAAGCCATTTTCGAATATACTACGGTAACAACCCTTGTAGATGGACGAGCAGAGTTTATCTCGAAGGGGAAGGTTCAAATTGAAGAAGGCTGGAGAAAGGTTTTAAAACCAAAGGACCATGATGATGACGCTGCCCTGCCGCAGCTGGCAAAAGGGGAGCAGGGAATTACCGAAAAAGTAGAGGTAAAAGAGAGCCAAACGCAGCCGCCCAAGCGATATACAGAAGGGCAGTTAATAACTTTAATGAAAACGGCTGGCAAGCATATTGAGGATAAAGAATTAGAGAAAATTTTGGCGAAGACGGAAGGACTCGGGACAGAGGCAACTAGAGCAGGTATCATTACGATGCTGAAGGATCGGCATTATATTGAAGTAACCAAAAATTTAGTGTATGCCACCGCCAAGGCCAAAATATTAATCGGTGCCATTGGTCAAGAGATACTTGCCTCACCGGAAATGACAGCAAAGTGGGAGCAAAAGCTAAAAGAAATATCAGACGGCTCCGCTTCACCGAAGCAGTTTATGGAACAGACGAAAAAGATGGTATTGCACTTAATAACATCCGGAATTGGTCAAGCAAATAATTGGTCCTTTTCAGATGATGTGAAGGAAAATTTTACCCCAGGGAAGAAAACAACGAAGACCAGAAGTTATACAAAATTAGGTCCCTGTAAGAAATGTGATGGGTCGATTGTTGATAAGGGCAGCTTTTATGGTTGCTCTAATTTTAAAAATAATAAGTGCGATTTTACCATTTCCAAAAAAATTCTTGGAAAGAACATAACCCAAAAGAATATTAAAATGCTACTTAAAGAAGGCACAACAGAATTGATTGAGGGATTTACAAATAAAGATAAAACCTTTAATGCAAAGCTTTATCTTGATGAAAAGGAGCAAAAAATTAAATTTATTTTTGCTGAGCCTGCACCAAAATAAATGCCTTAGGATTTGTTTCAGAGATAAATAGCCTTGTCACTCGTTTTTATCTATAGTAAACTTTTAATGATGATGGACAATGGAGGGTAAGGGATGCCAACACCGAGCATGGAAGATTATATTGAACAAATTTATAATTTGATTGAAGAAAAAGGATACGCGAGAGTCTCTGATATTGCCGAAGCGTTATCTGTACATCCCTCCTCAGTAACAAAAATGGTTCAAAAGCTGGATAAAGATGAGTATTTGGTGTATGAAAAATATAGAGGACTCAGTTTAACCCCAAAAGGCAATAAAATTGGCAAGCGACTTGTCTTTAGACATGAACTGCTTGAACAGTTTCTCAAAATTATTGGAGTTAAAGATGAAAACATCTATGCTGATGTTGAGGGGATTGAGCATCATTTAAGCTGGGATTCCATCGATCGAATCGGGGACTTGGTTCAGTTTTTTGAAGAGGACCCGAACCGGATGGAAGCATTGAAAGAAATTCAAAAACAAAACGAACAAAATTAAAAGAAGCACCTGGCCGAAGCCGGGTGCTTTTAAAATAGGTTCGGATAATCGTCGAATGATTGAGAGGACTCTGGTGTTAACGAAATTGTTCCATCAGCACCTTGAACGGATGATATTCCATGGATTTGACCCGATCCTGCCTCCAATAAAGCCTTCCTATAGGATATAATCCGTCCTTCAGAAGTGACAAAGCTGATAATCTCACCAAAATGATTACGATGCAATGCGACTATTGTCTCCACGATTATTCCTCCTTTTCGATATATTCTTTCTATATCTTACGCAAAATAAACCAAAAAGCACCGGCGAACGCCGATGCTTTCTAATCCCAATTAAATGGGGTTTCCTGATAGACATAATAATTAAGCCAATTTGAAAAGAATAGGTGGCCATGGGAACGCCAGCGGTTGATTGGCGGCTGGGTTGGGTCATTATTTGGAAAGTAGTTTTCAGGCATATGAATCTCTAATCCTTTGTTGAGGTCGCGATCGTATTCCTGTGCAAGTGAATCAGATTCATATTCTAAATGACCAGTAATCATAACATGCTTTCTATCTCTTGAAGCAATTAATAAGGCCCCAGCCTGCTCGGAAGCAGCCAGCAGCTTTAGTTTCGGATTCCTTTTAATCGCTTCAATGGATACATCTGTATACCTTGAATGAGGGGCATAAAATTGATCATCAAACCCTCTAAGTAAGATATCATTTTGTTCGAAAATTCGATGAGCATAAATGCCTGAACATTTACGAGACAATTCAAATTTATCAATCTCATAATGATAGTAAAGTGCTGCCTGCGCGCCCCAGCAAATATGTAAAGTGGAAGTTACATTTTTATTGGTCCAATCCATAATTTCTTTTAGTTCAGACCAATACTTCACTTGATTAAACTCTAAAAGTTCAACTGGGGCACCAGTAATGATCATCCCGTCAAATTTCTGGTTTTGAATTTGAGGAAAGGTAGTGTAAAACTGTTCAAGATGCTGTTTACTAGTGTTGGTAGATTCATAAGAGTCTGTTTTTAAAAACTTAACATTCACCTGAAGGGGTGAATTACCCAATAATCTTAACAGCTGTGTTTCCGCTTTTTCCTTTTCAGGCATTAAATTTAAAATGAGTATATTTAATGGCCTGATGTCCTGACTCGTAGCACGCTCATTGTCCATGATAAAAATATTTTCCTGCTCTAAAATTTCCCGTGCAGGCAGTTGCTGTGGAATGTTAATAGGCAAGTGACCAACCCCTTTATTATTAAAATAATACATTTATTATTACAACGGTTCACCGTTGTCCGTCAATGAAAATTTAAAAAATTCATTATTTTTTATTATAAACATTATTATAAATTCAGAAAAGATAATAATTTGTTCATAATTAACATTCGGTATGAAAGCGCATTTTTGATACAATATAGACGTAGTTATATTCTAAATGCTGAATGTGGGGGATTATGGTGGTAATGAAAACTACAGTTAAGTCCGATATTGAAATTGCCCAAGAATCAAAAATGCAGCCAATTATCGAGATCGCCAAAAAAATTGGTTTAGAAGAAGATGATCTTGAGCTTTTTGGAAAATATAAGGCGAAAATTTCGAATGAAGCTTTAGCCAAAATCAAGACAAAAGAAAGCGGAAAAATTATTCTTGTGACCTCGATTAATCCTACACCGGCGGGTGAAGGTAAATCGACTGTAACTGTTGGATTGGGAGATGCCTTCAATCGTATTGGCAAGAAAGCAATGATTGCGATGCGCGAACCTTCATTAGGACCAACAATGGGAATAAAAGGCGGAGCCACTGGCGGAGGATATTCACAGGTTCTTCCGATGGAGGACATCAATTTGCATTTTACAGGAGATCTACATGCGATTACGACGGCAAATAATGCCCTTGCAGCTCTTATAGATAATCATCTCCAACAAGGAAATGAACTGGGGATCGATCAGCGGAGAATTGTTTGGAAACGGGCTGTGGACTTGAACGATCGGGCCTTAAGAAAAGTGATCATCGGCCTTGGCGGTCCTCTGCAGGGTGTACCAAGAGAAGATGGCTTTGATATTACAGTTGCCTCGGAAATTATGGCAGTCCTTTGTTTAGCCACTGATTTAAAGGATTTAAAATTACGCTTATCACGAATGGTCGTTGCCTATAATTACAATAAGGAACCTGTTACAGTGGGTGATTTAGGTGTTGAAGGAGCCTTAGCCCTGTTATTAAAAGATGCGGTAAAACCAAATCTTGTCCAAACCATTGAACATACTCCTGCCCTAATTCACGGCGGGCCGTTCGCAAATATCGCCCATGGCTGCAACAGTGTGATTGCTACGACGGCTGCGGCCAATCTTGCCGATTATGTCATTACCGAAGCGGGCTTTGGTGCTGACTTAGGCGCTGAGAAATTTTTACATATAAAATCCAGAAGTGCCGGCATAAAACCAGAAGCGGTTGTCATTGTGGCGACAATCCGAGCCTTGAAAATGCATGGCGGTGTTGCGAAAACGGAATTATCGAAAGAAAACATTCCTGCCTTAACGCTTGGTTTTGCGAACTTGCAGAAACACATTGAAACCATTAAAAGCTTTGGACTGCCAATTGTGGTGGCAATTAATAAATTTGTTTCTGATACAGACCAAGAGGTGGAGACTTTATTAGAGTGGTGTAAACGCGAAAAGGTTCCAGTTGCCTTAACAGAGGTTTGGGAAAAGGGCGGGGAAGGCGGTATTGAACTTGCTGAAAAAGTTTTAACCGTCATTGATGAGGAGGAAAATAAGTTCCACTCTTTATATGACCTCTCTGATTCCATCGAAAAAAAGGTAAGGGCAATCGTCCAGCAGGTATATGGAGGAAAGGATGTTGAGTTCTCTCCAAAAGCGAAAAAACAATTGCTGGATTTTGAAAAATTCGGCTGGTCCAATTTAGCTGTCTGTATGGCAAAATCACAATATTCCTTATCAGACGATCCTTCCAAGTTAGGGAGACCATTGGATTTCACCGTAACAGTCCGGGAGTTTAAACCATCAATTGGCGCTGGATTCATCATTGCCTTAACAGGAGAAGTAATGACAATGCCGGGACTTCCCAAAAAACCAGCAGCATTGAATATGGATGTGGATGAAAACGGCAATGCGTTAGGCCTTTTCTAAAGGAGAGAAATGAGATGTTTGATCCTACTGCCTTTGATAATATGAAAGTAGTTATTGAAGGTGCACTTTATGACTTTGATTTAAGCGGTGAAATCATTATTACGGACCGAAATGATATCATAAACATGGCAAAAATGTCGCGTTCATTTGACCTATCCTTTCAATTGCCAGCAGGTTCTGTTACTGCCAGAATTGAAATGGAATCCAAGCTTGTTAACCTGGCAGCTGAGCTCTTGCCCAGCTCACTGCCTGAAAAGCTTGCCGGAAGCTATGTTAAATTGCAATTTTTCCTCAAACATTTGGAAAATGCCTCTGATTTTCAAGCGATTGAAACAATATTTTTAGATATTTGGGGCGAAAAGAGGAAAATTACTCAATATGTAGAATATAATCCTTTAAACAAACCTAGAAAAATCAAAAATACCATTGCAATTGATTTTGAAAGAATAATTGGTGAAGAGCAAATGGATGATTTGATTGAAATGACTGATTTTATGGTCACCACAATGGAACAGCTTCAGGCATTTATGTTGGCAGGAAATAGGGGGTAAAGGATGACAATTTATCAGTTTAATGCTAAAACGATAGATGGACAAGAAATTTCGCTAAAGCAATATGAAGGGAAAGTTGTACTTATTGTAAACACGGCAAGTAAATGTGGTTTCACCCCTCAATTTAAGGAGCTGCAAGAACTTTATGAAACCTATAAGGATAAAGGGTTAGAAATCCTTGGGTTTCCTTGCAATCAATTTATGAACCAAGATCCTGGCAGTGAGGAAGAGATTAAATCCTTTTGCGAATTAAATTATGGTGTAACATTCCCAATGTTCGCAAAGGTGGATGTTAACGGGGTTTATGCCCATCCATTGTTTAGATACATAAGGGAGAAAACTCCTGGTTTGTTAGGCCTTAATACTATTAAATGGAACTTCACCAAATTTTTAGTCGATGCTAATGGAAACGTCATTAAGCGTTTTGCCCCTCAGACAAAACCAAGTGAAATCGCAAAAGATATAGAGACAATACTTACAGTAAAACCGGCCTAATCAGCCGGTTTTATTTTTTATTAATAATATTTACAATATTCAAAAATAAAGGTACGATGGTTCTAACTTAGTATTATGACCACATACTAATAAAAAGGGGTGATGGCATTGGTCAAAACAGCATGGGTAACGGATAGCACTGCCTATTTAGATAATGAATTAATAAATCATCCAGATGTGTATTCCATTCCATTATCGATTGTTTTGGATGGAGAGGTGTATGCAGATGGGATTGATTTGACTCCAACACAGTTATTTGAAAGATTAAAACACTTAAAAAATCCTCCCACCACCTCACAGCCATCTATAGGTGCATTCCAGGCTTTGTATGAACAGCTCGAAAAGGATTATGACCAAATCGTCAGTGTCCATTTATCAGGCAAACTAAGTGGGACAGTATCCTCAAGTGAGCAGGCAGCAAACCTTGTAAATATTCCAGTAACAACCTTTGATTCGAAGATTCTTACCTATCCTATGTCGGCATTACTCAAAAAAGGAATGAATCTGCTTGAAACGGGCAGCGGGCTAGAAGAGGTCATTGAGGAAATGGAACGGATTAGAGATACGAATGAAACTTATGTTCTTGTTGGCAGCTTGGAGCAGCTGCATCGCGGCGGCAGGATGACAGGCGTCCAATTTTTCCTGGGAAGCTTGTTAAACGTAAAGCCGATCATATCGATTGAAGATGGTGCACTGAACGTAAAAGAAAAGGTCCGTAGCGAGAAAAAGGCAAAGGAAAAAATCCTCGATTACTTTAGGGTGGCGTATGAGAAGCAACAATTTAAAGAGGTGTATATTCTCTATGGTCTGCATGAAGAACATGCGGTGGAATGGAAAGCTGAAATTGGTAAGCAATTTCCTGAATTAAACGTGATTTGTTGCCCATTAGGTGCAGTCATTGGCGTCCATGCAGGTGAAAATACCCTGGGAATCAGCTGGCATAATGCCATGAAATAACTTTCCCCCACTGGAGCATACTAAGATTGCACGCAATCTAAGCAGAAGGGGGATTGGCCATGAGTAAACAAGGAAGGCAGAATGCAAATCAAACAAGAGCTCAAATTGAAAAACAGGATAACCGAAATGATATTGAACTAGGCAGTGATTTTCAAATTGGAAATACTAGTTCACAAAGCCAGAAAAAAAGCGGACGTCAAGCAAACAAAAAATAACCTCGAAACATTCGGGGTTATTTTTTGTTTGTTTTTCATGATAAAATAACAGGGGTGAAGGTAGGTGCTTTAAATGGTCATAAAACAAACCGAAGAATTTGTTCGACAGGAATTAGGTGAAGATGCAACAGGCCATGATTGGTTCCATGTAGACCGTGTCCGTCGAAACGCTTTACATATTTGCACGGAAGAAAAAGCTGGAGATCCGTTTATCATAGAAATGGCGGCGCTTCTGCATGATATACCAGATGAAAAATTAAATGAAAGTGCGGAAAAAGGTAAGCAAAAACTTGAATCCTTTTTAAGCTCTATCTCAATAACGGATACGGACAAAAATCATATCGTAAAAATTATTGAATCGATTTCATATAAAGGCGGAAGAAAAACCACTCTAGAATCAATCGAGGCAAAGATTGTTCAGGATGCTGATCGATTGGATGCCATTGGGGCAATTGGAATTGCAAGAGCGTTTGCCTATGGCGGGAAAAAAGGACAGCCTATTTACGATCCTAGTATTTCGGTAAGAAAAGAAATGAGTTTGGAAGAATATCGAAAAGGAAAATCGACAAGCATCCATCATTTCTACGAAAAACTATTGAAATTAAGGGATCTTTTAAATACAGAAGCTGCCAAAAATATTTCCGCCAGCCGTCACAAAATGATGGTCTTATTTTTAGAACAATTTTACCAAGAATGGGATGGGCAAGACTCATGAAAATGCTAACAGTTGAAAATGTGTCAAAGACCTATGGGGAGAAACAGCTCTTTAATGATATTACCTTCACGATTAGTGAAAAGGAACGGGTAGGCTTGATCGGGATAAACGGGACAGGCAAATCCTCTTTATTAAAAATAATTGCAGGTGTTGATATTGCTGACAAAGGTAAAATTATCACTGCAAAGGATTATTCCATAGCTTATTTAGACCAGCAGCCCGAATTGGATGCGGACAAGTCTGTGCTCGAACAAGTCTTCCATGGTGATGCGCCCATTTTAAAGTTAATGCGGGAATACGAAAAAACATTAATGGATCTGGAGCAAGCTCCGGCCGATGCAAAGGTTCAGGAACAACTTTTTCAATTGCAAAAGCAAATGGATGCGTTAAATGCTTGGGATGCGAGTACGAATGCTAAATCGATTTTAATGAAATTGGGAATCGAGGATTTTACAAAGAAAATTGGTGAGCTGTCTGGCGGTCAGAAAAAACGTGTCGCCTTAGCACAGGTATTGATTGCTGAACCTGATTTACTTATTCTTGATGAGCCCACTAACCATCTGGATTTTGATTCCGTTAAATGGCTGGAGGATTATTTGAGCAGATACAGCGGTTCCATTTTGCTGGTAACCCATGACCGCTACTTTTTAGACCGGGTTGCCAATCGGATGTTTGAATTAGATGGGGGCAATATATATAGCTACAAAGGAAATTATGCGGCTTTTTTAGAAGCAAAGGCGATTCGCGAAGAAAATGAAGCAGCGACCTTTGAAAAAAGAAAAAATCTGTTCCGGCGTGAACTAGAGTGGATCCGGCGCGGCGCAAAAGCAAGAACAACGAAGCAAAAGGCCCGTATTCAACGCTTTGAAGCTCTAGATGAAAAGCTTGCATCAGGTAAGCCTTCAAGTGAGAAACTTGATATTTCGTTAAATGGCAGCAGACTTGGCAAACAGGTTTTTGAACTGAAGGATGGATCCAAACGGTATGAAGAAAAAACAATCTTAAATCATTTTGATTTATTAGTGAAGCCGGGGGATCGAATTGGGATCATTGGCAGGAATGGTGCGGGGAAATCAACCCTTTTAAATATTCTCGCCCAAAGAATTCCGCTTGATGAAGGTGAATTCATCATGGGACAGACCGTGAAAATCGCTTATTATACGCAGGAAAGCGAAGACATGGATGAAAATAAGCGGATGATTGAGTATATTAAGGAAACTGCTGAGATTGTGGAAACATCGGATGGTAAGACAATCTCGGCGGCCCAAATGCTTGAACGGTTCCTGTTTCCTCCGTTTACACATGGAACGCCGATACGTAAGTTGTCTGGTGGGGAAAAGCGTCGTCTTTACCTGTTAAAGCTTTTAATGACTGCACCAAACGTTCTCTTACTGGACGAGCCGACTAATGATTTAGATACCCAAACCTTGACCGTCCTTGAAGACTATCTCGAAGAATTCCTTGGAGTGGTAATCACGGTTTCCCATGACCGCTATTTCCTTGATAAAGTAGCAGAGCAGCTGCTTGTTTTACGCGGTGAAGGGATCATTGATTCCTTTTATGGTAATTACACAGAATATCTTGAGAAAGAAACGGCTCTTGAAGCAGAGAAAGCTGTGAAAGTTTCGGCACCAGCTCCAAAAGCTCCTGAAAAGGAAAAAAAGAAAAGAATGACCTTTAAAGAGAAAAAAGAATGGGAAGAAATTGATGAGGTTATTGCTAAAACCGAGGCAAAGCTTGAAGAAGTTTCGGAGGAATTAGGGAAGTCGGGCAGCGATTTCACAAAAGCGCAGGATCTAATGAAACAGGAAGCAGAATTGAACGAAAAACTCGAATATTTAATTGAACGATGGTCATATCTAGCTGAACTTGCGGAAAATGAATAAAAAGTGCGCCTCTGGCGTACTTTTTTGTGGAGTGTAGAATCTAAGGTACGGGTATTTTCTGTTTATTTGCGAAATTTTACGGTTTACTCGCGGATTCTTGTGGTTTACTCGCGGAAATTTATGATTTACCCGCTAAACTTTTATGTTTACTCGCCGAAAAAGGTAATTTACTCGCGAAACCGCATTTCTAACCTAAAAAATAAGAGCATCCTCCATGAATCAATGACCACCATTGTGTTAAACTTGATAGAGATAACAACATTAAGAATAAGGTGATTGTGTTGAAAATTAAGGCGATTGAACCAACGCCAAGTCCGAATACAATGAAAATTATTTTAGATCAAGAACTGCCAATGGGGAAGAGCCATAATTATAAAAAAGAAACGTCTACCGAGGCTCCTCCTGTAATTCAGGCAATCCTTCAAATAGAAGGAATCAAGGGTGTGTATCACGTTGCTGATTTCTTGGCCGTTGAAAGGAATGCTAAATTTGACTGGAAAGTGTTGCTCCCTCAAGTCCGTCAGTCGTTTGGAGAAGCGGCAGGCGAATCTAACGAGACAGAAAACCAGGTAAATGAGCATTTCGGTGAAATTAAAGTAGAAGTTCAAATGTTTAAAGATATTCCCCTCCAAGTGAAGTTAACTGATGGCACGACCGAAAAACGTTTCGGAATGCCTGAATACTTCTTAAAGGCAAGGGAAAAGGCGCAGCTCCCTGACGAAAACTATATTTTATTAAGAAAATGGGCAGATCAGGGTGTCCGTTACGGAGACTTCGACCAAATAGGTCAGGACGTAGTGGAAGAATTAATTGCCGCCTATCCTCAAGAACGATTAGAAGCACTGGTTGAAAGTGCTCAGCAAAAAGATTCTATAACAAAAGCAAAACCAATCCTCACCCGGAAAAAGGTAACACTTGAAGCGCTGACTAATCCTGACTGGCAGGTACGCTATCAGCTGCTAGAGCAAATGGATGATCCTGAGCTCGAGGATTTACCGGTCCTCGAAAAGGCATTAGCGGATGAGAAGCCATCCATTCGCAGACTAGCCACGGTCTATCTCGGAATGATAAAAGACCGTGCCGTATTACCTCTTTTATTTAAAGCCCTGAAGGATAAGACAGTCACGGTTCGCAGGACAGCGGGAGATTGTTTATCGGACTTGGGATTCCCGGAAGCAGCTGATGAAATGATATCGGCCCTTAAAGACCCAAGCAAACTTGTCCGCTGGCGGGCTGCGATGTTTTTATATGAAGAAGGGGATGAAAAGGCTTTGTCATCTCTAAGAGCTGCTGAAAATGACCCGGAATTTGAAGTTAGCCTGCAAATTAAAATGGCGATTGAACGAATCGAAGGCGGGGAAGAAGCCAAGGGGTCTGTCTGGAAACAAATGACTGAAGCAAGAAAATCAGAAAACTGATTTCAAAATTGCATTAGAAAGAGAAAATATAGTATTCTAACACTGGAAAACTTATAATTGGAGGGATTATTATGTCAATGGCATATGAAGAATACATGAGACAAATGGTTTTACCGATGCGTCAAGAGTTAACACAGGCAGGTTTTCAGGAGCTTTCTACAGCAGAAGAAGTAGAAAATTTTATGGGAAATGTTAAAGGTACATCACTAGTGGTTGTTAATTCTGTCTGTGGATGCGCGGCAGGCTTAGCACGCCCGGCAGCAACTCAGGCTGTATTAAATAGCGACAAAAAGCCGGATCATTTAGTGACAGTATTTGCCGGACAAGATAAGGATGCAACTGCAAAAATGCGTGAATATTTCGAAGGGATTGAGCCTTCGTCACCTTCAATGGCCCTGCTAAAGGACAATAAGGTCGTTCACTTCATCCCGCGTCATGATATCGAAGGTATGCCGCTCGAATTCATTATGGAAAATTTAAAGTCTGCTTTTGAAGCAAACTGCTAATGTGGATGTCAATTGACATCCTTTTTTTATAATTTAACCATTACGAGGTAAGAAATGTTTGTTACTACTTCAGGAAGAACAACTCAACAATTAAATGAAAAAGCAATGAACATCGCCACTCGGCTCGATGTTCCCTATATTCCAAGAAAGAAAAAGTCAGTCCAGCTTTTACAAGAAAAATGGTCCAGCGATTGCCTGGTGGTTGGAAAAGAACGGCTGGAATTATTTCAAAAAGGGGAACATGAACCTTTTTTCTTTCATCCAAATTCAGCGATGTTTCGGATCAAACGACTACTGCGAGGTGAACATGATCCATTTGCTGACGCAGCTAAGCTATCAAAGGGTATGACTGTCTTAGATTGCACATTAGGACTAGCCTCCGATTCGATCGTCGCAAGTTTACTTGTAGGCAGAGAAGGTTCTGTTACGGGAACAGAAGGGCAAAAATACTTGGCCTATATTGTAAAAGAAGGCCTAAAAACCTGGGATACCGGGATTCCTCAAATGAATGAAGCAATGGAAAGAATCAATGTCATTCAAGCAGCTTCACTTGACTATTTAAAAGGTCTAAATGATGCCTCTGTGGACTGTGTATATTTTGATCCTATGTTTGAAGAGAGTATTATTGGGTCAGTAGGAATCAAGGCGCTAACCCATTTTGCCATTTATAACGATTTGGATGAAGAAACGATGGAAGAAGCTTTACGGGTGGCCAAATTTCGCGTGATCCTAAAAGACCATTTTCGAAGCAGCCGCTTCGAAAGATACGGCTTTCAAGTGTTTCGCAGACAAAATGCCAAATTTCATTTTGGTTATATTGAAAAATAAAACTGAGACAAAAGCCGGTCTCAGTTTTTCTATTATTAACAATCTGTTCTTTTCCATTTTTGTGAAAATGGAAGTATAATAGTTTGTATAGGCACATTTTAAATCAATAAAATTCTCAAAAGAATTTAGGTGAAGGAATATGAAAAAATGGCTCCGTAAATCACTTTTTGTCACGGTATCTGTTTTAACTTTCGGTCTCGTCACGCCAACACAGCTGATGAATGCCGTAAATGCAGACAACTTGAGCGAGCGGGATGTCTTCCAGACACCGGCCCCAGCCAACAGTTTCTCGCAAACAACCGCCTACTTAGAAGAATCAGAGTTTGATAGAGAAAAGTTTATGCAATATTTATTGAAGCAGGCAGAATTACAATCATACCAAAAGTTTGGCAGCAAAATTAAACCAGTTATCGAAGATGAATTTCGTGAAATCATTTTACCTAATATTGAAATCGCCTTGAATCAAACAACTGACCAATTTCCTGAAGAGGATTTAAGAAATCTCACAATCACTGAGCATCCCGGAACGGGACATTCGGAAAAAATATTTAATATAAAAAATGCGATTGATGGAAAAGATATTCTACGATTTCATGTTCGAAGAGATAATCCGCCGCAGGCAGGCTACTGGTTTAATTTTCATTACCACACCTATCATGATGAGTTTCAAAATCATTATGAACTAGGATCTATCTATTGGGATAAAAATACTCCGCCAAAATGGATGAGTTAATTCGAGTACATTTGCTAAATAGCAAAAAAAAAATTTATATTATAAATGAAACTTTTTTAAGAAAGACTCGTAAATAGACTATTACCTAAAATGGAGGAATGAAAAATGGCAGTAAGTTTATCAAAAGGGCAAAAGGTTGATTTAACAAAAACAAATCCAGGACTAACAAATGTAGTGGTTGGACTTGGATGGGACACGAATAAATACGATGGCGGAAATGATTTTGACTTAGACTCTTCAGTATTCTTGCTCGGGGAAAATGGAAAAGTGACGAATGAAACAGACTTTGTTTTCTACAACAACCCTCAAGGTGCAAATGGTGCCGTTGTACATACAGGAGATAACCGCACAGGTGCCGGTGATGGGGATGACGAGCAGGTTACCATCAATTTAACGGCTATTCCGGCAAACGTTCAGCGTATCGCATTTACGATTACCATTCATGATGCGGCCAGCCGAAACCAAAACTTTGGTCAGGTTTCTAATTCATACGCCCGCATTTTTAATGAGGCTACAGGTGAAGAACTTATCCGTTATGATTTAGGGGAAGATTTCTCAATTGAAACAGCTATCGTTGTCGGTGAATTATACCGCCACAATGGTGAGTGGAAATTCAGTGCCATTGGGAGCGGCTATCAAGGCGGTTTAGCAGCACTGGCAACAGACTTTGGATTACAGGTTGGCTAATTTTAAAAATTAAGAGACCCGGCGCTCGGCTGGGTCTTTTTACAAAATTTTGTATACAAACTAGGAGGAATTTCTTTAATGTCAGTTTTGCAGGGGATTATTGACACATATGCTCAATTTTTTGATTTGGATATGTGGGGAAAGGTATTAACCGATCCGGTCAGTTGGGGACTTATTGGTACACTTATTATCTTAGAAGGGTTACTATCAGCGGATAACGCCCTTGTTTTAGCCGTCATGGTCAAGCATTTACCGCCTGAAAAGCGGAAAAAGGCATTATTTTATGGTTTAATTGGGGCTTATGTTTTCCGTTTTATCGCAATTGGAATCGGGGTTTACCTCATTGAGCTATGGTGGGTGAAGGTCCTTGGCGCCGCATACCTTGCATGGTTATCAATTAAGTATTTTATTGATAAACAAAAGGGTGGAGAAGATGACGGTGATGAGGAGGCAGAAGGAATTAACCAAAAAGGGTTATTGATTCGCATGTTTGGTACCTTCTGGGGAACAGTAGCATCCGTTGAATTAATGGATATTGCCTTCTCCGTAGACAGCGTCCTTGCCGCATTTGGAGTGAGTAACGAAGTGTGGGTATTATTAGTTGGCGGTATGCTGGGTGTGTTAATGATGCGAGGTGTGGCCGGTGTATTCTTAACCTTAATTGATAAAGTACCTGAGCTAGAAACATCCGCTTATATCTTAATTCTCATTATTTCCGTAAAGATGTTCCTCGGTGTCTTTGATATTCATATTGAGTCACTTTACTTCTTTATCATCTTACTGTTAACATTTGGAGCGACATTTATTGTACACTTCATGAATAAGAATAAAGAAGGCAGCAAAGAACGTAATTCATAACATAGTTGCATTAATATTAGGGAGCTGACGAGAGTCCGTCTCCCTTATTTTTTACCTTTAAAGAGAGGTATTTAACAATGAGGTTTTTTACATATTTTTATGATAATGAAATGGATCAGTATTTTTATCAAAAGCCGCAAAGCTTTAGTAAATATTCAGAGCGTGAGCTGTTATCCTATGGTTTGGGTGCGACTCTCTATATGCCTGCAACCCGGCCGAATATACATCAGGAAATTCTCTCAAAAAAGCACGACGGGTTAACTTCGCTTGTGATTGACCTTGAGGATGCGGTAGGGGATAAGGAAGTTCATCGGGCTGAAAGACTGCTGATTAGGGAGCTGATACATTTATTCGGAGAATTGAATAAAGGGTTTTTAAACTTTGAAGATTTGCCGCTTATGTTTGTACGGATTCGGGATCTTGAGCAGCTCAAACGAGTGACGGAACAGCTGGGCGATGCTATACGTCTTTTAACAGGTGTTGTACTCCCAAAATTTAATGCTGAAAATGGTGAAAACTTATTAAGCGAGGTGCAGCAGCTTCATACCGAGCAGCATCCATTTTATGCAATGCCCATCCTTGAAACAGCAAAGGTTATTCAAAAAGAAACAAGAATGGAAGAATTATTATCGATAAAACAGCAGGTCGACCGATATAAGGAAAATGTTCTAAATATTCGCTTAGGTGCGACCGATTTTTGTGGACTATATGGGATCCGCCGAAGTGCTGATACGACAGTTTACGATATTGCAGTATTAAGAGATTGCATAACTGATATTATCAATGTTTTTCAACGATTTGACAGCCCTTATGTTGTTTCTGGCCCTGTTTGGGAATATTTTTCTGCTAAAAATAGAATGCTGAAGCCGCAGCTCAGACAAACTCCATTTCGTGAACGCTTTGGGGATGAAGGGCTTAAATGGAGAGCTAAATTAATCGACAATCATTTGGATGGGCTGATTAGGGAAACGATAATGGATATCGCCAACGGCTTAACGGGAAAAACAATTATTCATCCCTCCCATATCAAGATTGTCCAGGCGCTAAATGTGGTTTCCTACGAGGAGTATATTGATGCGAGTAATATTGTAAAGGCGGCCACAGGTGAAATTGGGGTCATGAAAAGCGAATTTGCTAATAAAATGAACGAGATTAAACCTCATTATTATTGGGCCAAGAAAATCCTATTAAAATCACAGCTTTACGGGGTGTTACATGAAGAATTCACCAACATTGACCTTATCAAAAAAGAAGTTTACGTTTCACGTCCTTGACGCCATTAATACGGAAATTGAAGTCACAGAAAATCCCTATCAATTACCTATTGACGCCCTTTTTACGATGGCAGCAAGGATTAATAAAAAACGCTCGTTTTTGTTTGTAAGCAAAGTACTTGGCAAACATTTGCCCATTGATGCAAATAAGGGGCTGGTCACAGCTGCACTTCTAGCAGCCAGATTTATAGAATCAATAAAAGAATTGGAATGCCGTGAGAAGGATCGCCTTCTTTTCTCCTTTCAACAGGGTGAAGACGTCGAGGATCATCAATTTATTCCTCCAAATATTAATCCGATTGTGATTGGGTTTGCGGAAACGGCCACTGCCCTCGGACACGCGTTTTTTTCTTGCTTTCAAAATGCCGATTTTTTTCATACGACGAGAGAAGAACTAGTAAATCAAACACCTGGGATTACCTTCGAGGAAGAGCACTCACATGCTACTTCACACCGCTGTTATATAGCGCGGGAACTCCTTCAAAATAAAAGGGAAATCATTCTTGTTGATGATGAAATGACGACCGGAAAGACGGCAATCAATATTATTCGGTCGATTCACGAACAATTTCCTCGTAAGGAATATACAGTTGTGTCGATTTTGGATTGGCGTTCAGAAGGGAACAAAGCGGAATTTTTTCGGCTAGAGAAAGAACTTGGTATTACGATTAAGGTGGTGAGTCTTTTATCCGGTACCGTAAAGGTCCAGCAGTTGAGAGGGTTGGAAGAACAATCCCATGAATTTAATCAAGCTAATCAAATGGAGATGTCGATTGAAGAGGTTCGACTAGCCCAATATTTTACATCAAGCCCTTTTCATGATAGAAACAACGTTCCATATATAAACGAAACTGGGCGATTCGGCTTAAACAGTGCCGAACACCTTGCGAATCAACAAAAAATGGCCGAAGCAGCTAAGTTTTTAAAAGAAAAACGTTCAGGTCAAAACACGCTTTGTCTTGGAACGGGAGAATTCATGTACCTGCCAATGAAATTAGCAGCGGCTATGGGGAAGGGCGTCTCCTATCAATCCACTACCAGAAGCCCTATTTATATTGAAGATAGAGAAGGGTATGGAGCAAGATTCGGCCTCACCTTTCCTAATCCTGAAGAATGGGATGTCACTCATTTTGTTTATAATATACCGCCAGGATATTATGATGAATTATTTTTATTTTTTGAAAGAGAAGTAGAAATTAAGAATCTTCAGCCGTTCTTGGATGCATTAGCACCATTACAAATAGAGTCTGTGAAGCTCGTCTTTTTTTCTAATGCAAGAGGTGAATAATATGCAAAAAACGTTCAAAAAGCCAGCGCTTATTGGAAGTTATCCTGAAGATGATGTTCTTTTCTTATTAAAGGATTTAAGTGCCATTAAGCTTGAGGATTCGACCAAAAACCGGGAAGTTAGGATGCAATCAGGCGGTCATTATAGTGAATCGTTGCCAATCGAGTACCAGCCTCCAAAAGAGTATGTTGATTTATTTTGGAAAACCCTCCATGAGTATAAGCGGAAAGTGGCGTTGTGTATTGGCATTGTGGCAGAGCAAATCTATCAATTAAAGGGAGAAAGAACGGTTCTCGTTTCCCTGGCCCGTGCCGGAACACCAGTCGGAATCCTCATCAAGCGGTATTTAAAAAGGCGTTACAATCTGTCCCTAAGGCATTATAGTATTTCTATTATCCGTGACCGCGGAATTGACGAAAATGCCATTCAATATATTCTTAACGAACATCCCGATGGAATCATTCAATTCGTGGATGGCTGGACCGGAAAAGGCGCGATTTCAATAGAACTGATAAAGGCCTGTCAGGAATTTGAGCAAAAGTATGGAATTGCCCTTGATGATAAGCTCGCAGTTATGGCAGACCCAGGCTATTGTACCAAGCTTTTTGGAACAAGAGAGGATTTTTTAATTCCGAGCGCTTGTTTAAACTCCACTGTCTCGGGCCTTGTAAGCCGAACCGTTCTAAATGATCAATATATTGGTCCAGAAGATTTTCATGGGGCAAAGTTTTACAGGGAGCTTCAAGCAGAGGATGTATCAAATGAATTTATTAGGTTAATAGATGAGGAGTTTGCGTATATTGATGCAGAAGCATATGAACTCTTTGTGCAAAAACGAGATTCGGAAATTGAAGCTGATTTTTTAGGGATGAAAGATGTTAAGAAAATCCAGGCTGAATTTGCGATTGAAAGTACCAATTATATAAAACCAGGAGTTGGGGAAACGACCAGGGTATTGCTTAGGAGAGTCCCATGGAAAATATTGATGCGTGATTCTTCCAGTCCTTTCGTCCAGCACATTCTCATGCTGGCAAAAGAAAAGGGTGTCGAAGTAGTCGAATACCCTGACTTGAATTATTTGTGCTGCGGTCTAATCAAATCAGTGAAGGAGAAAAAATAGATGATTTTTGCCTCTGATCTAGACCGGACTCTTGTTTATTCTAAAAGAGCGCTTGATGAGCTTGGGATTCCGGAAGGGACTCTACTTAAACCTGTCGAAAAAAAAGATGGCAGGTGGGTTGCCTATATGACGGAATCCTCTTTTTTTACGTTAAAGGAGATTTCCCGTCATAGTTTATTTATCCCAGTGACCACAAGAACGACAGAACAATTTAATCGATTTACGATTTTTACCGAAGATATTTCGTTAAAATATGCGATTACCACAAATGGTGCCAATATTTTATATCAAGGTGAACTATTAGAGGAATGGTCAAATCATATTTTTCAAACGTTAGCAATGGATTCGGCTTCTCCGGAAGAATTGTTATCGATTTTCGAGCGTGAGGGGTACCATTTAGATGGGCAATTAAAGCAAGTAGAAAATCTATTTTTCTATTACATATTAAATGGTTTCCCCGATTCAAATGTCAAAAGTGAATTAAATGAATTGGCCGCAAAGTATAGCTGGAGAATTTCATTACAAGGGAAGAAGCTTTACTTTATGCCGATGGCCATTCGTAAAGGCGCCGCCCTAGAATATATTTGTCAGCGGGAAGGAATAAAGGCGATTGCCGGCGCTGGTGACTCGCTTTTAGATTTGGACTTTTTAGATATCTGCCAATATCGATTTGTCCCAAACCATGGTGAATTGGCCAGCGTGTCCAAGAAACCCGGACTAATGTTAACCGGAAACTCAGGTGCTTTGGCAGGGGAAGAAATTCTCCAACAGTTTTTAAAGCACTGTTTTACTTTAATATCCGAGTGAAAACAAAATAATAGAGGGAAGAAAAAAGAATAAAGCAAGCAATAAAAAATAATATGGACAGTCCAATCGAATGGAGTACGGGAACAAGCAGAAGTGTAAAGATTAAACTGAACACAAGTAAATCCAGATAAATAAAAGCGCTTGCACTCATCACTTCGAGGACGTCATTTATTTCCTCATCGATTAGTTTCATCTTCGGCCGCTTATATAAAAACCGCATTCGTGTCACCTACTTAAGTTTGAGTACTCAAATAATATGTAGGGACAAGGAAAAAGGTGAAAAAGGTGGAAATTGCTCTAAAAATGAAACATTTTTCGAACACTTTCGTATAAAGAAATGAACCATTTTTATAACTGTGATATGATGAAATAGTAACCTTACATAATTTGCTAGGTTTGAAAAATCTTTCGCTTTCAGAGGAAGGGATTATGAATGCACCCATCATATAATCAGTTAATCGTCCGACCAATTGGGGCCCTTTCATTTGAAAATTGGCACGGATTATTAAAAAAAATGTTACCGGAACGGCCGGAATACTCATTAGAAAATGGAACGATTCAAATTGGGCAGGTCCTGGGGAAATTCTTTGGCGTACCCATAGATACAGATGAATACTATAACCAGCTTTTTGATTATGTGAATGCGCATGATTGGGGCTTACAGTTGTTAAGTGAAGATTCACTTGATAAATCCATCAACAACGCCCACTTTCAAGCAATTCAAAAAGTGCTGAATATTCATCAGGAACAGAAGCTATCGATCAATCGCTTTACTGCTTTTCTGGATGGCGACCAGCTTTTACTAAAATCACTGGTCCCTGCTATTCATCGAAAGCTGAGAGAGGCCATGATAGCAATGCTGGAATTATACGCAAGCATGGAGAATGACGGATTGAAAAATCACGAGCTAAGGCGGGTTCTCGTAGATGTGGTCAAGTGGTCGGTCAATCATTTGCAGCCCGTTCTCGAAAAAGCCAATCCTGAAAAAGAAATGCCAAAGTTTTTGTGGTACGGTGATTTTAAAAAGAGTCATCAATATTTTTTATTTTATTTAGCAAAACTTGGCTGTGACATTGTTATTTTTCATCCGGATGGTAAAGATGTTTTGGGAGGAATGATTCACGAACCCGTCTTCACCCATCAATATCCAAACCAGCAGCCGGCGGAACCCTTTCCTAAAGAAAAACGGAGCCGGAAAACGACAGTGGCATACAGGGCTTCAAAAGAAATTGAAACGATTCTTAATCAGGAGGGATCGGGTCTTTACAAGCCTTGGCAGTTAAGGGAGTATACTCCCTCATCCATTACGCTGAAGACTACTTATGATGAGCTGTTTATCCTTAGTAAGGAACCGGCGATGATTCGCCCAGATTTTTCTGTTGAGAATGGACATGTCAAGATCCCGTCCGTTTTTGCCAAAGTACTTGGAGTTAGTAAAAATCGAAAAGAATATTGGGACCGGCTGCAATCTCTTAGCCAATTCGAACAAAGTTTTCTCATTCGCCAGCTGCCTTTTGCGATATCCAGCAATAGCGATTTTCGCTACCATTACCGTAACGCATTGGGCCGGGATGGCTTAATAAGCCCGGAAAAGATAATGCAATCCCATTATTGGCCATATTCTTTTTTACCAACAGGACTGCAAAAAGGAATGGCAAATGCAATCAGAGAAATCTGCCATGAACCGGATTTAAAGCCATTGCCAATGGAAACCATGGAAGATGTAAAAATTTTTCTGTTTACACAGTCAATGTTTATCCCGAAGAACGTGATTCAGTTATTGGAGAAGTTTGACTATTCCCAGCATGTTCCTAAATTAATTTTATTCAACAATGAATTAACTGGTATGCTTTCAAGGGCTGATGCAGCTTTATTACTTATACTCAATCAATTTGGTGTAGATATTGTTTTGTATAATCCCACCGGGCACAATGATATCGAAAATTATCTCGATGACCGGTTATTTGATAAACACTGGCTCGAAGACATGGTATTTGATTTGGAATATAAAGAGCCTTCTCTTTTTAAAAAAGGTCTATTTCAAGGAATCTTAAAAAATTTAAGGGGAGATTAATGAGTGAATCTATCGCCAAATCCTTCAAGCGGCTTAACGCCGGCCGGCACTGATGACGTATTAACAGAAACAAAAGTATCTGATATAAAGCTGGCTCTTCGCAAAGAGCCAGAAATTCAAAATTTAGCACGCACCATTGATGAACGCGACCAGATTCAAGTATTAGAGTTTGGGAAAGAACCAGCGGTACAGGTCTCACGCTTTTCCGATCAAATCCTCGCAAATATGCGGACAACAAAGGTGGAAGATTCCGGGGAACTGCTCAAACAGCTAGGCCGCATCATGGACCGTTTTGATCCAAAGGACTTTCAAAAATCATCTCCCGGCTTTTTTGGCAAGCTGTTCAAAAAAGGCGAAAAGATGATCGAAAAGATTTTTGGCAAATATCAAACCATGGGTTCAGAAATTGATAAGGTCTATATAGAAATTTCAAAATACCGTCAAGAAATGGTCGAGTCGACAACAATGCTCGAGCAAATGTATGAACAAAACTATCAATTTTACTTAACGCTGGAAAAATACGTAGTGGCAGGCGAAATCAAAGTGGAGGACCTAAAAAACCACCAGCTGCCGCAGCTTGAAGCCCGCGCAGCCGCAGGAGATCAGCTAGCTTCCATGCAGCTCGATTCCCTTCGGAATGCCATCGAGCTTTTAGAACAGCGTATTTATGATTTAGAAATGGCCAAAATGGTAGCGCTGCAAACGGCACCGCAAATCCGGTTATTGCAAAGAGGAAATACGAAGCTGATTGGAAAAATCAATTCAGCCTTTGTGACAACGATTCCAATTTTTAAAAATGGTTTAATTCAGGCAGTCGCGGCAAAAAGGCAAAAGCTTGTAGCTGATTCGATGAGTGAGCTTGACCGCCGCACTAATGAAATGCTCCTGAAAAACGCACAAAACATTTCCCAGCAAAGCACGGATATCGCAAGGCTTGCCGGCGGCCCAAGCATTAAAATTGAAACGATTGAAGAATCCTGGAACATCATCATCAAGGGCATGCAGGAAACAAAAGCGATTGAAGAAGAAAACAAACGCATGCGTTTAGAAGGAACAAAGCGGTTAGAGCAGCTTCAAGATAATTTCAAGAAAATGAAACAACAATAATTTAATGAGGTGATTGATATGGCAATTAATTTACAAAAAGGTCAAAGAGTGGATTTAACAAAAGGGAACCCTGGGCTTGCGAAAATCATGGTAGGATTAGGCTGGGACCCTGTGCAAGGCGGCGGTGGCGGCGGATTATTAGGTTCTTTGTTTGGCGGCGGCGGGTCTTCCGCGAACGTCGACTGTGATGCTTCAGTCATTATGCTCGGTGCCAATGACAAGTTGCAAAACAATAAAGATGTGATTTATTTTGGCAATTTAAAAAGCAATGACGGCAGCGTTCAGCACTCCGGCGACAACTTGACAGGAGCTGGCGATGGCGATGACGAGCAAATTATGATCGACTTAAGCAGAGTACCTGCTAATATTCAAAAGCTGGTTTTCGTTGTAAATATTTATGACTGTGTAAAGAGAAAGCAGCATTTTGGCATGATCCGCAATGCATTTATCAGAGTTGTAAATCCAACCAACAATCAAGAGTTAATCAAATATAATTTATCCGATAACTATAGCGGCTTGACATGTCTTGTTACCGGCGAAATTTATCGCAATAACAATGAGTGGAAATTTGCGGCAATCGGCAGCGGCACCAATGCAGCAAGCCTAAGTGAAGTAGTTCGATCATATTCATAATGAGGTGATACTTTTGGGCATCAACTTATCTAAAGGACAAAGAATTGATTTAACAAAAACGAATCCGGGGTTAACGAAGGCCATTATCGGTCTTGGCTGGGATACAAACCGTTATCATGGCGGCCATGATTTCGATCTGGATGCTTCGGCGTTTTTAACGGATGCAAACAGCAGGGTGACACAGGATTTAGATTTTATTTTTTACAATAATTTAGTTCATCCTTCCGGTTCTGTTGAACATACCGGGGATAACCGCACCGGTGAAGGAGACGGCGATGACGAACAAATCAAAATTGACTTAAGTAAAGTCCCATCGCATGTAAGCCGGATTGCGATTACGGTCACAATTCATGATGCCGAGGCAAGAAACCAGAATTTCGGGCAGGTCAGCAATGCCTTTGCCCGTGTTGTCGATGAAGAAACGAATCGCGAGATCCTTCGTTTCGACCTCGGCGAGGATTTCTCCGTAGAAACGGCTGTCGTCATTTGCGAGCTTTATCGCCATAACGGCGAATGGAAGTTCAATGCAGTCGGCAGCGGCTTCTCAGGCGGCCTAGCTTCACTATGCCGAAACTTTGGGTTGGAAGTTTAATTTTTTGATATGGAAAGCTGCTGCCGAATTGGCGGCTTTTTCTTTTTTGAAGATAATGCATCGGGGTTCATTGCCCGTTGGAGCAATATTTTAGTGGGTACGTTAAATTAAATTCACTTTCATTGCCTGAGGGAGCTATATTTAAGTGGGTGCGGGAAATGAAATGCCATTTCATTTCCCACGAGAGCTAAATTTAAGTGGGTACGGTAAATGAAACGCCATTTCATTGCCGGTGGGAGCTAAATTTAGTGAGTAAGGTAAATGAAATGCTCTTTCATTGCCCGAGGGAGCCCAATCTATGCTGTAACGGTTAATGAACTATCTTTATAAAATCTTAAATTAGAAATAATCCCCATTTTTACCTATGAAATTCCGAATCTACCAATCTATTTACCATGTTATAATTCTACTAAAACAATAATGTACAAATTGGGGGAATTAGCATGCGTAAATGGGTAATTGCAATCATGATGATTTGCTTGTTCCTTTCCATAAATACCACATCTCAGGCGGCAATTGATGGTGTTAGACTTGTGGATTATCCGAGAAATTCTATCCTCTATCAATCACTTACTACAAATAAATCGCTAGACCAACTAAATCAAATTATCATACTTACGAAACAGCCATTCAATCAAAAAGAAGCTGCCGCGATCATAACACGAATAGGTTCGCTTCCAAGTACTATTTTAGATAAAATCACTAACCAAGGCATTAACCTTAAGCTGTTTACCGGGAAACTTACCGACAACCCTACAGCAAGTAATCTGGCGGGGCAAACACCACGAGGCTATCAAAACAACGTTACGTGGGATGATGTCCCAGGAATAGGCGGTTCAAAGGTTGTTCTGGTGAAAATCGGTGCAAGCGAAAAGGGGAAAGGTCACGGATCTGTTAACTTAGAGCTCCATGAAATGGCCCATTCCATTGACCGATATGTTTACAATGACATAAGCGGAACTACCCAATTTCATGATATTTGGGAAAAGGAACACAATCTAATTTTCCCTGGTACCAGTTATTTCTTATATCCGGAAGAATATTTTGCTGAAAGCTTTGCGATGTACTATTTAAATAAAGAGACGAAAGAGCTCTTGCGTTTCAAAGCTCCTGAAACGTATCTTTTTATTAAAAATTTAAACTAATTTTTTAAAATAAAAATTGAATAGAAATTGAAGCACAAACCTCAGTTATGTTCGTGCTTCTATTTTATTATCAAAGGATTTTTTAGTTTTGCTTTTTTCAAATTGTCTCCCTAAAAACTAAACTAACATATAGGTTAGAAGTGACAATAGAAAAGAAGCAATTAAAATAGCAATAAGTGGGCGAATTGCTTTGGTACGCAGTTCATTTAAGCTAATATTAAATCCTAATCCGATCATAGACATGGTTAAAAGAAATGATGTGACAGCTGCAATATCAGACATTACCTTTTCGGATAGTAAAATCCCGTGGCCTATGATATAGCTCCCCACAAAACTCATCGCGATAAACCCAATTAAAAACCATGGAAATTCGAATTTTGCCTCTCCTTCTAATTTACCTTTCTTTTTCATCCAAAGCATAAGGATAAAACAAACCGGAATTAATAAAAATACTCGTGAAAGTTTAGCTAGTAATGCGTGAGTAAGCGCATCCTGACCTGCAGGTGCAGCGGCTAAAGCAACATGACCTATCTCATGCAGACTGGTTCCAACCCAATTTCCGTAATCTATTGGACTAATAGATAATAAAGGAATGATTAACGTATAAACGATTGAAAATATTGTTCCGACTAATGCGATGATGCCAACACCCATAGCCGTATCTTCATCTTTTGCTTTAACAATTGGTGAAACCGCTGCGATAGCAGCAGCACCACAAATACCAGTACCAACACTTAATAAAAATGAAAGATTAAGATCTGCTTTCAGCCATTTTGCAATGATCATCAAGACAACAATTGAAAAAATAATCGTACCGGCTCCTCTTAACAAAAAGGGCAATCCCTGATGGAAAACTACGGCCATGTTAAGCTTTAGGCCATAAAGGATAATGGCCAACCTTAAAAGTCTTTTTGATGAAAATTGAATCCCAGTACGCAATCTTTCAGGATATCCAAAAACCTGTCTATAAATCATTGCAAGTAAAATGGCACACGCAAGTGGTCCAATATGATTAAGACCTGGTAGTGCTGCCAATATAAAACCGAACAAGGCGATAATCAATGTAAAACCTATTCCATATATCAAAGAAACATTTAACTTTTTTTCAGCTTTTTTATGCCCGATAGGACTGGAATTGATTAAAGCTTTTTGTTCCAATTTTTTCATCCCCTCATTCGCATTAGTTAATATTATCGTATCGAATGATTTACAATAAGGAAAATAAATGATTATTATAGTTGTAATAAGTAAATACGATAGATGGAGTGAACAGATGGATCAACTATTATCGGTTTTTATCTCTGTAGCTGATAAAAGAAACTTTTCTAGAGCTGCGGAAGAGCTTCATATGACTCAGCCTGCCGTCAGCCAGCAAATACAACAATTAGAAAAATACATTGGCACCAAACTTCTATTGCGAACAAACAAAAGTGTAGAGCTTACTAAAGCGGGTAACATTGTCTACCTACATGCAAAAGAAATAACTGCCTTATATAAACGAATGACGATGTTGGTGAATGAATTAAATAACGAGCCTACTGGACCATTAAAAATCGGTGCGAGCTATACTTTTGGAGAATATGTGTTACCACATATACTTGCAAGAATGAAGAATCTATTTCCTAATATCATCCCTTCGGTGCAGATTGGGAACACAAGAGATATTGCCAGAGCAATCACCAGTCATGAAATCGATGTAGGGATTGTGGAAGGGGATATATCTCAGCGAAATATAGCTATCAAAACAGTTTCGACAGACCAAATGTTTATCGTGGCAGGGGGGAATTATCAAAATTTCTCCAAAATGGAAGTTTCACTAGAACAGTTGGAACAAGAAAATTGGATTGTCCGTGAAGAGGGATCTGGGACAAGAGATGCAACAGAAAAATTATTTCAAGCTTTACAAATAAGTCCTCCAAGGTTGATGGAGTTTGGCAGCACTCAGCTTATTAAAGAAGCAGTTGAAGCGGGGCTTGGGATTAGTTACTTATCTGAACTTACTTTTAAAAAAGAAAGACTAATGGATACCATTCGAGCATTAAAGGTTAAAGGGACACCAATAAAGAGAAATTTTTCGGTTATAACTATATCTCCTGAACTGCACACAAAATCTATCAATTTATTTATTGAGTTAATAGAAAATCATTTAAAAAATTAATAATAATCAAGGGATAAAGCCTTTGTTACTGGGGTTTGTCTTTTTATTTTGGACAAAGGTGGATTTCGCATTTTGTTATAAAATGCTATACTCATTTCTGACATTAATCTAAAATTAATTTGGGGTAATAATCTAATATCATAAATATAAAATTTTTTACTGAAAGAAATTTAAACTCGTTGTAAAAAAGAAGAATACATACAGAGGGGAAATTATAAATGAGAGATTATTTAGAGTTACTGGAAGATTTACTAGAAAATGGTGTGCAAAAAGGGGATCGCACAGGAACTGGTACTTTGTCTGTATTTGGCCGGCAAATCCGATTTGATTTAAGCAAAGGATTCCCGCTCTTAACAACGAAACGTGTGCCTTTTCGATTGGTAGCAAGTGAACTATTATGGTTTTTAAAAGGGGACACGAACATTCGTTATTTACTTGAACATAACAATAATATTTGGAATGAATGGCCGTTTAAGAAATGGGTTGAAAGCGATGAATACCAAGGACCTGATATGACTGACTTTGGAATCAGAAGTCAAGTAGATGAGGAATTTAAAAAACTGTATGATCAAGAGATGGAAAATTTTAAGAAACGAATCATAGAGGATGATCAGTTTTCCGAAAAATATGGAAAACTTGGCCCGGTATACGGATCCCAATGGCGAAAATGGGAAAAGAAAAACGGAGAGTTTGTCGATCAAATTGAACAGGTCGTTAACGAGATTAAACAAAACCCAAATTCTAGACGACTGCTTGTCAATGCCTGGAATGTTGGTGAAGTGGATGAAATGAAACTGCCACCTTGTCATTATGCCTTTCAATTTTATGTTGCAGATGGCAAGCTATCGTGTATGTGGCAGCAAAGATCGGTCGATACCTTCTTAGGTCTTCCCTTCAACATTGCAAGTTACGCACTGTTAACACATATGGTAGCCCAGCAATGTGACCTCGAAGTGGGGGAATTGATTTTTACTGGCGGGGATGTTCATTTGTATCTTAATCATATTGAACAGGCGAGATTACAATTATCCCGTGAAGTGCGATCCTTGCCACAACTAAAGATACAAACTAGACCTTCATCGATTTTTGATTATAAGCTTGAAGATTTTGAAATCACTGGTTATAACCCGCATCCACATATTAAAGCAGAGGTAGCTGTTTAACATGAATTTCTATAACAAAGGAGGGGACAGCGTTTGATTTCATTTATTGTCGCCATGGACGAAAATAGAGTAATCGGCAAAGAAAATCAATTGCCTTGGCACCTGCCAGAGGATTTAAAGTTTTTTAAACGGGTTACAATGGGGCATCCGATTGCTATGGGCAGGAAAACGCACGAATCCATTGGCAGGGTACTGCCGGGCCGGGAGAATATCATCATTACCCGTCAAAAAGGTTACGAATCCGAAGGTTGTACCGTTTTTTATTCAATCGAAGACTTTGTTAAATACTGCCGCGAGCAAAGCGATGAAATTTTTGTTATTGGCGGGGCGGAAATATTTAAAGAAACATTCCCATATGCAGACCGCCTATACATCACCCATATTCACGAAAAATTTGCCGGTGATACCTTTTTCCCTGAATTTGATCCTAAACAGTGGGAACAAATTTCTTGTGAAAAAGGAATAAAGGATGAAAAAAATCCCTACGATTATGAATTTCGGATTTATGACCGAAAAGAGTAACATAAAAATAAGCATCAGCTCATCGCTGGTGCTTTTCTTAACCTTTATTTTAAAAATAGGATCCATTTACTTCATACTCTGTCAGTTTTGCAAGCATGCCTCTAAATTCATGTGGATGGCAAAATTCTTCTTCACGGAAATGTGCTTTGACCCAGGCGATTAATTCTTTTGGGCTATTAAAATATTCTCCACTCCGATCGCTTTTACGAATGGTGTATCTACCATTGTCATCATCAATGGTCACTTCCACTGGCAGGGCTCCGTCAAAACTACAAAGTGAAAATTCCAACCATTTCACATCCATTCCCTTTCAAATTTCCATTAGTATATGTTCCTGATGTTCAAATTATATGCAAAAAAAAAATAGTTGTCAAAATATTATAAAAATTCTATTAAATAAATTGCCATTGACTATAAAACTGGTTATTGTTAAATTGTCTAAGGAGAGCTTTTTATACTTAGCAATTGGTAATTATCACAAATATATTTTTTTTGTAGATTTTGTGAATTTAATATGAAATATTGCATAAAATTTACCCAAATCGATTTTTCAATACTATAATCGTAGTAGAAATTACAAAAGTTAAAGGGGATGTAGATCCATGTTTTCGAATATCGGCGTTCCAGGACTAATTTTAATTTTAGTGTTAGCACTGATTATTTTCGGACCAAAGAAACTTCCAGAGATTGGTCGTGCTTTTGGACAAACTCTTAAAGAATTTAAAAAATCAACACGTGAATTAACAGAAGATGTAATGGAAGATATTAAGGATGAAAAAGAAAAGTTGACTAAATAAGGTGTAAGATATGTGTCTTGCACCTTTTTCTTCTCGATATTTATTAAATCATATTTACCTTTAAAATTGGCAGGGGAAGTACATGGAAGATAAAGAATTACACTTAGTAGACCATTTAGAGGAATTGCGTAAAAGGATTATCATAACGGTGATATCCTTTGCTGTTTTTTTTATCGGTGCCTTTATTTACGTTGATGATATCTATAAATGGTTTGTCGGAGATCAAAAACTGCAGGTTCTTGGACCAAGTGACATTATGTGGATTTACTTTATGCTCGCAACTGTTGTGGCCGTGGCTGCGACGATTCCTGTTTTAGCATTACAAATTTGGTTATTTGTAAAGCCAGCGCTAAGACCGAATGAACAAAGAATTACATTATCTTACGTCCCGGCATTATTTTTCTTATTTATTAGCGGACTGGCCTTTGGCTATTTTGTCATCTACCCGATGGTTTTAGATTTCCTCGTGAATATGGGACAGGGCATGTTTGTCACGAATTTCACTGCGGAACGTTATTTTAGTTTTATTATGAATATGACTCTTCCTTTTGGAGTTTTGTTTGAGCTCCCAGTGGTGGTTATGTTTTTAACTTCATTAGGAATCATCAATCCGTTTGTGCTAGCAAAAATCCGAAAGTACGCGTATTTCGTTTTAATTATTATTGCGGTTGTGATCACACCGCCTGACTTTATGTCTGACTTTGTCGTAACACTGCCGCTTTTATTGCTTTATGAGGTCAGTATTAACTTATCAAAGTTTGTATACCGGAAACGGTTGAAAAAGCTACAGGAAGAAGAATTAGTGGAAGCATAAATAAAAAGACCTTAAGGGGTGGATTACCGCTCTTAAGGTCTTTTTTCACGTTCTATTACTTACTCATTTGTTCCTTCATCCAGGCTTGAAATTTTATATAGTTAAGATATTCCCGGAAGTCTTCTTTCTTTAGTCCATCCTCCACAGCCCCTCTTATTAGCACGACCCATTCATCATCTAATTCAATGGGGGCATCATTTTCTGTTTGTTCCTTCTCCAATAAATATTCAAGATTTGTCCCCAAGGCTTTAGCGACCTTGTATAAGAATTGGAGCGAAGGATTGGATTGTAATCCTCGTTCGATATGACTTAAATACGATTTTGAAACATCTGCTATATTCGCCAGCTCACTAATAGAATAACCCTTTTCCTGCCTCATCTCCTTAATCTTAATCCCGATCATAATCCCAAACCCCTTTAATTTTAATCCAATTTTAATCTTGATGTAAGTACATTATAAAGAACAGTATATTCTTTATAAAATACAATTTCAATTAGAAAATCAGAGAAAACAAGAGAAAAATCGTAAAAAACCTTTGAAATTAAGGGAAATTGCCATTTTACAAATATTTTTATAGTAGGAGATAATATTTTGTAGGTTTGTTCTTTAATAAGAACAAAAATGATTAAAGAAAAATTAAAAGGGGGAGTAAGAATCAAAACAATTTTTACAAGTAAATAATCCTAGTCCATTTTAAAGGTAAACAATGATGCAAACCTGGATTTTAATTACTCAGTAAGAACTCGAAAGATATCTGGAGATGATTATTTATATAATCAGTTTATTTTAAGGGTATCAAATGCTGCTGGCCCACTTTTTGAAGGGAAATCCAAGGATTTCATTAATTTCCCATTAGGAACAATCGCTGCTTTTGAAAAAAATGATTTAACTTTTTCGGTGGAACTTCATAAATAATGGTAAAAATCAAGGTCTATTTTTACATTTTCCAAAAAATATCTTTTACCAATCCAAAATCCATGAGATACCATTATATTTCATTTTTACTTCAGGACTAACTTGGATTCTCTTCTTTTATGGAAATAAAATTCATAAAATGATTATTTTAGTTTACTATCTAGCAATTGATACGGAGCTATTGAAATGTATAAAAAAACTGCCTCCATTGCCATAAACCCTCCTTCAGCAGCTGTGACACCGGAACATTGCTCTGTTCCTACTGCCATCACGACCTCACCAAAGCCAACCTCCTAGATGCAGACCGTCACCGTAAAAACACCCCTCCATTATTCTTAATTAAATCAAATTCCAATTAAAATGTTCACAAAATATTTTTTCACCCAAGCATATTTAGACACATTTCGGGAAGTAAAAGATGTATAATATAATCAAACGGGTGAAAAAGAGGATTGATATTTTGTTATTCAAAAGCCTAGAGTTCAAAAATGATATTGGACAGAAGGTTAAAGTCGTCGAAATTCCTGTATTGGGGGAAGATAGCACTTATAAATTTATGATCCAAGTCCGTTTACAGACGTATATTACGTCAATCTACAAGGAGCCAAGCCCTAAAAAATGCTACTCCTTTAAAGACTACTTGAAGAAGGTCATGAAATGGCCGGATTATGAACAATTATTTAAAGTGGCAGAATTAAAGAATAATGCTTAATGTAAGGGGAGCACCGGGAAACCGGTGTTCTTTTTGTTATTGGCTATATTAATGATAAATGTCCATTATGAGCTTGGCATAATGCCTGTTAGCCTCCAAAAATTATAAGATGGTAATTAAGAGCGGGTCCTAATGCCCTCGAGTTCATAAAAAATGAAGAAACGGTAAATAGGAGACGTCCCTAATGCCCGAAAGCCTGTAAAAAATGAAGAAACGGTAAATAAGAGACGTTCCTAATGCCCGAAAGCCTGTAAAAAATGAAGAGACGGTAATTAAGAGAGGTTCCTAATACCCAATAGTCTGTAAAAGATGAAGAGAAGGGAATTAAGAGCGGCTCCTAATGCCCAAAAGTTCATAAAAAAATGGAGAGACGAAATTAAGAGTTGTTTATTCCAAATGCCGGGGTTTCATAGCCCTCTTTTAACAAAATGAATAACGAAAACCCGTGATTTTGTTCCAATCAATCCCCTAAACCTGTATAATACAAAGCAGTAACATTAGGGAAGTGAACAAATGAGCAAAATTAAAATTGTAACCGATTCAACGCTAGACATTTCCAAAGAAACGGCTGAACAATTGGGGGTTGTAATCGTGCCGTTATCGATAACGATAAATGGAGAAACCTATTTGGACCGGGTGGATTTAGATCCGGCTGAATTTATTGAAAATATGAGCGCTGCAAATGAATTGCCGAAAAGCTCCCAGCCTTCAGCGGGTTCTTTTCTAGAAGTTTACGATCGCCTTGGCCAAGAAGGCTATGAAATCCTGTCTATCCATATGACCGGAAAAATGAGCGGTACGGTTCGCTCAGCAGAAAGTGCGGCCCAAATGTCAGAGTCAAAAGTGACCGTAGTCGATTCAAAATTTATTTCCAAGGCCCTTGCCTTTCAAGTTAAGGAAGCAGCCGAAATGGCAAAGCAGGGGAAAAGCATGGAGGAAATCCTTGACCGTTTAGAATCGATTCGCGACCATACGAAATTATATATTATGGTGGATACGTTAGAGAATTTGGTTAAAGGCGGGCGGATTGGAAAAGGCAAGGCCTTTATCGGCTCTCTCTTAAATATCAAGCCGATTGCTTCACTTGAGGGTGCGGAATATACACCCGTTACGAAGGTGCGCAGTCATTCCCAGGTTGTCAAATTTATGGTCAAGCAGTTTGCTGAGGATGTAAAAGGGAAGACGATTCGCGGCGTCGGAATTGCTCATGCCGAAGCACATGAACTGGCGGTAAAAATAAAAGAAAGTATTATGGAATTAACCGGCCTACAAGACATCGAAATTGATTACACTGGTCCAATTGTCAGTACCCATACTGGACCAGGTGCTTTAGCCTTAATGTATTACGTCGATTAATAAAAGGATGGTGCCATCAAAGGGCGCCATCCTTATTTTGTCTTTACTGCTTCTTTGCCAGCTTCGGGTACCGACAAGCCTAATCTGTCCAGATGTTTGCGGATACCGCTCCGTTCCCATGTTTTAAGAATGGTATTTTCCAAACTTTTTTTCGGGTAGAAAATTCCTATGCTTGTGAGTTCTTCAAACGAAAGTCCTTCACGGACATATTTCTCAATAGTTTGATCGCGCCTGTCAATGATTCCAAGGAATTTATCCATCGCCTTCTGAAAATCCTGCTTTGAAAAAATCCCTTTTTGGTGGCCGGTAATATAGGTTTCTGCATCAAGGGACAGCAGACGTTTACCTGAAGTGATAAAATCCTCAATATCCCCATCAGTACCGTTATACCATGGACCAAAAGAGGTCATATCGTAATCACCAGCAAATACAACGCCTTGTTCCGGGAAGTAAGGGCATGACAGCCCGCTTGTATGACCAGGTGTATGAAGAAAATGTACCTTTACTTTTCCAAAGCGATATTCCACTTCATAATCATAGATCCCCGATATTTCTCCAAGGTTTTTCACCCATTCCTGCGGGAGGTTTTTTTTCCATTTCTCTACACCAATCGGGCCCCATTCCTGATAAACGCCATTCGCCTTAGCCACCCTTTCAATAGACTGTGACGTTTCAAATTCAATGGGGTTTATCCATTTTGTGATGTCCGTAAAAAAGTAGTTAAAGCGAGTGTGATCAGGATGGTAATGTGTATTGATGATTAAGTCAAGTCCGTAATCCTCATAAATCTCTTTTAATAGGTTCGGGTCTGCTCCGGTATCGACCAAAAGCTTTTCGGAATCATTGATGAATAAGCTTCGGGAATAAGGGACCTTACTGTTATTTGGGCCTTCTAAAACCATGATTGGTCCAAAACGCTTCATGATAAACACCTCTATTAGTTAAAAGGTTCCAATTTTCCAAAAAATATGAATGAATACTCATTCATCATACCATATCCATTTTATGAAAGAAACCTTTCTAACTCATGAAATGTATGCCCGGTTTTCTTTTGGGTATAATTTGGTTTTTTGGTAAAAATAAAAAAAACAGACGGATTAAAGGTGTTGAATATGTTCAAGTGGAGATCAGAAAAAAAGCAGGCAGAGGAACATAAATCGCATAGTTTAAATGTCGATGAACTTAAAAAACAATTAGAAGAGGCACTTGCATCCTGCTCAGATGTCAGCTTTCGAACCATTAAAAAAGATGGGAAAAAGATTTTAACAAGCTTTTTAAGTAGTTTAATTGATAAATCCAGCCTTGATGAATTTATCCTTCAAACCTTGCAAACCAACTTTTCAAAGAATATGACGGTTGAAGAGGTTGCCCAAATTCTTCCGATTGCTCAAATATCTGCTTCCAATCAGCTTCAAGAAATTGTCGAGTCTATAATCGAAGGAAGTGCCTACATCTATGTTGATGGTGAACCTTGCGGACTGCTGGCAAATGTAAGCAAGACAGCTGAAAGGTCTCTGGAAAAGGCAGAAACAGAAGCGCTCGTTTACGGACCAAAAATATCGTTTACTGAGTCTCTTCCGATTAATGTGAATATTTTGCGGAGTAATGTTAAGGATGGGCAATTATGCTTTGAGGATGTTGAAGTTAATACAAGGGTAAAAGCAAGAATTAAGATTGTCTATATTAAAGATATCGCTGATCCAAACAATGTAGAAACCTTTAGGCAGAGAATTTCAAATTTGAAGGTTGACTATATTCCTGATACCACAGTACTTGGACAATTGATTGAAAACAATAGCTGGTCTGTATTTCCGCAGTTAATGACAACGGAACTGCCGGACAGAATTTCTATTGCCTTATTAAGTGGTAAGGTTGCAGTGCTAATGGATCGCAGTCCTGCAGCTCTTTATGGGCCAACTCCTTTTTTTACCTTTTTTGAATCAACCGAAGATATATATATGCGTTGGAATATGGCTTTTTTCTTACGGATGCTCCGTCTAACAGCTATTTTTTTATCCGTGCTTTTGACCCCAGCATATGTATCCGTATTAACGTACCATTATGAAGTCATTCCTTCCCCATTGCTTGTTTCTTTAGGGCAATCAAGGTCCAATGTCCCTTTCCCTCCTGTATTTGAGGCATTGCTGCTGGAATTTATTATCGAGATGTTAAGAGAAGCGGGTGCAAGACTGCCTACTAAAGTGGGGCAGACGATGGGTATCGTTGGTGGTATCGTCATCGGGCAGGCAGCAGTGGATGCGGGATTTACGAGTAATATTTTAATTATTATTATTGCCCTTAGTGCCCTTGGGTCGTTTACAACACCGAGTTATTTAATGGGTACGGCCATCCGGATCATCCGGTTTCCGATTATTATTTTAGCCGGCTTTTGGGGTGGGATTGGTATAATGGTTGCCTTTTGTTTTTTCCTGATTCATCTATTAAGACTAGATTCGTTGGGCCGGCCTTATTTATCTCCAGCCTATCCACTGAGACTTTCGGATTTAGGATACAGTATGTTCAGGTATCCCCTTGAGTATCTTTCTAAAAGGCCTGTAACAAATCAGCCGATTGACAATGATCGGTATCCACTCAAAAAGGCAAAACAAAAGAAGGATGTAGATGAATAGGAGCGGTAGAAATGAAGGTGAATTTACATCCACGAGCAGGGCTTTTATTTAACGCCTTTCTCCTTGTGTTTTTTATTCATAAAGTGCAAACAGGGGTGGGAATTGTTGGACTTCCACGAATTGTTTATTTAGATTCCAAACATGATGCCTGGATCTCTGTCTTTCTTGCGGGGGTGATTACGGGTATTGTCATTTGGGCCATGTTCTTAATGCTTAAACAATATGACAGTGCAGATTTGTATGGAATTCAAGTTGATATGTTTGGAAAATGGTTGGGCAATATTTTGAACATCATTTATATGATCTACTTAGCGGCCTGCTTTTTTACTATTTTTATGAATTATATCGAGATTGTCCAGGTTTGGATCTTTCCAAATTTACCGACATGGCAGCTCTCCCTGGTCCTAATTGCTTTGTCTGTTTATGCCGTTCAAGGGGGAGTTAGAATTGTTGTCGGATTAGCTTTCCTGGCTGTTTTAGGTACATTGTGGCTTGCCACCGTTCTCATTGTACCAATGAAATATGCTGATACGACCCACTTATTTCCCATTTTAAATGTTGATTTCAAGCACCTTGTAAAAGGGATGTACGGTTCCTGCCTATCCATGATGGGATTTGAATTATTAATGTTTTTCTATCCCTTTATTAAGGATAAAAAAAATTCTCTGCTGTATGCACAAATAGGAAATTTATATACAACGATCCTTTTTAGCGTTGTCACACTTGTTTCCATTATGTTCTTTGCCGAAGATAGTTTGGCTCGTACCATTTGGCCTGTTTTATCGATGTTTAAAATTGTACGCCTTCCTAATTTGGAGAGATTTGAATTTATTGCCGTTTCCTTTTGGATGTTAATTATTTTACCCAATATGAGTGCATATCTCTGGGCGGCATCAAAGGGATTTAGCAGGGTCATCAACATGAAGCAGAAACATGGAATTTGGATCATTGGGATTCTAGGTTGGGCTCTGGCTTTTTTCGTACATACTAGGATTCAAATGAATACTGTAACAGATTATGTCGCAAAAATGGGATTTGTCCTGGCATTTTGTTATCCTGTGATGCTGTCTGCCATGGTATTTATGAAGAAAAGGTTTATGAGGAGGAAGGCAGCCAATGCTCAAGGTTCGTAAACGAATTTTCTTCACAGTCTTGATTTTATGTGTAGTTATTGTTTCCGGCTGTGTCGAGCCAAAACAGCTTGAAAAATTGGGTCTTGTAACAGCCGTAGGCTATGATTTAGAAAAGAAAAATGTGATTAGAGGAACAATAGTCGTTCATCAGTTTGATCCAGTGGCACAAAACATTACAAAAATGATTACCACAACAGCGAATACGAGTAAGGGTTTAAGACAAGGTCAGAATCTGCAATCCAATCAAAAGCTAGTCACTGGACAGATGCGCTGTGTAATTTATAGCAAGGAATTGGCAGAAAAAGGAGTCATCCAGCTGGTTGATGCACTCAATCGTGATTCCACTGTTGGAAATATGGTATATCTAACAATTGCAGACGGCTCGGCTAAAGATATTTTGGACGTGGACAAAACAAACTCTAAAATCAGCCTTGGAACTTACCTATACAATTTAATCAAACAAAATGTTGAAAGTGAGCAAATACTTTCTCCCACCCTCCAGGAATTCAATCATAATTATTATGATATCGGGAAAGACCCGGTGCTGCCTGTTTTAAAGGTACAAAATCGAGATGTAATCATTAAAGCTTTAGCCCTTTTTAAGGATGACCGATATGTTGCCGAGCTTGGCCCAAAAAAGCACTTTTATTTAAAAATTTTATCTGATAAGTATAACGCAGGGACCCATGAACTTGGTTTTAAACGTTCTGATTTTGAAAAGATTCGAATGAAAAAAGGAGAGCATTCGATTCGAGATGTGTACAGCAAATTGTTTATTGACATTGATAATATAAACAGTCATGCTAAGCTCAAACTAATTGACAAGAAAAATCTAAAATTTAAATTAGAGGTAAAGCTGGATTCCCGCTTATTGGAATCCACGGAAGCATTGGACTATTCGAATCCTGCCTCTGTTAAGTTTATTGAAAAAAAACTAAATCAGGTGATGGAGAAAGACATCAAAGGATTAATGAAGTACTTTCAAAAACTAGGCGTGGATCCAGTGGGAATTGGAAATGAATATAAAGCACATTTACGCGGGAAAAATCTGACCAAAAAGGAATGGAGAGAAATATATAAGCGAGCAAACTTTGAGGTCCATGTGAAAAATAGGATTGTTAAAACAGGAGTTATTGATTAATGCGCCTTTTTCTTTCTTCTTTTTCTAATCTTTGTTAAACTATTCACGTAATGGAAAAGAAAAGGTTGTAGGTGAAAATATGAAGCTCCGATTATCATTTGTCGTACTACTTATGTTAATGCTTTTACTTTCAGCATGTGGAAAAAAAGAAATAGAGGGTGCTGTTAATTGGCCAGTAAAAGATTTTTCTGCTACCAGCAATAACAATAAGTCATTTGGTTTGAAGGATTTAAAAGGGAAGATCTGGGTTGCGGATTTTGTGTTTACAAATTGTGCCGATGTTTGCCCGCCAATGACAGCAAATATGACCAAGCTGCAAAAAATGGTTAAGGACGAAGGCTTAAAAAATGTCGAGTTTGTTTCTTTTAGTGTAGACCCAACGGTGGATACACCTGAAAAGCTTGGAAATTATGCAAAACAATATGGAGCGGACCTTCATAACTGGACACTCTTAACGGGTTATTCTCAACAGTATATTGAAAAATATGCCATGAATACCTTTAAGACATTGGTAAAAAAACCAGTTGAAGGGGACCAAGTTATCCATCAAACGTATTTTTACTTAGTGGGCCCGGATGGAAAAATCAAAAAATCGTATTCTGGTTTTAAGGATGTTCCGTATGATGAAATCATCGATAATATCAAAACATTGCAATAGATCTCTAAGGAGGTCTATTTTTTTGCTTTAAAAGGAAATTAGGCATATTTGTTTTGAATTTTTCTCATCGTGTTATAA
This sequence comes from Neobacillus sp. NRS-1170, assembly GCF_050468025.1. NCBI lineage: Bacteria > Bacillati > Bacillota > Bacilli > Caryophanales > Bacillaceae > Neobacillus > Neobacillus sp. NRS-1170. Next base: position 112,833 of record NZ_JBITPF010000009.1, on the reverse strand, counting down.
TAACAATAATTTAGAAGGAAGGTGAATAAAGATGAAAAAGTTTTTCACCCCTCTAATTCTCTCGGCCTTATTTTTATCTTCTTGTTCTGGGTCTAATCAGTTGACTCTAAATCCGGCAAAGCAAACGGCGGCGCAAGTTTTTGAGCCGGTTCCCGCTGATTTTTTACCACGGAAATTAACGGTATTGTCAGCTGGAGATTCATTAACTCAAGGTGTCGGTGATAGTACCAATCAAGGTGGTTACCTGCCTTATTTAGACACCTTGCTGGAAAAAGATAAAGGAATCCAACAAGTGGATTTCTATAATTATGGTGTCAAAGGCAATCGGACTACCCAATTGTTAAAAAGGCTCCAATCACAAGAAATGAAGTCTGTCCTGCAAAAGGCAGATGTGGTGGTCATTACGATTGGCGGAAACGATATTATGAAAGTGGTTAGGGACAATCTATCCAACCTGCAGCTTTCTGTTTTTGATAAGGAAAAAGAGACTTATAGGAAGCATTTAACTCAAATTTTTGAAACCATTGTCCATGAAAATCCAAATGCCTCAATTGTGTTAGTCGGATTATATAATCCTTTCTCAAAATGGTTTCCAGATATTGAAGAAATGGATACGATTGTATCTGATTGGAATAATGCTGGAAGAACCGTGATTGCCAATTACCCCAATGCCTATTTTGTCCCTATTGAAGATGTGTTTTTAAATGCGGATGAAAATTTATTGTATACTGATAATTTTCATCCAAATGACAAAGGCTATGAATTGATTGCCGAAAGGTTGAATGATACCTTCGGTGAACAGGTAATCCCTGATCTTGAAAAGAAGCCCTATATGGTTAGTACAGAGGAGAATTAGATTTTATGAAAAATAAATGGAAAATAGGTTTTCTCCTCTTGTTAGGAATTAACCTTCTGTGCGGTATTATCGTGCTGTCGCTGATCATGATTCCGCCAGATGATAAAGAAAACGGAAAATTAAAAGGCCCAAGTGGAGATTATGTTTCCTTCCAGGTCAACTCAAATAAAAACGATTTAAATCGGCTGATCAATCATTATTTGCAGGAGGAAGCTGCCGATTCGTCGATTGATTATCGGGTTGTGTTGGGTGATGAAGTGGAGTTATACGGAATTCTGCCATTTTTTAGTGAAGAAATTAATTTGAAATTAACTTTTGAACCGAAGGCGCTTAAAAATGGGGATTTAGTCTTAAAACAAAAGACGATGTCCATCGGACGATTAAATCTCCCAATTTCATATGTGCTGAACTTTATTCGTGAAAACTATAAGATTCCTATGGGAGTAGACATTCGCCCGAATGAAAAAAAAGTGTATGTGAACATGCAAAATTTGAAGCTTAAGAGTGACCTCAAAATTAAAGTGAAAAAATTTAATTTAAAAAAGGATGATATCGCCTTTACGATATTAGTTCCCGTGAAATAGGTGCCTTGTTAGAGGCACCTTATTTTGTGTTCATTCATCTTTTAAAGTGATAAATTGTAGTTCGGGTTCTTCCTTTAATCCGCCAACAAAAACAATTGTGTAGCTTTCATTTACTTTAAACTGGACCTTAGGCATTGGTAAAAGCACCATCCTGCTGCCTGCTTCTCGCACCTCCAGATCTACCGTCATAGGTGTTAGCCCTAAATACTCCGTTGCCTGCTTATAAGATATATTCGGGAAAATCACATCCCGATCCTTGACAGCAATATCAAGTCCCTTGGTATCCTGTGATAAGTGGATAAAGCGGACCTTCGCTTCATTTGCTGGTACTTCAGGATGATTTTCAAACATAAGAAGACGCATTTTTTTGACCGAGTCAATGGCAGGTAGGGTATAGGATTTACCCGGCTCGACCGTAATTGTTTTATTTAGGATGCTGTCCACTAAATTTCCGGCGGGATAAATATCTATATGGTATTTGCCAGCTTTTAAGGAATGCGCGTTACTTGCACTTTTAAATCCAAGCTCTCGGACTGCCCGTTGTCCATTAATATAAATATCAACTTCAGGGGAATCATAGGAGGTGTGAACGAAACGGACCATAGCTTCTTCCTGAGAATGATTCCTCATGATGTACAAGGCTTTGTTCATGTATTTCACATGTTTTAAATAGTAATGAATATGAAGGTTTGGGGCAGTGTATTTATAAAACTGCGCCAGCATATCATACATCGCGGCCTTTTGAAGGTAATCGATGTGTGTTCGTTCTTCAGACATTCGATTCAGCTCCCAGCTAGTTAATTACATCTTAATTTATTCAAACTTTCCTAGTCAGGTGCCTATCATCAAATTCCGCAAAATGGATTTTTTGCATTTTTTATAGACAAATGGATAATTTAAACATATACTTATATCAAATATGCTTGAAAGTGGGTGATGTGCAATGTTAATTGAAGTGAAGAATGTATTCCGTGATTTGAATATTGTTTGCACAGCCCAAAACCAATCCGTTTAGGTATTTTTGTCTTTATTTTCGTATGCGAATAAAGCCATGGGCTGTGTGTGCCTATGGTTTTTTGTTTTGGAAAAATATTCGCTGGAGGAATAAAGATGAATTTAGAAACAATTGGTTTAACCGAAACGATTAAAAATAATTTTGAACTATTAAAAACAAATGACGAATGTCTCCTTGGCCGAGTGGCGCTGGAGCATAAACGAATGTACAGAGTATGGACTGAGCAGGGAGAATTATTATGTGAGGTATCCGGGAAATTCAGTTTTAATGCTCAGTTGAGAGAGGACTTTCCTGCTGTTGGCGATTGGGTCAGCTTGAAACCAAGAGTTGCGGAAGGTAAAGGAACGATCCTGGCAATTATGCCGCGAAATAGTAAATTTTCACGAAAATCGGCAGGAGATACGGCGGAGGAACAAATAGTGGCTGCCAATGTGGATACGGTTTTTCTTGTTAATTCCTTAAACGAGGATTTAAATTTACGTAGAATAGAACGGTACCTCTTATTAACATGGGAAAGCGGGGCAAACCCGGTTATCGTTTTAAGCAAAGCCGACCTTTGCACCAATGTAACCGAGAAGGCGGCGGAGGTCGAAGCGATTGCCTTCGGCGGGGTTCCGGTGATACCTATTAGTGCCGAGGCAAATGAAGGGTTAGAAAAGCTTGAACCTTTTTTGCAGCCTGGAAAAACGATCGCCTTGCTCGGCTCCTCAGGTGTCGGAAAATCAACTTTAACGAATCGATTGCTCGGTGAAGATAAGCAGCTGGTTCAAGAAATTCGTTCGGGCGATGATAAAGGGCGTCATACGACGACACACAGAGAACTGGTGTTATTGCCAAATGGCAGTGTGTTAATTGATACTCCGGGAATGAGGGAGCTGCAGCTTTGGGAAAGTGCAGATGGCCTTTCAGAGACCTTTTCGGATATTGAAGAATTAGCAGATTTATGTAAATTTCGTGATTGTCAGCATAAAGATGAGCCTGGCTGTGCTGTTGTGCAGGCCATTCATGAAGGAACACTTTCTTCCGAACGCCTGTCGAGTTACAATAAGCTGCAAAAAGAGCTTGCGTTTATTGAACGAAAATCAGATAAGCGGGCACAAGCGGAAGTCAGAAAGCAATGGAAGAATATTAATAAGCAAATAAAGCAGCGAAGTAAATATTAAGAGACTTTATACCGGATCAGCAACATGACTGATCCGGTACTTTTTTATATTTCAGTCAGGGAATTTTATTTTTGGATTTAGATTTTGTATACTTTTAATCAAAGTAAACGAAGGGGTGGGAACATGGAAAGGACAAACCAACTAGCTACATTTGCTGGCGGCTGTTTTTGGTGTATGGTGAAACCGTTCGATGAACAGCCGGGCATTAGAAGTGTGATTTCCGGGTATACAGGGGGAACTGTGGCAAATCCGACATACCAGCAGGTGTGCAGTGATACAACCGGGCATTATGAAGCGGTTCAAATAACCTTTGATCCTGAGGTTTTTCCATACGAAAAATTGCTTGAGCTGTTTTGGCAGCAAATTGACCCAACTGATCCAGGCGGTCAATTCTACGATCGCGGTCAATCGTATCAGACAGCGATTTTCTACCATGATGAGCAGCAAAAGAGACTGGCGGAAGAATCCAAACAAGAATTGCAGGCAAGCGGCCGCTTTAACAAACCGATTGTGACACCAATTCTGCCGGCACAAACCTTTTATCCGGCCGAAGAGTATCACCAGCAATATTATAAGAAAAATCCAGCCGATTACGAACGGTATCAAATTGGCTCAGGACGTGCCGGATATATTCAAAGTCACTGGGGAGGAAACACGAATGAAAAATAAAGATTTGAATCAGTTGAAAAAAGATTTAACACCGATGCAGTTTGAGGTGACACAAAATAATGGGACAGAGCCTCCCTTTCGCAATGAATATTGGAATGAAACAAGGGAAGGCATTTATGTCGATATTGTTTCCGGAAAGCCGCTGTTCAGCTCTCTCGAAAAGTTCGATGCCGGCTGCGGCTGGCCGAGCTTTACCAAGCCGTTACATGAGGATGAAGTGACCGAAAAGCAGGATTTCAGCCATTTTATGATTCGCACCGAAGTGAGGAGCAAATCGGCAGATTCCCATTTAGGCCATGTGTTTAATGATGGTCCAAATCCAACAGGATTACGGTACTGCATTAATTCCGCTGCCCTTAAATTTATTCCGAAAGAAAGATTAGCAGAAGAAGGCTACCCGGAATATTCAAAACTATTTGAAGCAAAATAAAAAGCCGCGAGGAGCGGCTTTTTTTTTATGCATTTTTTCCATTTTGCTTACTTGATGAGGTCATCCCGCCAGAGAGGACAAATTTCATCGCATCCTCCGCCTTCACATCAATCACTTCAACCTGCTCCTTTGGAATTAAAAATGTAAACCCGGCAACTTGGAAGGTTTGGGGAATATAAACCGCTACATGGTCTTTAAGCGGGTCATGGAAGGTTTCCAACTGATCAGATGTAATAAAACCAATGCTTTTCATTTCCGTTCCAGGAAGCGTGACAAGGGCAACCTTGGAAAAAGATTTCTTATCACCTAGAAACGATTGGACGGTGTCTTTAATCACGGAATAAATTGTTTTGACAACGGGGATTTTTTCGAGAAGCTTATCAATTAGTTTAATAATCTTACCAGTTAAATATTTCGTAGATAACCAGCCTAAAAGAGTTATTAATACGATAGTAGTCAGTAAGCCGATTCCAGGTATGTAATCATCTTTAAAATAAGGCTTAAGCGTATTTCCAAGCAGACTATCTAAAAACATAAAGGTTTTATAAATCACATAGATCACAAGAATGATCGGCACAATCGTTAATATGCCATTAATAAAATTTTTCAATATCGATTTCATCAATTCACCTGCTTTATTTTCATTGTCTTTCATAATATAGGCGAATGCACAGACAGGTCAAGTACCTAGTTCATAAAGTAGCAGAGGAAAGAATAATTTAGAACAATTTCTCAAGGAGTGATTCTTATATGCATTATGGTCATGGATTTGGTTATGATGGCTGCTGCGGTTATCCCGGAGTAGGTTTTGGAGGAGTAGGATTTGGAGCAGGATGCGGGTTTGGAGGCTTTGCCTTAATCGTTGTTCTATTTATCTTGTTAATCATCATCGGCGCAAGCTGGGCTTATTAAAATGGAAAAAGGCTGACTCAGAAAAGTCAGCCTTAGTTTTGTTCTAACATTCAGATTAATAACTAAAACACGAACAATATATACATAATATAAAAAATAGTTCGTATTTAATGTTGACGGTGGGAAAAATGCATGATATATTTACCAATGTTGAGTAAAACGACTTTGGAGGTAATTGGACAATGAATACGAGATATGATGTGATTGTAGTGGGTGCCGGACCTGCAGGAATCTTCGCCTGCTATGAACTTACACTAAAAATGCCGAACGCAAAGGTTTTATTAGTTGATAAAGGACATGATATTTATCGACGTAATTGCCCAATTTTACAAAAGAAAATTGAAAAGTGTCCACCGGCCGCTGGGAAGAAGGATTTTGCTGGATGTTTGCCTGCCTGTTCGATTACGAATGGGTTTGGTGGCGCCGGTGCATACTCGGACGGGAAGTTTAATATCACAAGTGAATTTGGCGGCTGGATGACGGACTATTTGTCTGACTCTCAAGTAGTGGAGCTAATTCGCTATGTAGACGAAATCAATTTACAGCACGGGGCTACCCAAAGCATAACAGACCCTTTAACTGAAGAAGTAAAGGATATCGAACGCCGCGGCTTTGCTGCAGGACTTAAGCTGTTGCGTGCCCAGGTTCGCCATTTGGGTACAGAACAAAACCTCGAAATCTTGAAAAGTATTTTTGAATATTTAAAAGATAAGATTGAGATGCAATTTAAAACAGAAGTAGAAGATTTACTTACAGAAAAAACTCCTGAGGGTCATGTGGTTAGGGGAATTAAGCTAAAAAGCGAACAAAATATTTACGCTGATAAAGTGATTATCACGCCAGGAAGAGACGGTTCTAAATGGCTTACCGATATGTTGAAAACCCGCAGATTAAAAATGATTAGCAACCAAGTGGATATTGGTGTCCGCGTGGAAACTTCCAATATTGTCATGCAGGAAATCAATGAGCATTTATATGAAGGAAAATTTGTTTTTAATACATCTGTTGGAACCAGGGTGCGTACTTTTTGCAGCAACCCATCAGGCCATGTCGTGGTTGAAAACCATTCCGGCATCATGCTGGCAAATGGTCATGCCTACAAGAATCCAAAGCTAGGCAGCCCGAATACGAACTTTGCCCTGCTTGTCTCGCACACGTTTTCCGATCCGTTTGATAAGCCGAATGAATATGCGCATGAAATTTCCCGCTTAGCAAACAGCCTTTCGAATGGCGGACTAATCGTCCAAAAATATGGCGATATCTTAAAGGGCAGAAGATCAACGGAGAAACGGATTAAAGAGGGATTCTTAGAACCAACATTAAAAGAAGCGGTACCTGGTGACCTTGGACTAGTCCTTCCATATAACACATTAAAAAGCTTAATTGAAATGACAGAGGCATTGAATCAAGTAACACCTGGTCTTGCATCTGAACATACCTTGTTTTATGGTGTGGAAGCAAAATTCTATTCCGCCAGACCAAAATTAAATGACCGATTTGAAACAGAAATCAGCGGCCTGTATGTTGGCGGAGATGGTGCCGGTATTACGAGGGGTCTTGCCCAGGCAAGCGCCTGCGGCGTCTGGATTGCAAGAGACATTATCGAAAAAACAGCAACAGAACAAAAGAAAGAAACAGTAATGGCTTAAGCCCGCTATGTAGCGGGTTTTTTATTTTTTTCTGGAATTCTCTAGGAATATCGAGCATTTTTTAATATGCTAGACTAAAAGAAAAGGTTTCGAATGCAGAGGTGTAAAATGACGATTATTACTCAACTTAAAGCCCTTTATGAACAGGAACAATTCTATCAGGCCCTTGAGGTATTAAATGGCGAAATTTCTCGTTTGAAATCTTTACGATACACTGATTTGAAAAAGGAATTTGAAAAAATAGAGTCCGCAGAGGATTTTAAAATAATACTTAAGTGTACTGACCATTTTTTAATGTATAACTATAGTGCCTTTATCGTCCGTTTTGCCTACCGGCGCTTTCAGAATCTGTTAACGGCCTCCTGGTATTGTGAGGAATTATTGGATGGCGGGAGACCCCTGGAGGCAGAAGAAATTATTACACATGTCATAACTGAAAGTAAGGAAGATATTAGCAAAAGTGAAAGCCTGGAAAGCGCGTATTTTTCCAAGATTCGTTGTTTACTAGAAATGAAACGCTTCATGGAGATTGATCCGTTACTTGAAAAACTCCAAGAATCTTCCAGGCCTATTGAGGATAAGCTTGGGTATATTCACTTGCAAATGGGGAATCGAGAAAAGGCAGAGGAATTCCTGAAAATGGGTTTAAAGGATCCAGAGCGTGGCCGTTACTGTTACTTACTATTATCCGATTTATATGCTGCCAACGGCCGCCCCATGGAGGCATTAAAACTTATAGAGGAAGGGGAAGCACTGTATCCAGAAACGCTTACCTTCCTTGTGGAAAAAGTAAAACGCTACCGCGACCTTGGAAAGCCCTGTGAAATGCTAGAAGTAATTAAGCAATTGAACGAACGCATTCCTCTGCATGTCTATCAAAAGTATTTCCGCCATTTGACAGGGAATGCTTTCTATCAACTTGAGGATTTCACTCGCCTGGAAGACTTTATTAAAGAGGAAAGCTTAACATCTTCACTTTTTATTCGGAAAAAAGAAGCTGGAGAGTTAATCAAGCTAAAGATAAGACCCATCGTTCAAAAGAGCAATTATTGCGTCCCGGCCAGTTTAGAAATGATCCTTAATTATTACGGGATGAATAAAACGCAGGATGAAATTGCCAGCCACATTTTTGATTTTACGGGCTCTAGACTATCGACCACTGTTGCCTATCTTGAAGAACTTGGGTTTTCCTGCCGATACTTTATTGGTAACAAGGAGCGCTATGAGCAGTTATTAAAGCAGGGCATACCAATCCTGTTGAGTGTTGATTTTGAACATTCATCCCATGTACAAGTAATGACGGGCTATGACAGCCGGTTTGACTTTTACCATATCCAGGATCCAAACATGCTAGAAGGGATGTATGTTTCGAGCGAAGAGCTTCAAAAAGCCAATCGCGCAACCAATTATATGTCAATTGTTGCGGTGCCTAATGAAAGAGCTGAGGAGATAGTCTTCCTTTCCCATGAAGAGGACACCTATTTTCGGACACTTCATGATTTCGGTGAAAAAATGGAAGAGGACGAAAGTAGATACAAGGAATCCTTTTTTCAATTCTTGCAAGAAAACATTGAAATTCCGTACACTCCCATTTATGTTGTAAAGCATTTTTCCTTTGATGAATATGGAGATTTTATCATTGCATGTGCAGAGAAGCTTTTACTTGAATATCCAAATAGTGATTTCTTCAACCTCCATGTTGCACAGGCCTACTTAAGATTGTCAAAAATGGAACTTTCTGAGGATCAGCTGGCCAAGACGACCCGGAAAACATTTAGTACCTTATATCATTTTTTAAAAGGCAGAATTTCACTCTATTTTGACAAACCTGAAGAAGCAGCCCATTTCTTCAGGAGCTCGCTCCAGCTTGATCCTGATCAATATTATATTTGGAGCTATTTAGCACTTTCCTATCTATATCAAAAGGATATCGTGCAAGCAGAGTTTTTTTCAAAGATTAGTATGATGCTTGCTCCTGACGACCGATTTATCCGAATGAACCATGCAGCAGTCTTAAGGGAAAAGAACGAGTATGAAAATGCCCGGAAGCTATATAATGCGCTCATCAAAGAGGAGCCCAAGGATGCCCATGCATGGTATGAGAGAGCACATCTGGATCAAAAATTAGGTAAACTCCGGAAAGCATTAAGAGGATACTTAGTGTCTATGAAATTAGACAATGAAACCCCGTTTGCCTATCTTGCTGCCGCAGACCTGTTAGAGTTGGAATTTGATCAGTGGGAAAAAGCGGAGGAAATACTGTTATCTGGCATACATTTGGCAAAATCCTCTCAAATATATGTCCGGCTTGGGGATTTATATAAGGACCAAGAAGAATGGTCAAAAGCTATTAATATCTATCAAACTTGTATAAGTTTATTTCCTGATGAGCGATTTGCCTATTTTGGAATGGCAGAATCGATGGCTAATGACGACCAAAAAGAAGAAGCTGTTCAATATTTAAAAAAGAATGCAGGACGTTTCGAAAATGACAGTGAATTTTTAATTAACTGTGGCAGGATATTTGCTGACTGGGCAAAAGAGGAGGAAATCCTTCCATTATTAGAGGATGGGTTAAGTCTTTTTGAAAAGGGAATGGAATTTATACACTCTAACCTGTATGATGCATTAGAAATCTATGTGGGTTTGGTGGAAGAAACAACCCTTGTCGACCGGGCGATTGAATTCCTCGGTGAAAAATCAGCCCAACATCCTAATATTATTGAATATAAATGTTTTCAAGGGACTTTATATGAAGAAAAACAGCAATATGCTCAAGCGATTGCTACCTACAAATCCGCTTTAAAAGTTAGAGTAGATTCCTTTCCTTATTACCGTCTAGGTGCGGTTTACTTTAACCTGAATCAGCTTGATTTAGCAGAGGATGCCTATAAAAAGTGTTTAGAGCTGGATGCAAAAGTCGTTCATGCCTATCTAAAGCTTGCGGAAATAGCATTATACCAGGAAAAGCCGGAAGAAGAGGTGGACTATTTACTTCGTCTCCTGGAAATTGCCCCGATAAATGTAAATGTGGAATACTTGACCTCAATTTTGGATGAGAAAGGATTGCATAATTTATTAAACAAGCTAGAAAATTTGCAAGGCTCGTCCCCGGAGGCCTGGAGACTCGACATGCTTGCCTATACACACGGAGCGCTTGGAAATATAGAAGCGGAAGTGAGTACTTTAATGGCTGCATTGGACATAGAACCTGAACAGCCAGAACTGCTTCACCACCAAGCCAAGCTGTTTATTAAACTGAAAAAGTGGGAAAAGGTATCTTTACGACTGAAACAACTTTTAAATAAGTATTACGAGGATGAAGATTTATTTAAGACGCTTATCCAATTTACCGCAGCTTCTAATCGATGGACGGCCCTTGAGGAATTCCTTCATCATTTCAACGGAACGAGCGAAGAAAAGGGTTCTATGTTCCAACTGGCTGCTGAAGCTGTAGAGGAACATTTCAGGGGAATTGACTGGTTGGAAGAGGATGAAGGGAATGTATTTACTCGGTTTGTCCGAAAGTTGAAAAATCGATTTAAACAAATGAAAATTTTTGGAACAGCAATTGGGTTGTACGAAACGGCTATAAAATTGAATCCTGACAATCTGAATCTTGTAAGCCGGTTTGCTAAGTTTTATGAGGATTTTGATTTAATGGATGACGCAATTAAGGTGTTGCTGAAGGCAATATCCGCTGCATGGGATGATAGGATTGCCTATCAATTAGGCATGATCTATTTGGATTCCAAGGACTATCAAGCTGCATGGCCGTTGTTTGAAAAATGTTTACAGGAGGATTCTGAAAATTCCCATCTTCAATCGGTTGCCGCCTATATTATTGGTGAACAAGGAGACTTAGCAGAGGCTGAAAAAAGAATGAAACAGGTAATTGCTGAAAATCCATTTGAAAATCATGCCCATTCCCATTTAGGCCGATGGTTAAATAAACAAGGCAAATATGCTGAAGCTAAGGATTTGCTGGAAAAAGGAATGGAAATTCATCCCTTCGACCCCTCCATTAAATTGCAGCTAAGTGTTACTTTGAGTTATTTAAATGAAAATGAAAAAGCATTAGAAATGATTAATCGGGTTTTGGAAATGGAAGATGAAAACTTACTTGCTCATTACAACAAGGCTTGTTATTTAGCGTTACTCAACCGTACCTCTGAAGCACAGCAAGTCCTAGACTTTGTAATCGAAAATGAAGAGACAGACTATTTCCGTCAGTTAGCAGAACAGGATGAGGATTTGGTTAACTTAAAAATAGGATGATCGTTACCTAAACAGGCACCCATAGGTGTCTGTTTTTTTATTCTCCATAACGATTAAAAATAAGATGAAAGAAACAAATAGATGTTTCATACAATTTCTATGAGGCCTGACTTATTTTAAGAAGAAAGTGGTGTCCGCCCCATGGAGCGTTCTTTTTTAATTAAACCAATGCTTGATGAAACATACCCAGTGATTGATTATGGCAAAGGGGTCTATTTATTTGATAAAGAAGGAAAAAAATATTTGGATGCTTCGTCTGGTGCTGTTACAGCTAATATTGGCCACGGTGTAAGAGAAATTATTGACGCGATGAATGAGCAGGCCAATAAAGTTTCCTTTGTCTATCGCTCGCAATTTACCAGTGAAGCGGCCGAAAAGCTTGCTGAGAAAATTGCTGAGCTAACACCTGAAGGGCTTAATTGGAGCTTTTTTGTCAACAGCGGCTCAGAAGCAACCGAGACAGCCATGAAAATGGCCATCCAATATTGGCAGGAAAAAGGAATTCAAACCAAAACCAAAATATTATCCCGCTGGGTCAGTTACCATGGAATCACACTTGGAGCCCTTTCGATGTCGGGGCATACAGGAAGAAGAGCAAGATTTGTCCCCCTCTTAGAAGAATTTCCCGTCATCAACCCTCCTTATTGTTACCGATGCCCCTACAGCCTAGAGGCACCATCCTGTAATTATTTATGCGCCCGAGAACTAGAAACCGCCATTACACGAATTGGTGCGGACAAAATAGCTGCTTTCATCGCTGAACCTGTGATTGGTGCTGCAGGAGGAGCCATCGCGCCGCCAAAGGATTATTTCAAACAGATTAAAGAAATATGTGAAGCCCATGACATTCTCTTTATTGCTGATGAAGTGATGACTGGGTTTGGACGAACCGGGACAATGCTTGCCTGCGAGCAATGGGGAGTTACGCCGGATATAGTCGCCTTAGGAAAAGGAATGGGGGCGGGATACGCAGCAATAGCTGCCGCCGTTGCAAGCGAAAAGGTAATGGAGCCAATATTGGCAGGCTCTAAATCCGTGATGAGCGGCCATACATTAAGCGCTAACCCCCAAACATGCGCTGTCTCCTTAGCTGTTTTGGAATATTTAGAGAAAAGCGAAATTTTAAAAGAGGTAGATTGTAAGAGTACTTATTTAAAAAATCAGCTCGAAAAATTAAAAGGCCAATTTTCGTTTATTGGTGACATTCGAGGTAAAGGATTGCTGCAAGGTATAGAATTTGTCGAAGAAGTCGGTGCCAAAACTCCTTTCCCAAGAAGTGCGCAAGTCACACAGAAAATCGTGTCCCTCGCCAAAGAAAAAGGGCTGCTCATTTATCCAGCAGGTGCGGGAATCGACGGTGTAAACGGTGACGCTATCATCGTCTCCCCGCCTTTAACAATCTCAAAAAGGGAAATCGAGGAACTTGCTGCACTATTAAAAGAAACATTTGAAGCTTTTTCAAACCAAATGAATCCATAAATGGCAGGTGATGTGTAAATGGAAAATCCCTTCGGCAAAATTACGACGCTTGAGAATGTCATGGAATTATTCCATGATGGTATGTCATTGATGTTTGGAGGTTTTGGCGGGGTTGGATCGCCGCCGACCTTAATTGATGGAATTCTGGAAAAAGGTGTTACAAACCTTACCTTAATTGGAAACGATACTGGTTTTCCAACCATAGGAATCGGTAAATTGGTCAAAGCGGAGCGGGCCAATAAAGTAATTGCCTCCCATATCGGCTCTAACCCCTTTGCCGGCCAGCAAATGCACGAGGGAAAGCTTGTGGTTGAGTTTTCACCACAAGGGATCTTGGCTGAGAGAATTCGTGCCGGGGGAGTTGGTCTGCCGGCAATCCTTTCCGATATTGGCATGGATAATGAGATTGTGGCAAAGAATAAACCTCTTTTTACACTAAATGGAAAGAACTATCTTGTGGAAACCGCCTTAACTGCAGAGGTTTCAATCGTGTTTGCGAAAAAGGCCGATGAGTACGGGAATTTGATTTATGACAAAAGTGCCCGCAACACTAATCCACTCGTAGCAATGGCTGGGGACATTACGATTGCGGAAGTGGAAGAAATTGTTCCAATGGGAAGTCTGGCCCCGGATGAAATCATTACCCCAGGAGTGTTCGTCAATTATGTCATACCTTCGAAGGGGGTGAATTGGAAATGGGCATGGGAGTAGATATTCGGAATCAAATGGCTAGAAGGGCAGCCGAGGAAATTCAAAATGGAATGGTCGTGAATCTCGGGATCGGCATCCCCTCTCTTGTCCCTAACCATTTATCTGAAGAAACAAAGGTGATGTTTCATGCTGAAAATGGCATAACCGGCATGGGACCAAGTCCGACCAAGGGTGAAGAGGATGAAAATTTATGCAATGCTGGAGGATTTCCTGTCACCCTCACCTGTGGAGGTTCCTACACAGATAGTGCCATTGCATTTGGGATGATCCGTAGAGGAAAAGTCGATATTACCATTTTAGGTTCCCTTCAAGTTAGTCAGAATGGCGACTTAGCGAATTGGATTGTACCAGGAAAAAAGGTTCCAGGAATGGGAGGTGCGATGGAACTTGCCCAAAAAGCGAAAAAAGTCATTGTAGTCATGAATCATTGTGATAAGAATGGCAATCCCAAAATTGTTCCAGCCTGTTCTTTACCGTTAACCTCATCCAAGTGTGTCGATCTGATTATAACGGAAATGGCCGTATTCAAAGTAACAGAAGATGGACTGCTTCTGACCGAATTATTTGCGCCATATAGTTTAGAAAATGTCGTCACTAAGACGGGCAGTGAATTTAATAAAAGTGAAAATATTCGTAGAATACCATACTAGCAAAATCTGTGCAAAAGGAGTGAATCACATGGAAAAAAATAAAGTCCGCATTAAGCAGTGGCTAAAGGAAAATCGGGCTAGGGGAGCAAGACTGCTACAAATCCTTGTTCAAGAGGATAGTACAAGAGGAAATGAAAGCGGGACCCAGGCAATTGTTATCGAAAAATGCCGTCAGCTTGGCTTAACACTGGATATATGGGAGATTGGCGGCGATGAGCTGAAGAATCATCCAGCCTATTGTTGTGACCGGGAAAGTTTCGAAGGAAATCCCAATTTAGTTGCCGTTCTAAAAGGCACAGGTGGAGGCAAATCGATCATTCTTAATGGACATATCGATGTGGTGCCTGTGGGAGATGTAAGTAACTGGAAGCAGGACCCTTTTAGTGGAATGATAGAGTGCGGCAAGCTTTATGGAAGAGGAGCAACCGACATGAAGGGCGGGAATGTTGCTCTTATTATGGCGATAGAATCGTTAATAGCCAATGGAATAAAGTTAAAGGGCGATGTTATTTTTCAAAGTGTTATTGAGGAGGAAAGCGGAGGTGCTGGAACACTTGCTGCCGTACTCCGGGGATATCAGGCAGACGGGGCAATCATTCCGGAACCGACAAATATGAAAATCTTCCCAAAACAGCAGGGGTCGATGTGGTTCAGAATTACCGTTAAGGGAAGGGCTGCACATGGGGGTACGAGGTATGAAGGGGTCAGCGCTATTGAAAAATCTTTAATTGTTATTCAAAGATTACAACAATTAGAGAAAGATAGAAATGCAAGGATTTCCGATCCTCTATTCGAAAAAATCCCAATTCCGATTCCAATCAATATTGGAAAAATCAAAAGTGGTGAGTGGCCATCTTCCGTGCCTGACACCGCGATACTCGAAGGAAGAATGGGAGTATCTCCAGAGGAAACGATTCAAACTGCCCAATTAGAAATGGAAACTTGTTTACGAGAATTGAACGAAAAGGATGAATGGCTTTGCGAGAACCCTTTGCAAATTGAGTGGTTTGGCGGCAGATGGCTGCCAGGAAGCCTTGAGGGCGATCATCCTTTGATAAAAGAGCTGTCAAAGAGTTTCATAGAAGTTAAAGGAAATCAGCCGGCCATAGAAGCTAGTCCATGGGGAACGGATGGAGGAATCCTATCAAATGTTGGGAACACACCTGTCGTAGTCTTCGGGCCGGGAATTACGGAGACAGCCCATGATGCTAACGAACATATTAATTTAGAGGATCTATTTGCTGCTAGTGAGATTATTGCCTTTACTTTATTGGAATGGTGTGAAGTGGATGAGTAACAAAAAGGAAACAAAAAAGAGCTCCATTCAATTGAAAACAAAAATTCCCGGTCCGAAAGCAATTGAACTGTTAGCAAGGAAAGAACACAATGTACCAAAAGGACCCTTTAATACCATCCCAACCTTTGCGGTAAAAGGGGAAGGAGCATTAATTACTGATGTTGATGGCAATACCTTTATTGATTTTGCTGGTGCGATTGGCTCATTAAATGTCGGCCATTGTCCGCCAAAAATCGTTGAGGCACTACACCGCCAGATTGATGCCTATCTTCATCCGTGCTTTCACGTAATGATGTATGAGCCCTATATTGAGCTCGCCGAAACTTTAAACCGGATTACTCCCGGGAATCATAAAAAGAAAACCTTCTTTTTAAACAGCGGGGCAGAGGCTGTTGAAAATGCTGTGAAAATAGCACGAAAATATACCGGTCGAAAAGCGATCATCTCATTTGAAAGAGGCTTTCATGGACGAACATATATGGCGATGTCCTTAACAAGCAAGGTCAAACCATATAAATATGAGTTCGGTCCTTTTGCACCCGAGACCTATAAGTGGCCATACCCTTATTATTATCGCTCAGAATTTGACTCCTCAGAACAGTTAGATGCTGCACTTCTTCAGCGTTTTGAAACCTTTTTCCAAAGTGAAGTTCCTCCAGAAGAAATAGCAGCGGTGATCATGGAACCGGTACAAGGTGAAGGGGGATTTGTTATCCCTTCTAAAGGCTTTGTGAAAGGAGTCAAAGCAATATGTGAAAAGCATGGGATTTTGTTTATTGCTGATGAGATTCAAACTGGATTTGGCCGCACTGGAAAAATGTTTGCCATCGAGCATTTTGATGTTGTACCGGATCTTTTAACGATGTCTAAATCTATCGCGGCAGGATTGCCGATTAGTGCCGTGACCGGCCGCGCTGAAATTATGGATTCTCCTAACGTAGGAGAAATTGGCGGCACATATGGCGGCAGCCCTCTTGGCTGTGTTGCCGGACTTGAAGTGGTGAAAACCATTGAGGACGAAGGCTTATTAGGTCGAGCGGAATTAATTGGCAAGACCTTCCAAACTAGGTTGGATAAACTTAGAACTCATTATCCACAAATTGGTGAAGTTCGTCATCTCGGCGCAATGTGTGCCATTGAATTTGTAACGGATTCTAAATCCAAAACACCTAATAAAGACCTTGTTCAGGAAATCATTAAAATGTCCCATCAAAATGGACTTATTATCATGACAGCGGGATTATATGGCAATGTCATCCGCTTATTAACTCCACTTGTTATAACGGATGAGCAGCTGGATGAGGGGATGGAAGTGTTAGAAAAAGCCATTCATCATTGTTGTCAAAAAAGTAAGACAATTTGAACCCCTTCTTTCAAATAAATTGGTAAAATAATGGTAAAACAAGGGAATGGAGGATTATATTTTGAAACAGTCACTATGGATTGGCGGAGAATACCGTCCTGCAGCAACCTATACGGAATTAAAGAACCCTTATAATCTTGAGCATATTGCGGATATCGCAGTTGCCGGAAAGAACGATGTCCTGGATGCTATCGCTTCGGCTGAGCAGGCTTTAGCAAAATTAGCATCGCTGCCAGCATTTGTCCGTGCGGAAATTTTAGAAAAAGTAGCAGGATTTCTAAAGGAAGAAAGAGAGGAATGTGCTAAGATCATTTCTCAAGAGGCTGCAAAACCGCTTAAAGCTGCCCGCGCCGAAGTGGACCGGACAATCATGACCTATACCTTCGCTTCCCATGAAGCAAGAAGAATCCATGGGGAAACAGTTCCTATGGATGCAGCGCCAGGCGGGGAAGGAAGGCTTGCTTTTACGGTTAGAGAGCCCATTGGTGTCATCGCAGCAATTACGCCATTCAATTTCCCTATGAATCTTGTTGCACATAAAGTAGGACCAGCGATTGCAGCAGGGAATCCAGTGGTGTTAAAGCCGGCGAGCCAAACCCCATTGTCGGCATATAAAATTGCTGAATTATTTCACCGGGCAGGGTTACCGGAGGGAGCCTTAAACGTGGTTACCGGAAGCGGACGCAGTGTCGGCGATATTTTAATGAAAGATGAAAGAATAAAGATGATCACGTTTACGGGAAGCCCTGAAGTTGGCAGATATATCCGGGAAAACTCCGGTTTAAAGCGAGTAACCCTGGAATTAGGTTCAAACTCAGCTGTAATTGTCGACAAAGGGGTCAACCTTGAAAAGGTCATCCCAAGGATTGTCACAGGCGCGTTTTCCTACCAGGGGCAGGTTTGCATTAGCATCCAGCGGATATTTGTTCATGAAAAGCTATTGGAAGTATTTACGGAACAGTTCGTAGAAGAAGTGAAAAAACTCAAAACCGGAAATCCATTGGATGAAGATACAGATATCTCCGCATTGATTTCAAGAGGAGATGTTCAGCGTACGAAAGAGTGGGTGGATGAAGCAGTTGCAAGCGGTGCAGGGATAAAAATTGGCGGCAGTAATTCGGATGGAATTTATCAGCCAACTGTTTTGGTCGATGTAGACGCAAGCGAAAAGGTTTCTTGTGAAGAAATTTTTGCTCCTGTTGTTCATATCAATCGGTTTAGGACCATGGATGAGGCTATTGAGATGGTCAATGACTCAAAATATGGCCTGCAGGCAGGAATTTTTACCAATGACATCCATCATGGACTTCAGGCGGCGAAAAGATTGGAAGTTGGCGGTGTAATGATTAATGATATTCCTACGTTTCGCGTTGACCAAATGCCTTACGGCGGAGTGAAGTTAAGCGGCATGGGACGAGAAGGAATCAAATATGCCGTTGAGGAAATGACCGAATTAAAATTAATTAGCTTTAAGATGGAATAACATCACGATGTCTGGCTTAATTCTAGGCCAGACTTTTTTTCAAATAGTTTCAGGGTGTTAAAGGAGGGTATTGAATGAATCAAACATCAGAAACGATTTATTTGGAGGACAGTCATTTTTTCCTGGAGGTCTTTCTGGACCCTTTTAATAAACGAATTCGGGTGGATGATTATCGGGGGAATTTGAACCTGCTAGTAGCTAAAGCAGAAGAACTTGTTAAACAGCACAAAGTGGAAAAGCTAATATTTAAGGCGCGTACAGAAGATTTACTGAAATTACTCGAATATGCTCTCCAGCCTGAAGCGGTCGTCGATCGTTATTTTCTTGGATCCGATGCTCATTTTTTTTCAAAGTTTTATACACCAGAAAGAAAGAAAAACGACCATTGGATTACAGAAGACGGGATGATCCACAGTATTTATCAATTAGATACATCGGTCGAAAAAGCGTTTCCTCCCAAAGAATATGAACTGAAAAAGGCAGACGAAAACTATGCGGCAGAGCTTGCCGCCCTGTATGCCCAAGTGTTTCAAATCTATCCCACTCCGATGCATGATCCGGAATATATTAAAAAGACCATGAAGGATGAAACGATTTATTATGCATTTTTTTATCAGGGTAAAATAGTCAGCGCTGCCTCTGCCGAAATCAATGGATTTTATAAAAATGCGGAATTAACAGATTGTGCGACCCTGACAGAACACCGGAAGTATGGATTAATGAAGCTTATTCTTCAAGAACTTGAGGCTGAATTGAAAAGAAAAGGAATCTTTTGTGCCTATTCGATAGCAAGATCCTTATCCTTTGGCATGAATGCTGTTTTATACCAGCTTGGGTATTCCTATAGGGGAAGGTTAATGAATAATTGCTATATCTTTGACAAGTTAGAAAATATGAATATGTGGGTAAAGAATCTGGCAAACTGCTAAATTTTCGGCTCAGGTATGACCATTTTTCGGCACCTTATCCTATCAAAAAGGCAGGTGAAATAAATGGCCCAATTAACCGCTTTAACGCAAGAAGTTCTAAGTGCCATTCTAAAGAGTATTGATGAAGGAATTCATGTGGTCAATACGGAAGGAAAAACGATATATTATAACGAAGTGGCAGCAAGGCATGATGGTATGACAGTAAAGGAAGTATTGGGGAAGCATTTATTTGACGCCTTTCCGTCCCTTTCAGAAGAATCCAGTACTTTGTTAAGGGTCATAAAAACAGGAAAGCCGATTTACAATCAAACCCAGGAATATATGAATTTGCATGGGACAAGAATTGATACGATGAATACGACTCTGCCAATCTTTTTAGGCGAAGAAATCATCGGTGCCGTTGAAATCGCTAAAGATTATTCGAGAATGAAGCTGTTTGCAGAAAGGTTACTAGATCTGCAAAAAGGGTTAAATAAAAGCAGCAAGAAAAAGTCTGCCAAGCAGGTTAGGTATACCCTAAGGGATTTATTGACGGTTAATCAGCGCTTCAACAGCTTGAAGGAAGAGGCGAAAAGATTAGCTAAATCGGATTCTCCAATTCTTGTTTACGGGGAAAGCGGCACTGGAAAAGAATTATTTGTTCAGGGCCTCCATCATGAGTCACTGCGCTCAGATGGTCCATTCATAGCGCAAAATTGTGCGGCAATCCCCGAAACCCTGCTTGAAAGTATTCTTTTTGGGACAGCTAAAGGAAGCTACACTGGGGCGGTTGAACGCAAAGGTCTATTTGAGCTGGCAGATGGGGGAACCCTTTTTCTAGACGAGTTACATACCATGCCGGTTGAACTGCAGGCAAAGCTGCTAAGAGTGTTAGAGGATGGAATGGTTAGAAGGGTCGGGAGTTCGGAAAACATACTTGTGAATGTTCGTGTCATAGCCGCGATGAATATACATCCAAACGGAGCACTTCATGACCAGAAGCTCAGGTCAGACCTTTATTACCGGTTAAATGTGTTCACCTTTTCCCTGATGCCGTTAAGGGAGCGAAAAGAAGATATTTTGTTTCTAACAGAACACTTTATTAAGGAATTCAACATTATATTGGCTAAAAACATAAAGGGTATTAAAAATTCGTGTGAATCCTTTTTCATGGAGTATCAATGGCCAGGGAATGTACGCGAGTTAAAGCATACGATTGAATATATGATGAATATCTCTGGAGAAGAATACCTGACGGTCGAGGATTTGCCAATGATGTTGAAGCATCTTTCTGTACCTCAAGAAAGTAGTTTTGATTCAACTGGAGAGCTTTCACTTAGGAAAAATATTGAAAAGTTAGAGAAACGGTTAATAAAAAATGCACTGGAGTTAAGTGATGGAAATATCAATCAAGCTTCTAAGATATTAGAGATCCCAAGACAAACGTTACAATATAAAATTAAAAAAGTACTAGACTGAGGGCGCCGAATTTTCGGCGCTTTTATGTTCCTCCAAACGGGCGCTCAAGCTTTTAAGCATTGGCACGTTTCTTGCATATTATTAAGTAAAGGTCACGAATGGAGGAATTGTGATGAAACAATTTTTATATAAGCCAAAAAGGCATTGGAAGGATATTGAGCTTTGGAAAGATGTTACCGAAGAACAGTGGAACGATTGGCTGTGGCAGCTAACCAATACGATTCGAACGTTAGATGACTTGAAAAAAGTAATTAATTTGACACCGGATGAGGAAGAGGGCGTAAGAATTTCGACGAAAACCATCCCCTTAAATATTACACCCTATTATGCTTCCTTGATGAATCAGGATGACCCACGCTGTCCGATTAGAATGCAGTCTGTACCAATTTCTAAAGAAATTTATAAGACTAA
Source organism: Neobacillus sp. NRS-1170 (assembly GCF_050468025.1). NCBI lineage: Bacteria > Bacillati > Bacillota > Bacilli > Caryophanales > Bacillaceae > Neobacillus > Neobacillus sp. NRS-1170. The sequence goes on along the minus strand of NZ_JBITPF010000009.1, from coordinate 91,496 downwards.
ATATGACCTCGAAGATCCATTATACGAAGATGAAGATTCTCCCGTTCCAGGGTTAACCCATCGGTATCCAGACCGGGTGCTCTTTTTAGTAACCAATCAATGTTCCATGTATTGCCGCTATTGTACAAGACGGCGCTTCTCCGGGCAAATTGGCATGGGTGTTCCGAAGAAGCAGCTGGATGCAGCGATTGGATATATCAGGCAAACCCCGCAGGTAAGGGATGTATTGATTTCTGGAGGGGATGGACTGCTTATTAATGATAATATTTTGGAGTATATTCTAAAGAACCTAAGGGAAATCGAGCATGTAGAAATTATTCGGATTGGTACGAGGGCTCCGGTTGTATTCCCGCAGCGGATTACGGAAAATCTCTGTAACATATTAAAAAAATATCACCCGGTTTGGCTGAACACCCATTTTAATACATCCATCGAAATCACCGAGGAATCGAAACGTGCCTGTGAAATGCTTGCCAATTGCGGTGTTCCAGTCGGCAATCAGTCTGTTATTCTAGCAGGTATTAATGACAGCGTTCCAATCATGAAAAGACTGATGCATGACCTCGTGAAAATTCGTGTACGGCCATACTATATTTATCAATGTGATCTTTCAGAAGGTATCGGGCATTTTCGCGCTCCTGTTTCAAAAGGCCTTGAAATTATTGAGGGATTAAGAGGACATACAAGCGGATATGCTGTGCCTACCTTTGTCGTTGATGCACCAGGAGGAGGCGGAAAAATTGCCCTTCAGCCGAATTATTTAATTTCCCAAAGTGCGGAAAAGGTTGTCCTACGGAATTTTGAGGGCGTTATTACTTCGTATCCTGAACCGGAAAACTATGTCCCAGGCAGGGCGGAAAACTACTTTAAAGAGGTCTATCCAGATATGGAAGAAAAACGCTCCCTTGCCGGGATATCGGGGATTATGAATGACCAGCACTTTAATCTCGTTCCAGAAGGATTATCAAGGCTGAACCGGCGTAAGGATTACAACCAAGACCCTGCCCATACATCGCTTAAAGATAAACGAAGCAAACGGGATGAATTGAAGGATAAGAAATTTAAGGCACAAACCGAAAAAGAAAAGGAAAGTAATGAAACAACTAATTCCAGCAACACTGCAGAGGGGGTTTAGGGTAAATGGTATGTGAATGGTGCAGCGGCACAAATGTTAAGAGAATGACAGGTTCGGTTTATTGGGAAATCCCAGATGGAACCAGGGCAATTGAAATCTCTGAGACGCCGACCCTCTCTTGTCCGGATTGTTCGATGGTCTATCAAAGTGAGCCGATTGTAAAAGAAATTGAGAATCAATTATATTTAATTGATTGCCGTAAGGTTGGAAAAGTAATTACATTTGAAGAACTAATGGCAATTCCGAGGCTATTAAAGAAAAATTACTTTGATTTCTCTTCCTAAACTTTAGCAGCCTTAATGTCAGGCTGCTTTTGGTATGTGAAACTTTACGCTGACAACTATATCCGTTATAGTATGGGATATAAATAAAACGGATTAGAAAGGCGTTAATCATGAGTAAATCATTTTATCATTTCCTAATGAAATATCGGCATCCCGCTCCAAAGGACGCAATCAGCCTATTTGCGAATCATGCCTATTTAGATCATAGTTTTCCAAAAAATTCATCTGATTACCACGAATTAAGCTCGTATCTTGAATTGAATGGTAATTATTTGGAATCGATGTCTATTTTTGATGAGGCCTGGCAGATGTACATCATTTCGGAAAATAAAGTTTAAAAGGAAAATCGTCTCCCCGTTGGAGGCGATTTTTTCATTTTATATTTGTCATGCGCTTTTATAAATAGGTGCGCATATACTATTGTAATCAAAATTCACGACTAATCATTTGAGAGGATGGGAGGACATGGCAAAACGAAAAAAACCGAAGTACAAGATCGGTGATACGGTCGTGATTACAATATATGGTACTGTTGGCAGAGTCTCAGATGTAAAATGGCTCGACGGAAAGTATGTGTATGAAGTAAATAAGAGTGATGGGCTGTTCATTGAGGAAGCCTTGCAATTACTATCTGAATATGACGGCACGATAATGGAACAGGAGCAAATTGATATAGAATATAAATTTTTTATCGGTGATTTGGTTCAAGTAGCCGGTTATGGAGCAGATTTATTTAAAGTGGTTGGCTTTCGGACCGAAATATGGCGCTATAAAGATGATGCATGGGAAGATGTTATTTATGAGCTATCCAGGGTAAGTGATGGGGAGTGGCTTGAAGCAGGAGAAGAGGAACTGACGCTTGTAGCGGATGCAGAGAGTGCAGACACATTTATTCAAAAACTAGGCCTCTTATACTTAGTGAATAAGCAGGAAAAACCAACAAAAAATCCTAATATGCAAAACATGGTAAGGAAAGCGGAATTTGAAGAAATTGAGCGTAAAAAGGAAAAGAAGGAACTAATTGACAACCTCTTAGATATTTTCAATGATTATCGAATTTTATATGAATTATTTCATGATCAAGAATATTATCAAGTCATGCGCGTTATCCTCAGAAAATTAGAAAGCCTTGTAAGTAACGATGGCAAAAGCCATGTGTAACCTATAAGCGTGTAACCGCAAACAGTAAATACAAAACAAAAGGAATTCCTGCCCACTTAATCAGAAAAAACATCGCGCCGAGGAAGTTTTCCATCATTCTGACAGTGAGCCCATCTTCTTTGTTAACATCTTCCATCAATGCCTCGAACTTTGTTTGTAAATTTAACATGATATCACCTCAAGTAGGATTCTTTACTTCAACATATGCTTGTCCGATTAAAAAAAGACATGTTTCTTTTTTTAATAAATTGAAATAGCATGAAAAGGCCATGTACATCATACATTCTGTAAAAAGGGGGCGATGCTATGAGAGAAATTGAAGTATTTATTGATACAGAAGAAATTGCCGAATTTTTCTTTCATGAGCTTGTAAAAAGGGGATACGTTCCTAGTGAAGAAGAATTGGAAGAACTCGCTGACATTACCTTTGAATATTTAATTGAGAAAAGTATCATCGATGAAGAAGTGCAAGATGAATAATAAACATTGAATGAAAGAAGGGAAAAACCTCTTCTTTAAATAGATGAAAACGAAAGACGAGCATTCTGTGCTCGCTTTTTGTTTGATTCGATGTAAGGAATTATTTTTTTTGAAATAGCGAAACCATTATTTTTTTTATTCGTATATATTGGTACGAAGATGAGGAGGGATTGGAATGTTCAAAAAAATCCTTAAATCAATTATTAAGAGCAAACTGAGCCATGGGCATCATAAATACAGTTCATCAAGTGGTGCCTGGAAGAAAATGAACCATTATAATCACAACCATCTAGGGCACCATCATTATAAAAAGAAGCATAAAAGCGGCAGTTTTATGTCTAGTTTCTTTAGCAGTTAAATAAATGGTAAAAAAAATCATTTTATTATTTTCCAATCTTTTCGAAAGACCATTCGCCAATGAAAAGATTCTGGCTGACCGCTATCAGGTGATCAGCCATCTCGGTATGGGCAGCTATGGGCACAGCTATCTAGTATTTGATTTAGTTACTCAAACGAAAAAGGTTTTAAAAGCACTTCGCCTTCACAAAAGAATGACTAAGGCTGGAAAACAAAGCTTTGAGTTGGAAAAAGTATTATTAAATTCGATTGATAATCCAGGATTCCCAACGTATTTTGAGGACGGGACATTTAAAAAAATCCCCTATTATACAATGGAATTTATTGACGGCAAGAATTTTGAACAATTGATTTTTGCTGAAAAAATGGTCATTCCTGAAAGGGCAGCGTTTAGGATTGCTTTCGAATTATTAGAACATATTGAATATCTGCATTGTCGTAACCTTATCCATCGCGATATCCGTATTCCTAATGTCATTTTAGACGGATCTAAGATTAGGCTTATTGATTTAGGACTTGCAAAACCTTTGAATTTTAAAAGCAAGGAAAAACGCCGGGAACTGGACTTACGTAAAGAAGTGAACCAACAGGCGGATTTCTATGGACTGGGCCATTTTCTTTTATTTTTGCTTTATTCCAATTTTACCTTTCACGAAAATAAACCGGAAAAAAGCTGGGAAGAGGAATTGGAGATATCGGATCAAGCTAAACACATCATTCGCAGGCTCCTGCAAATCGATATAGCTTATGACAATTGCGCTCAAATAAAAGATGATATTCAACAATTTATACTTAATCAAGGGAGAGAAAAAAATGTCGTTCTTTAACAAAGTATTTGCTAGTGTAGGGATTGGGTCTGCATCAGTAGACACAAAATTAGAAAAGGATACGTATATGCCGGGAGAGACCGTTAAGGGTGTTGTAGAAATTAGAGGCGGCAAAGTAGAGCAGCAAATTGATGAAATTTATTTAGCATTAAACACTACCTATTTAAGAGAATCTGATGACCGAAAGTATACGGTCACAGCTACTATCGATCGTTTCCGCTTAACGACACCCTTTACCATTAGGTCAAATGAACGAAAAGAAATTCCGTTTACTTTCCAATTGCCCTATGATGCTCCTTTGACAATCGGCAGATCTAAGGTTTGGGTTTCGACTGGTCTTGATATTAAAGGTGGAGTCGACCCAAATGATCAGGATCAGTTAAAGGTGGTCCCTAATCCATTAATGACTGCAGTATTTAATGCTATTGATAATCTCGGCTTTAGAATAAGGGAAGCTGATTGTGAAGAGGCGCCAAGAAGATTGCGGGGACGCCTTCCCTTTGTTCAAGAATTTGAATTCGTACCTACTTCCGGACCCTTCTGCGGCCGCTTAGATGAACTTGAAGTCGTTTTCTTCCCAGCAAGTAATGGAGCCCTGGAAATAATGCTCCAAGTCGATCGCCGGGCTAGAGGTCTATCAGGTTTATTCTCTGAAGCAATGGGAACAGATGAAACGAATGTGCGTTTATCGGTTACAAATGCAGATATTCCATATTTAGCACAAAAAATCCAAACGGTTATCGGTGGTTATTCCTAAGCATTCTCTGTCAATTCGCTATTATCTCACATGAATCAGCGGCAAATAAGTAAAAAAAATGATATTCGACAAAAAAAGTGGAATTTTTTAGAAGGATTCGACATAGGTCATCGCCAATTATTTAGAATATAAAATTAATTCTAATAATTGGAGGTATATGATGATCAAAGTATTAACTAGAAGAGCAAGTATTCAATATGATGTGACGATCTTTCAAACTCCAAAGTACCGGGAAAATAAGGGGCATAAAGAGGTATATCGAACAACGATTATAGCAAATAGCAGAGATCATTGTTTGCAGGAGACTTTCAGCTGCTTTAATGTGACGGACAGAATCCCTGCTGATTATAGTGGGAGATTTCTAACGACCGGTGATATCATTTTAATTGATGAAGGCCGCGGTGGTCAGCACTATTATCAATTAAAGCCTGGCGGCTGGTTTCCGATTAATCGAATCATGCTTCTCTAAAAAATGACAAAACCTAAGGAAAACATCCTTAGGTTTTTTTCTTAGCTTTTACGTCCGCCTGAGGCATTATGTTCCTTTGCATGTGCTTCGTGTTCAGCTACGATTGCCTCTGCAGGGATATGATTATTTTTCTTTTGTCCATTTATGCGGCTTCGATGTTTCTTTCCCAAAAAACTCAACCTCCTTTTAATTCTAAAAATAGCTTCCCACAATTTTAAAATTTCATGTCCGTTTCTAAATAAGCTTTTCTATTGAAAATTGTTTATGTTATATTGTCAATGGTGCAGAATAATACTGTACTACTTTTTGTTAGGAGGATTTTGAATGAGCGTACATATTGGTGCAAAAGAGAACGAAATTGCGGATACGGTATTGCTTCCCGGAGATCCGCTTCGTGCAAAATATATTGCAGAAACGTTTTTAGAGGATGCAAAATGCTATAACGAAGTTCGAAATATGTTTGGCTATACTGGTACATATAAAGGTAAGAGAATTTCCGTTCAAGGAACTGGGATGGGAGTTCCCTCCATATCTATTTATGTAAATGAATTGATGCAAAGCTATAATGTCCAAAATTTAATTCGCGTTGGAACCTGTGGAGCTATTCAAAAGGATGTTAAGGTACGTGATGTAATTCTTGCTATGACAAGTTCAACTGATTCCAATATAAACCGTCTAACCTTTGGTCATGTTGATTTCGCCCCTTGTGCAAGCTTTGATTTATTAAAGAAGGCCTTTGATGCTGGTTTAGAGAAAGGGCTAAATTTAAAAGTGGGGAATATTTTTACCGCTGACTCCTTCTATAACGATAATGCTGAGCTGGAAAAATGGGCGAAATATCAGATTTTAGCGATTGAAATGGAGACAACCGCACTTTATACATTAGCAGCTAAATTTGGTCGTAAAGCACTTTCTGTTTTAACTGTAAGTGATCATATTTTAACAGGAGAAGAAACAACTGCTGAAGAAAGACAATTAACCTTTAACGATATGATTGAAGTGGCTTTAGAAGCAGCCATTAAAGAATAATATTCAAACCCCTCTTCCATAAAAGGAGGAGGTTTTTGTTTTTATGGAGAATTTATTATAAAGCAAAACTAGTGCTAGTGACAAATATCATCGAAAAACATAGGATGCCAGGGTACTGTATTAATTGAGGTGAACAAAGTGAAAGAGCAGCTAAAGTTAGATATATCAGGGATGACCTGTGCGGCATGTTCAACCAGAATTGAAAAGGTTTTGAATAAAATGGACGGTGTTGAAGCTAATGTTAATTTAGCCATGGAAAGTGCCGCTATTTCATATGAGACTGATCTTGTTACTAGTGATGACATTATCGCAAGAATTGAAAGAATTGGCTATGGAGCCAAGGAGAAAATGCAAAGAGAGGAAAAAAGGCAGCTAAAGGAAGAAGAAATAAAACATAAGAAACAATTACTTATTCTATCTATTATTCTTTCTTTTCCATTACTTTATACCATGCTTGATCATGTACCAGTAGAGCTCAACCTGCCCATGCCACACCTTTTGATGAATCCATGGTTTCAATTAATTTTGGCAACACCAGTCCAATTTTATATAGGGGGACCATTTTATATTGCCGCTTATAATGCATTGAAAAATAAAGGTGCTAATATGGATGTTTTAGTGGCACTGGGAACCTCTGCTGCATATTTTTATAGTCTTTTTGAAGGTTTAAAAACGCTTAATAATCACCTATATTCCCCCCATCTTTATTTTGAAACTAGTGCCGTGCTCATCACCTTAATCCTGCTTGGCAAATTGTTTGAAGCAATGGCAAAAGGAAGAACAACGGTTGCAATCTCCAAACTGCTTAGCTTGCAGGCAAAGGAAGCCATCGTCCTTCGCGAAGGGGTCGAATTCAAAATTCCGATAAATGAAGTAATGGTGTCAGACCTTATATTAGTGAAGCCTGGAGAAAAAATTCCGGTTGACGGAAAAGTAATCCAAGGTAAAACTTCAGTTGATGAATCAATGATTACCGGAGAATCTATTCCCGTTGAGAAATCCCCAGGTGATACGGTGATTGGTTCGACGATAAATAAAAATGGAACGATCACAGTGACAGCTGTAAAGGTGGGAAAGGATACAGCTCTGGCAGGAATTATCAAAATTGTTGAGGAGGCTCAAGGAAATAAGGCTCCAATACAACGGATTGCTGATATTATTTCAGGGTACTTTGTCCCTGTGGTGGTTACCATATCAGTCCTAACCTTTTTTATTTGGTATCTGTTTATTAATCCCGGGAATATCCCATCCGCATTAGAAACATCCATCGCTGTCCTCGTTATTGCCTGTCCATGTGCACTTGGGCTGGCAACTCCGACTTCCATCATGGTTGGAACTGGTAAAGGAGCGGAAGTGGGTATTCTCTTCAAAGGAGGAGAGCATTTAGAGGCAGCCCATAAAATTGACACGATTGTTTTGGACAAAACAGGAACGATTACAAAGGGGCAACCAATCGTTACGGATTTTATCGCCTACCGGGATGAAAAAAAAGTCCTCCAATATCTGGTCTCTGCTGAGAAGTCTTCTGAGCATCCACTTGCAGAGGCGATTGTTAAGTTTGGATTGGAAAATAGGACAAGTACTCTACCAGTAAAAAAATTTGCGGCCATACCAGGTTATGGGATTGAAGCGAAAATAGGCTATGAGGAAATTTATATCGGCACCCGCAAGCTTATGAATCTAAAAAGAATCCCCTATTCAGATGTGGAACATGACTTGCATCGGTTTGAGAACGAAGGAAAAACAGCAATGTTTATTGCTATCAATTCCACCATTATGGGTGTCATAGCTGTTGCAGATACCGTCAAAGAGACAGCTAAAACGGCGGTCCATCAATTACATCAGCTAGGGATTGAGGTCTTTATGCTGACAGGTGATAATGAGCGGACAGCTAAAGCGATTGCTGCCCAGGTAGGAATCCAAAAAGTAATCGCGGAAGTCTTACCTGAGGAAAAGGCTAATCATGTAAAAGAACTTCAGCTAAAAGGCAGAAGGGTTGCGATGGTTGGTGATGGAATAAATGACGCACCTGCCCTTGCCGTTGCCGATATTGGAATTGCAATTGGAACCGGGACCGATGTCGCCATTGAAGCGGCCGATATCACCATTTTAGGCGGAGAATTAACCTTGATTCCAAAAGCGATTTCATTAAGCCAAAAGACAATAAAAAATATCCGCCAAAATCTCTTCTGGGCCTTAATTTATAACGCTGGAGGTATTCCAATCGCGGCAATGGGAATGTTAGCTCCGTGGGTTGCAGGTGCTGCGATGGCGTTTAGTTCAGTATCCGTAGTAACGAATTCGCTTCGCTTGAAAAGAGTAAAGATTTAACGTAATAAAAAATGTCAATGGCACCTTCCTTATGGCAGGTGCTTTTTTTAGCTTTCAAGCATTTGCTCTATTTTCTTTACTTTTTCTTTGTTAAATTTATTAAAAAGATGTTATTCTAAACACTAAGGGTTAAAATTAAAATGCTTAACTTGGACATTTCATATTTTTTACGGTTAATGAAAGTGGTGAAGGCTTTGGAGGAAGAGAAAAAAGACCTGGAAAAGGTTGAACAGGAGCAAATGACGGAAAATAGGTCAAGTTATATCCGTTTCAAGAAATTCCATTTTATTATGCTTTTGTTTTTTATCGTTTTTCTATCTGCAGGAATAACAACAGTTGCCTTCTCGTTTGGCAAAGAAAAGGTCGTGCCGGCTGCTAGCGATAGGCAGGAATTTAATAAGCTATATGAAGCTTATGATACATTGAAAAGTAAGTACTATAAGGGAACAAGTCAAAATAAGCTGATCAATGGGGCCATCAACGGAATGGTTGAGGCTCTCGATGACCCTTACTCAGATTATATGAGTAAAGATGAAGCAAAGAGTTTTCATAGCAGCATTTCCTCGTCATTTGAGGGTATAGGTGCAGAAATTCAAGAAAAAGACGGCCATATTACAATCGTTTCACCGATCAAAGGATCACCTGCTGAAAAAGCAGGCTTAAAACCGAATGACATCATCCTATCAGTGGATGGTAAAAGCCTGCAGGGTATGAACTCAACCCAAGCCGTGACAATGATTCGTGGTAAAAAGGGTACGAAGGTTGAATTATCTATTCAAAGAGCTGGCACTGGTGCTCCAATGAGTGTACCTATTGTTCGAGATGAGATACCAATTGAAACTGTTTATGGTGAAATGGTGGATGACCAAATTGCCAAGGTCCAAATTATCAGTTTCTCAAGCAATACATCTAACGAGCTTGTTAAAACATTGAATGACTTACAAAAGAAGGGTATGAAGGGCCTTGTATTAGACCTAAGGCAAAACCCTGGAGGATTATTGGATCAAGCTGTAACAATCTCCAGTATGTTCGTCCCAAAAGGAAAAGTTATTGTTAAAGAAGAAGACCGTAACGGTAAGATTACGGAAATACCTTCTGAAAATAAGGGTAATCCAAACCTTCCTTTAGTTGTCTTGATTGACAAAGGAAGTGCGAGTGCTTCTGAAATTCTTTCCGCAGCTGTAAAAGAATCTGCTGGTGTTCCGTTAGTTGGGGAAAAGTCATTTGGCAAAGGAACGGTTCAAACTGCTTCAGATTTTGCGGATGGTTCCAACTTAAAATACACCATCGCAAAATGGCTGACACCAAACGGCAATTGGATTCATAAAAAAGGAATTAAACCAGATTACGAAGTAGCCTTACCTGAATATGCAACATTGCCAATCATTAATCCAGATAAAGAGCTAGCGCTTTCTACTTCTTCAACTGAGGTTCAGACAGCGCAAAAAATGTTAAAAGCTATTGGGTACGATCCAGGCCGTGAGGATGGCTTCTTTGATGAAAAAACGAAAGCAGCTGTTATCGCATTCCAAAAAGCACAGAAACTCCCAGAAAATGGGGTGCTAAAAGGTGACGCTACTTTGAAGCTAATGGATCTTTTAAGAGAAAAAATCAAAACGAGTGATACTCAATTGCAAAAGGCAGTTGAAGTGTTAAAAGGCATCATGAAATAGCCTACAATTCCCGATTCCAATAGGAGTCGGGTTTTTTATATGTTCCAGTATATTTCTAAAGCTTCTTTCCTAAAATGGACAGTAAATGAATGGAAGGAAGTATTAGAACCATGAGAAAGCTATGCATAGCTGTAATTTTATTTTCCTTTTTAGGCTACGCTCCTTTAAACTCGTTTTTTCATAACGGATTCAAATCTGAAATGGATTCCGTTATTCAAAAAATAAAATATTCGGATGGATTATCGGAAGTAACGAAAAAAAAGGTGGAGGATTTTTTAATTAATGCTGACAAATCAGTGGAAGAACTAGCTGCATTAGCACCGGTTCTTTTAAAAGAAGCAATTAACCTTTTTAAAAGCGGATGATTTTTTCATCCGCTTTTTCAGCTATAATATAAGAATCTTAGAAGGTAAGAAGGGATTTTATGATGAAAAAAGCTGAGGTTTATATATTATCTGGATTTTTAGGAAGTGGAAAAACAACGTTGTTAAAACGATTGCTTGAGGATGAACAGAAAACTGGAAGAAAAGTAGCAGTGATGATGAATGAACTTGGAAAGGTCTCCATTGATTCGGATGCCATTGATGATAATGATGTGTCCTTAAAGGAATTGTTGGGCGGCTGTATTTGCTGCTCGATTCAAGATAAGCTTGAGGCACAGCTGCAAGGATTGTTATTAGATGAGAAACCAGAGGTTATCTATATTGAAACAACAGGGGCTGCACACCCTGTAGAGGTTCTAGATGCAATCCTTTCTCCGTTGTTTGCGGATAAGCTTGACATAAAAGGGATCATTACTACTGTCGACGGTACAAGATGGCTCAACCGAAAGTCACTAAGTCCGCAGCTGCAGCAGCTCATCCTTGAACAAGTAAGACATGCAGATTTCATTCTCATTAACAAAATGAATGAACTAACGGAGGGCCAGCAGGCTAATATTACTTTTGAAATGCAGGCTGTCAATCCAAAGGCAAGATGTCTCTTGACGAATTACTCTCAGGTTTCCATAACCCAACTTAGAAATCTTACTGTTTCGTTCGATAAAAAATCGCTGAAGATTCCGTTAAATTTAACCACATTTGTTTACCAATTTACTACTTCAATAAGACAGACTGAATTTGAAGAATTTTTGAAAGGTTTGCCTGATACTGTATATCGAATTAAAGGATATATCAAGTTTGAGTATTCAGACCATCCATTTCTTTTTCAATTTTCCTATGGCATGCCTTTGTACATGAAGGAGTATATGAATTTACCGTTAAATCTTGTATTTATTGGGGAGAATATCGATTGGCCACAAATTCAAACACAGCTTTTTATCCTTGAAAATGATAAGAAAAATCGTTAAATCCATGCATGATAATTTCTTCTTCAGGTAACTCTTTTAATGTAGAAAAATTCACATTAAGGGGGGATTTCATGAAGAGAGTATCGATATTATTCGTATTAATTGTCATCCTCCTACATGGACAAGGTGTTCAAGCTTCCACAGATATTAGCTATAAAATAGAGATGTTAAATTGGAATGAAGTCAATCATATTTTACCAAAGTATACCAAATTCACCGTCATGGACATTGAAACGGGGAAACAATTTAAAGTACAGCGCCGTGCAGGTAGTCATCATGCAGATGTACAGCCTTTAACCACTAAAGATACAAAGATCATGAAGAAAATCTATGGGGGAAAATGGAGCTGGAAACGGCGTGCGATTATCGTAATGCATAAAGACCAATGGATTGGGGCCTCCATGCATGGAATGCCTCATGGAGCTGGAGCACTTAAGAATAATTTTCCAGGACATTTTTGTATTCATTTTTATGGCAGTACAACACACCGAACCAACTCAATGGATTTATCACATATGCTCATGGTGTTGAAGGCATCTGGAAAACTAGATGATTATTTAGGAAAAGCGAATCCATATGATGTTATAAATGCCTACATAGCCGGCTTTAAACAGCAGGATAAACAGATTACTGCTGAGGCCTCTCTGCAAAATATTAAGTGGAAGCCCATTTTAGTTAAAGTCGAAAATGTTAGAATTTCTAGGATGGAGGAGCTTCCTCCAGAGGATTTAACTGAGGAAATTAGTTTAGATGTACCAGTCGTAGTGGATTGGTTTATTAAGAATAGGGGAAGTCAATCATTCAATGGGAACATTCACTTAATTCGCTTTTCCCCAGCAGATGCTTGGAAAGTGGATTCTGAGGACTTTCTAAAAGAAAACAGCCTAAAATAAACGAAAAACACCTTAAAAATAAGGTGTTTTTCGTTTATATTGGCTGCTCACCAAACTTTATAAAGGTTCGTTCTTCCTCAATCAGGCCGCATGCAGCGCATTGAATCCGATATTCAGGTCCATTATAGGGGATGTGAAACGGCTCTAATTCATTTTCACCATATTCCCTGACAACCGCACCAGAATGAGGGTCAAGCTTTACTGAATGAGAGACTTGTTGAATAATATTAAAGCGGCTTCGATTTGTTTTGCAATTTGGGCATTTATAGGGCGTAGACATAGTTTTCTCCTTTCTTTATATTGTTAAAATTTATTTTTTGCAATAATGATAGTAAATATGTAACAATGGCAATGGCAGGAAAGAGGAGGGATATCTTTGCCTATGAATTTTGATGCTTTATTAGAACAATACCGCTCGATTTGGAACAATCGGTTATTAGCACCGGGTGAAAAAAGTAGTGAAGAAATATTACATGAGGCCCTTAAAAGGGAGCTATTGGACAAAAACTCCCATCCTAGAATAAGGAAAAGCAAGTATGAAAAATACTACTCCGCCACTAAGAGAGTTGTCGATTCTACAATTGCGGAGGAAGTTAAAATACAGTTAATCGCGCTTCATATTGAAATGATGGAAGAATTAAGATAGGAGTGACCTATAATGAAAAAGCTTGTAATCGGTATTATTTCTATTCTATTCCTGATTGTGGCTGTGTCCTGCAGTAAAGAAGAGGAGCAATCAGCCGATCTGCCAGAAATGGTGGAAGTGAATTTATCAATCAATCCGGAACCGGCAAAATTAAATCAGCCTGTCACTTTTGAAGCAAAAGTTTCTCAAGGAAAGGAAGCGGTTAATGATGCTGATGAAGTGATATTTGAGATTTGGCGTTCGAAGGATGAAAAGCATCAAAAAATCGCGATTAAAAACCCAAAGAATGGCATTTACCGTCTTGAGAAATCGTTTGACCAAGAAGGTACGTACTATATCATTACACATGTTACAGCTAGGGATATGCACAATATGCCTAAAAAAGAGTTTGTTGTCGGAACTCCTAGTGAAAAAGAGGATCCCAACGCGAAAGATTCCATGGAAGGATGAACATGGAGGGGCAAAAAGAGGGACATTAAAAGACAGCCGCAATGGCTGTCTTAATCTTCTTTTTTAGCTTTTAGGTTTACCTTAGCCTGTTTTGAAAGCTTCTCTGCAATTTTTTCATCAACTAATTTAGTAAGATCGCCTTCATAGCTTGTGCCAATATTTAATTTACCTGACAAATCTTTAATTCCTAATTGACCAAAGTTATTGGCATAATCTAAATGTTCAATAATGATTTTATCAACCTGAAGGTGTTCAATTTTAATGGTCGTCTGGTTTTCTTTTTGGATGGTTTCATCAGGGGAAGATTTAGATTCGTGTAAATTGGCTTCCAGGATGGAAATCTTTTTTTCTAATTCCGTGATTTTTTGTAAAAAAGCTTTTTTGGAGATAAAAAAGCGAAATAGAAATCGCATAAAAGCCCTCTATTCAGGATTGGATTGATCGAAGGTGATAGGGATATCCTCGACTTCCTCACGGTTCATTGGCATGGTTAAGGTTAATACACCATTGCGAATTTCAGATTTTATCTTTTGAACGAATATCGGGTATGGTAATATTAATTCCTTTTTGAATGAGCGGCTTACTCGTTCCTTCATATAATATTTTCGATTTTGGTGTAAGGCTTTAAATTCTCCCTTGATTGTCAAGATCTGTTGCTGCACGGAGATTTGGAGATGTTCCTTTTCTAACCCTGGTATTTCGGCTTCGACAATAAGTTCATTTTCCGTTTCGTATAAATCACATTTTGGGAAAAATTCATTTACGGCTGATAGAGGATTTAAGGAAAGATTGTTATTTGAAGAAGGTCTATTATTTTCATTGAAAATTTGATTCCAAAATTTCTCGGATTGAAATTGCTGGGCCACATCTAACCATTTTTTTAATTTATCAACTTCCATCATACCACCCCATTTTAATCATCCCTATTCTCATCTTATTTTTCCTTGTCAAAAACATGCAAAAAAAATCGACGGCTACAAGATTTCTGTCACGTCGATTTGTGAATATTGCATATCTATATTTTTGGGAATTTTAATCTCAAGGACTCCATCCTTATAATTGGCTGCTGCCCCTTTCTTTCGGACAATTGCCGGCAAGGTTATGGTATGTTTATCTTCCTGCTCAGGAATATGTTCAACAATCAATTTGTTAGACGTGTGATAAATGCGGAGTTGTTTGAGCCATTCTTCACTTTTAAGCGGAATTCTCACAAATACAAAATCATGTGTTTCAAAGGCAGCAGAATTTAACACTCCTGTCATTTGCGGTTGCTGTGAAACGGAAGATTGAAAACCGTTCATTAGATCCTGAGGGTTCATCATTCCCATCATGTTTTGAGGCATGATTTTTCGCATGAGATCCTGGACAAAATTTTCAATTTCTTCAGGCTTCATATTTTTCATGGTATCCTTCATATTTTTATTAAAAGGGAAAATATTCCAAGGGAACATCTTTGTTCATCCTCTCTAAAGTCTAGAATTGAGTCGAAATTGGGAAGGAAGGGTTGGCGATTTGATCTTGATCACTTACGTCAGGATCGACGAATCCATTAAAGGAACAGGAACTTGATGGTGATAAGTCTCCTAGTGCTAAATTCGCACCAATCCACTTTTGGTTGGCTGTATGGCTGTTTTGGACGGAAGGCCCCAGAGAAATATTGGCGTTATTAGCGATTGAATTTGTTTTAATATTAAAAACATTTATCTGAAAAGGCATTTTTTTCAGTCCTTTATCTCGGATTGCTAAAGACGTTCGACGGATTTGCGATATCTCCCATATCATTGACATCAGGATCAATAAAGACATTTTCCATTGCGGCGTTCGGAGGTGCAAAATCACCATAAGCAGTATTTTGACCCTGAGATTTTGTATTGGCAGTATGGGCATTATGAAGGGCTTCACCGATGTTGACAGACCCGTTGTTAGAGACACTGTTAATTTTCAAGCTGAAAATGTTGATTACAGTCTGCATCCTGTCACATCCTTTTTATTGATATCTCACACTCATACTATGCAAACACTCGCCCATCCGTTATTAAAACTTGTGCTGATTGTTTAAGGGTACATTTGTTTAAAATTTGCATATATAAATGAATCTTTTTAACATATAGTAAAGAGAGAAATTTTTTTAATAGTGAGGTAATGGTCGTGAAAATAAAAACGGCTTTGATTACAGGCGGAGCCTCTGGCATCGGAAAAATGACCGCCTATAAGCTTGCAGAAAAAGGATATCAGGTTGTGATTAATTATCGTACAAGTGAATCAGAAGCTGTTTTGTTAGCACAAAATTTAACGGAAACGTTTGGTACGAAAAACATCGCAGTTCAAGGGGATGTTGCAAATAAGGAAGATTGCATTCGAATGGTTAATCAAATTCTGACTGAATATGGAACTGTGGAGATGATTGTTCATAATGCCGGGCCGTATATTCATGAGAGAAAGAAAATGACCGAATATACCTTCGAAGAATGGAACTACCTTCTGCAAGGTAATTTGAGTGCTGTTTTTTACTTATCAAAGCTGTTCATTCCAGGAATGAGACAGCAAAAATGGGGAAGGATTATCACGCTCGGGTTTGACCGTGTCGAAACCGCACCTGGATGGGTGTATCGTTCCACATTTGCAGCTGCAAAAGCAGGTTTAGCCTCACTAACGAGGACGATCGCAATTGAAGAAGCGGAGAATGGAATAACGGCCAATATGGTTAGTCCAGGAGATATCATTAACGAATGGAAGGAAAAGAAAATAGAGGAAGCAGTGTTGTCAGCCGATCAAAATACTGTCAAAAGGCAGGGAACAGGAGAAGATATCGCAAGAGTCATAACCTTTCTCGCTGATGAAAAATCTGATTTTATTACAGGAAGCATCATACCAGTCACTGGCGGGATAGACGTCCTCGGCAAAATACATAAGATCTAGGACCTGTTTAAATTCAGGTCTTTTTTTAATTGTTAAAACATTTAATCTTCTGGAATTAAAAACGGTTATTTTGTGGATAATAGGAAATAATCATCGATGAAAGGAGCAAAGAAAATGAGTTTTAATATCAATAGAATTAATCCTAATCAAACTCAAATATTTTTTCATGATGGCCGTTTTGAAACATTAACCAATGAGGAATTAGAAGAATTTTTGCTCCAAATGGGTCTTAGCGAGGTAAATGAATCGCTGGAACAAAATGTAACGGATTAATAATATAACTTTATTACTAAAATGAATGACTAGGGCGTATATTACGTCTTGGTCTTTTTTTATTGAAATTATAACTAAGTTGATTGGAGCGTAAGGCGCGAGACTCCCCGGACTGCCCGCGAACCGCTCGCGCCTGAAGCGTAAATCAACGATCTAGTTTTTATACAAATAAAAAAGCAATCGGTGTTAACCGATTGCTATTATGCTTCCAATAAATGTGAAGAATCGTCCTGAGAAGACCCATTTCTGAGAAAATGCAGCGTATACAAGTCTTTTGGAATTTCATATAAATCATATACTTCCTCATTAGCATTCAATTGATCATAAAGTGATTTTCTTGATTCATTTGCCTTTATAACATAAGGAAGTTTTTCGGCAGCCTTAATAGACCTAATATTAATTTTTCGAATCCGCATAAAAACAGTTTCAATCCCTAACTCATAAAAGAGTTCTTGGAAGAAGGCCTCTTTAGCAGGGCTGTTATAGCCTTGCCCATGATAAGGCTTTCCAAGCCAGGTTCCCAAAAATCCGGCATTCTCTTCAATGTCAAACAAATTGATGGTTCCAATTGGAGTACCCCACTCATCAAGAATAGTACGGGAAATTAATTCTCCGCGCTCTTCTGCTTCAATCGTTTGTTTCGTGATAAATAAGAATTCATCGTAGGAAGCCGCTTTTTGGCGAACGAAAGGGAAGACATCTGGATGCGTCATTAATTCATATAATGTATGGCTGTCATGTAGATCACGTTTCTTTAGCATGATTATCCCTCCATTAGGGCATACCGATCCCATGTCAAAAGAAGCGGCCCACCCTCGAAATTTTTTATAAAGTTGCGTAAAAAATTTCGGGGTGGGAATCGAACCCACTAGAACCAGAAAAACTGGTGGCGCACCATTTGCCTTCCCTATATCATTTTTTGTTAAACCGGAATGTCCATAAACCTCCAAATTTTTCAGGACTTAAAACAGACTTACTTAGTGTATGATACTAAAAATAATCAAAAAAAGAAATAGGTTTTTAGCACATTTTCAACAAGATTTTATTCCAATTTTCTACAACCTTCTACAGGTCTGAATAAATCATTTCACCAGCAATCATCGTCCATTTTGGCTTTGCTAAGTAATGGAAAGGATGATGGCTCCATAACACCAAATCAGCATCCTTTCCCACTTCAATACTGCCAACATGCTGATCTATTCTTAAATTTCTTGCCGGATTAATCGTAATACCTTCAAGTGCTTTTTGCTCGGGTAACCCTTCGCGAGTGGCGATGCCTGCACATATATTTAAGTATTGGATTGGGGTATAAGGATGATCAGTCGTTATCGATACTTCAACACCATGATTAGTCAATTCTTGATAAGTTTTCCAGGTTTTGTTCTTTAATTCGACCTTTGACCTTCTTGTCAGGGTTGGACCTACAGACACTTTTAAACCAATTCCTGCAAGTTCTTCTGCTATTAAATGTCCCTCGGTACAATGTTCAATTCTTAAGTCCAGATTAAATTCTTCTGCAAATCGTAACGCTGTGATGATATCATCAGCACGGTGAGCATGTATTCGAACTGGAATCTCCCTTTTTAATGCCATGATTAATGGACTGATTCGTAAGTCATCAGGGTTATCAGTATGAATCGCTTGGTAAAAGGCCTCTCTAAGCATCCCCATGATACCCATTCGTGTAATGGAGTCACTATTGCCGTGGCTGTGTATTCTTTTCGGATTTTCACCTAAAGCAATTTTTAATCCGGCAACATCTTGAACAATCATTTTTTTGATGTTTTTCCCAGATGTTTTAATGACGGAAGTAGTTCCTCCAATTACATTCGCACTTCCTGGCATAATATGGACCGTGGTGATGCCGTTTTTAATAGCGTCTGAAAAAGCGGGATCTAATGGATAAACGCCGTCCATTGCACGGATATGGGGAGTTAGTGCTTCAGCCGTTTCGTTGGCATCATTACCTGCCCAACCCGTACCTTCATCGTAAAGTCCTAGATGAGTATGAACATCTATAAAGCCTGGAAAAAGAAATAATTCACTGCAGTCCATGATTTTAACGTTCGAATTAGTAACAATATTTTTGCCAACTTTTTTTATTTTCCCTTCTTCTATGAGAACATCACCGTATTTGATCGGTTTTGATGTTATCGGATAAATTGTTGCATTTTTTAAAAGTATGTTCGTCATAATTTAGCCTTTCTGAAACTTAATATTAGTATTTTATCTATTTTACCAACTAGTGTCCCTAAGGGAAAGTAGGGAATTTTCGGCTTTTTCAAAAAAAGAGCGGAATTTGATGTGTTTAATGAAACCTTTAATAGTGTACAGCGTAAATAGTAAGGTAGAGAGAAAAATACTTTTTCAATGGGGGAAATAAAAATGGTAAAGAGTGAAGAAAGGTTATTGGCCGCAGGGATATATGTGCTAAGTATATTTTTTCCGGTTTTAGGACCCTTAATAATTTGGTTAATAAAGAAAGATGAATCATCATTCATCAATTATCATGGGAAAGAATATTTTAATTTTGCTATTTCTTATTTTGTTTACTCGGTCATATCTGGAATATTGGTACTTCTTTTAATTGGCGTTGTCTTATTATGGGCAGTAGGCATTGCGGCTTTTATTTTCACAATTATTGCAGCTGTGAAAGCGTACGAGGGAAATCAATATCAATTCCCGCTCATTTTCAGATTGCTTAAATAAATATAAATGGTGAACCCGGCAAAAAAATTTGCCGGGTTTTTTGAACGTTTTTATAGTTCAAACGTCATATAAATGTATTTAAGAAAACAAAGGGGGAACTAAAAATGGATGCTTTAGCTCAATATACACCCATATTATTGCCAATCGTCATTATTCAGCTTATTTTATTAATTGTTTCTATTATTGATTTAGTAAGGATTGAAAAAACTAATGGTCCCAAATGGCTTTGGGTGATCATTATTTTGTTTGTAAATATTATTGGTCCAATCCTTTACTTTGTGATTGGAAGGAGAAATAACTAATGTCCCTTATTCAAATATCTGGATTGAAAAAGAGTTTCCAGGGTACGGAGGTGATTAAAGGGCTGGATTTTTCCTTAGAAAAGGGAAGATGTATTGCGCTTCTAGGACCTAATGGCGCAGGAAAAACAACCACATTAAGGATGCTATCCGGTTTGATGGCACCTACTTCCGGCACGATTACTTTTACCGATGCCAAAAAAGGTGAGGACATTCGTCGTTTCATTGGTTATCTCCCACAATTTCCTGTTTTTTATGAATGGATGTCAGGGCTTGAATTCCTAATCTATGCCGGAAAGCTTGCTGGTTTAAAGCACAAACAGGCGAAAGAACGAGCCATAGAATTATTGCAGCTTGTTGGGATTATGGATGCTAAAAATCGGAGGGTTGGAAAATACTCCGGAGGAATGAAACAGCGATTAGGTATAGCCCAGGCACTTATTCACAGTCCAGAGTTGATTATGCTTGATGAACCTGTATCTGCCCTTGACCCATTAGGCAGAAGGGAAGTATTAGATCTGTTAGAAGGGTTAAAGAAAGAGACGACCATTCTATTCTCCACCCATATTTTAAATGATGCCGAAGAGGTTTGTGACGAGATATTGTTCTTACATAATGGAGAAATCGTAGAGTCCGGGACAATGAATGAACTTCGTGACCGCCACCAGCAAGCAAAAATTGACTTTATTTTTAAATCCAAATCGGAGGAAATTGAAAATTATTTTGCCAATCATGAATTAACACAATCAGTGAATATTGATGGCAAACGGAACAGTGTATTCGTTAAGGATATTGAGCGTGCAAGACAAATCTTTTTGCAAGAAATTTTAGAGAAAAACTGGCCGCTTGAAAAATTTGAACTTAGCAGAATTACACTGGAAGATGTTTTTATGAAGGTGGTGAGGAAATGAGCCAGTGGATGACGCTTTTGCAAAAAGAGCTGTTAGAAATGTGGAGAAACTTTAAATGGATTTGGATGCCAATTACTTTTATCTTAATTGGTGTTCAGAAGCCAATAATCACATATTACATGCCGCAAATCATTGATTCACTTGGGGGCTTGCCTGAAGGTGCTGTCATTAAGATTCCGACGCCGACGGCCCGTGAGGTAATTATGCAAGGACTGGGGGAATACACCACTCTAGGTGTTTTAATTATTGTCCTTTCGACCATGGGGATTATCGCTGCGGAAAGAAAAAGCGGTGTTGCAGCAATGATTTTGGTAAAGCCGGTTTCATTTACTTCCTTTATAACATCAAAATGGGCTGGGGGAGTATTGATAATGTGGTTTTCTTTTTTTATTGGTTGTCTAGCAACATGGTATTATACAGGTTTATTATTTGATTGGGTTCCGTTTGGCGAATTTTTGCAAGGCTATTTCTTATATGCCTTGTGGTTTACCTTTATATTAACTGTGACTGTATTTTTTAGTTCTATGCTTAGGACGTCGGGAACGGCTGGGTTTATCTCATTAGCTGTTGTTATTATTGTGAGTATAGTGTCAAGTACTTTATCTAGCTGGCTTGAATGGAGCCCCGCTCAATTAACGTCCTATGCGAATGAACTTTTGTTAGATAAAGGAGTTTCGGAGTATCTTTTACCAGCAGGTTTGTTGGCTGGAGTCTGTATCATCATTCTGTTGGCATTAAGTGTTATGATTTTTCGGAAAAAAGAGCTTGCTGTATAGCAGAGTCATTTCGTTTTGCAAATAGGTGCATATATCTTATAATGACTATTATTATAGCTATGGATGAAGGGAAGAAGCAGTGTGATAAATCAAGTCGGTTTGGTATTAGAGGGCGGTGGGATGCGTGGAGTTTATACTGCTGGAGTCCTTGAATACTTTTTAGAGCAGGAGCTGTTTTTTCCTTATGTCATCGGCGTATCTGCTGGTGCATGTAATGCCGCTTCCTATTTGTCGAAGCAAAAAGGAAGAAATAAGACTGTAACGATTGAATATGCTTCTGATCCTAGATATATTTCATGGAAAAATTATTTTAAGAATCGTCAATTTTTTGGGATGGATTTTATTTTCGATGAGATTCCTAACCAACATGTCCCATACGATTATGAAGCCTTCTATAACAGTTCCGGCGAATTTGTCGTCGGTACAACAGATTGTATGACTGGCCAGCCTGTCTATTTTACCAAACGAGAGTACGGGAAGGACTTTTTAACGGTATTACGTGCCTCAAGTTCACTTCCGTTTATTGCTCCAGAAGTACGGTTTAAAGAAAAAATATTACTGGATGGCGGCATTACTGACCCAATCCCCATCAAAAAGGCACAGCAGGATGGATTTTTGAAAAATGTGGTTGTTCTAACTAGAAATTCGGGCTACCAGAAAAAGCCTTCAAAATTTCACTTTCTTGTTGATCGGAAGTATCCTGAGTATAAAGGATTGCAACGATCGCTTAGGGAACGATACCAAGTTTATAATGAAACGGTTGCCTATCTCGAGGAAGAAGAGAAAAAGGGCAGGGTACTGATAATTCGCCCCACCCAGCCGCTTAAGGTTGGCCGGATGGAACGAAATCCTGGAAGACTTGAAGAACTTTATAATCAGGGGTACGAGGATGCTCGAAAATCAATGAAAACCATCTTAGAATATATCCATAAAAAAGAAGAGTCTTAATCGGACTCTTCTTTTTTATCTATTAAAATCGAAAATCTCCTATCATTTTTTTAATAGCAGATAAATAAACTAGAATTAGGAATCGATAAGGGGTTTTCAAAATGAAAATATACGAATATTACCGTGATGCCGCCAAAATCCACTTAAATGGTAGTATTGCAGCTCTGTTACCCGCCAGCTTACTTGTTTTCGGAAATATTTCTTTTGTTAAAAATCAGCAGATGATGCTATTAACCCTTCCATTTATTATTTATAGTTTTTTTAGTTTTCAGTTCTATCTTTATAAAATTCATCAGTCGATTGCCATTGCTCGGAACATGTCTAACTCTAAAAGCACTACCTATTCTTTATTTGAAGCCAGTGAATTATTGGTGCTTTTTATGAATACACAATCTTCAGAATTACAGCTCTATTTTCCGAATGGTCATTTAGCGGGCAGAATTAAAAAATACAGGCGGCAAACTTATGCTCTCTATAATGCGAAGGAGGAAGTAATTGGTTTTTATCACGTTAAAAGAAGAATGCTGACTACGATAAATGTGTACGACCAATACCAAAACCACCTAGGCTGTCTCGAAATTAAGAAACATCCATGGAGGAAAGGAAAGAAAGTATTGCTCGACAATTCGGGCAGAATGATTGGCGCTGTGAAAGGCTCTTCTGTTTTTATGGATGAAGAAGTGATTAATAAAAATAATAAACAATTAGGGCGCCTTAGAAGGGGCTGGATGCCTTTTGAATGGAGTCCATTGTTTCCAAATCCTAATACCCCTGTGCTTACCTTAAGTGAACTTAAATCCGAAAGGGACAAGCTTCTGGGGATGGCATTTTTAATTCATGAATTCTTTGTCGAAAGATGATATGATACAATAAAATGCTATTGTGGGGGTAATGAATTTGGAAATTAACTTTATCAAGGGGCATGGGTCTGGTAATGATTTTCTCATTATCGATGAACTAACCAATAACTATACATTCTCGGAAAAAGAGAGGGCGAATCTTGCACGGTTATTGTGTAATCGGGAAACAGAATTAGGTGCAGATGGAATCCTTTTTGTAATGAAAAGTGACCATGCTGATGGGAGAATGCGGGTCTTCAATGCGGATGGTTCAGAGGCATTCATGTGTGGAAATGGGCTTCGTCTTGTAGCACGATACATTTGCGAACTAAAGGGGCTAAATGAAGCGGTCGTAGAAACAATGAAAGCAGATTTAAAGGTAAGTAAACAAAAGGACCTGGTTCCGGAGGTTCATACCTATCAAGTGGAAATTTCCCCAGTCCTTTTTGAATTGACGGCACTGCCATTAAATTTAAATCAAGCTACATTACGGAACGAAAAAATTGAAGAGTTATCAAATGAATTAAAGTTTACGGCACTTGCAGTACCGAATCCACATTTAATTGCAATCGTTGATAAAGACCAGCTTCAGCTTGATATCCAAAAAGAACTTAGTGAAAAAGTAAACGGTCCTAATGAATTGTTTCCTGACGGAGTTAATGTCAGTTTTGTTAAACCGCTCGAGACAGGTTCCATTTATGTCCGTACCTTTGAACGGGGGGTTGGTTTTACAAATGCTTGCGGTACCGCGATGTCTGCTTCTGCTTTAGTCACTTGTTTACAAGGGTTAAATGAATTCGAACAGACGATTAAGGTCTATAATAATGGCGGACGGGTCCAATGTATTGTCCATCATGACAACGGAACCTATTCCATTGACTTAATTGGCAATGCAACATACCTATTTACGGGTACAGTGAAGGTTGATCTGGATAAAGAGTCATATTCAATGACTTCAAGAAACGACTTAACGGAGCAAAATGCATACGAGATGCTGCAAGCTGATGCCCAGCAATTTATTCACGAAACACTAAAAGGATAAGGGAATCACCTTATCCTTTTTTTGCTGTACCTTTTTTTAAAACTTCCAGCACTGGGCCAAAGGGCTGAATAGCCTTCGTTTGCTGATAATTCTTGAAGGGGTCGATTTGTTTACGGATTCGAGCAAGGGCATTTTGCATAGTAAAGCTTTTTGGATCGAGTTTTTCATCTACTTCTCCCCAATAAAGAGGTGTTGCCACTCCGGCATGTTGATTTCCCCGCAATGAATAGGGGGCAACAATAGTTTTGCCCTCTCCATGCTGAACATAATCAACGTATAACCGATTTCCTCGATTTTTTTTCATTCTTTCAATCGTAAAAGAATAAGGATCCTTTGAGATTAAATATTCAGCAATAAAGCTGGTAAACAGCCTTGTATCCTCGTAAGTAAACTCCCCTTCAGGCAATGGCAGGTAAATTTGCAGCCCCTTGTTGCCAGACGTTTTGATAAAACCGATCAAATTTAACTGGTCGAGTACTTCTTTGATAAATAAAGCCGCTCTGATTGCCAAATGAAATTCATCCTGAGAAGGAGGATCCAGATCGAAAACAATTTCACTGGGGCCCTTGCTGTTTATCGTTTGAAAGGGAACATGGAATTCAATCGCTATTTGATTTCCAAGCCATATCAAGGTTTTAAGATTATTGCAAAGAATATAGTCGATTCCATCTGTTAAATGTGTTTGAACAAATTCAGGAGCATACTCTGGGCAGTTTTTTTGATAAAAGGCTTCTCCAAACATGCCATGTGGATAGCGGATTACCGTTAACAAACGGTTATGTAAAAATGGGAGCATATAAGGTGAAACCTCACGTAAATAAAGAATATAATCAGCTTTCCGAATTTCGAGTTTATCCCATAAGGGCTTATCAGGATGAGTAATTTCCAGGTTATTTGGTAAGTTTTTTTGGCCAAACATGAATTTTTCGTATGAACACTGCTTTGGTTGGACATCAAAGCGAAAACGGTCAAAGTGGGGCTCACGCAATTGGTTTTCATATAACTCTAAGTATTTCACCTCGATACAAATGGCGGGTTCTACATGGATAAATTGCCCATCATCACGAATCATATTTTGTTTTATGGTCTGTTGTAGTGCCTGCTTTTCATCCGGTTTAAATCCAAACAGAACCTGGCCTATCCCTAAAACTTTCTTATCCTTATAAACGCCAACATAAAAGTACCCATTTGTTTTTTCATAAGAGGTTATAAAACAGGTGACATATTTCCAATTCTTGTATTTTAACCATTGTAAGGAACGTTTCCCTTCCTCCCAAAGACTGTTTTTTTGTTTGGCAACAATCCCTTCCCCATCATATAAAATGACTTTTTCCCATAATTCATCAAAATCCTGATGAGCAATGACCGGCTGAAGAAGCGAGTCATTTTGCGGATCAGGTTCATGAGCTAGACCCATTGTTTGAAATAATTTCATAAGCTCTTCTTTTCGTTTATAAAAGGCAGTTGCATAAAGCGATTTTCCTTTTAATAAAAGCAAATCAAAAACCATAAGGCGGCAGGGGGAAGATTCAGCCTGTTCCGTAATTTTATTGGCTGATTTTAAGCGGCCGCGAACTTGAATCGCTGCAAAATTTGCTTTGTAGGGATTTTCAAGCCGAACCAGTTCACCGTCAAGCTGAAGCGGTAAAAAGGGCTGAAATTGTTTTTCATATTGAAGCAAAAAATTCTCGATTTCTGGGAATTGGGGCAATAATGATTTTCCGTTTCGGCTTATTAATTGAATCCCACTTGAAGTCCATTCCAAAATAGCTCGGAACCCATCATATTTAACCTCATAAAGCCAATCCGATTGATTGGGCAGCTCAAAGGTCAAACTAGGCAGCATAGGTTTCATCTGAAAGTTCCCTTCGTTTTCTGTTTAGTTTGCTATTTAATTTTTGACTTCATCCATTTCCAATTGTTTTAGGGAATGTTTAACCTGTGGAATCGAACAATAAAAATAAAAAGATTGGAGAATTAGTTATGCATACGATGTGGAAGGGAAGTATCAGCTTTGGGCTTGTCAACATTCCCATCAAGCTTCATACGGCTACAGAGGATAAAGATATTAAGCTTCGGACCCTTCATAATAAATGTCATGCCCCGATTAAGTATGAAAAGATTTGTACAGTGTGTGAAGAGGAAGTAAAACCAGAAGATATTGTCAAGGCATATGAATATACAAAAGGAAAGTTTGTCGTACTTGATCATGATGACCTCGAGAAGCTACGCAAGGAAAACGAAGATAAAGCAGTAGAAATTATTGATTTTGTCAACATGGAAGAGATTGACCCGATTTATTTTGATAGAAGTTATTATATGTCCCCAAATGAAGGGGGAGGCAAAGCCTATTCTTTGCTGCGAAAAGCGCTTCAGGAATCACAGAAAGTGGGTCTTGCCAAAATCATTATTCGTTCAAAAGAACAAATGGCCGTGATCCGTGTATATGAAAACACATTGGTGATGGAAACCATCCATTATCCAGACGAAGTCCGTAAAGCCGGGGATGTACCAAATGTACCTTCAGAAGATAAGGTAACAAAAAAAGAATTGGATACGGCAATCTTATTAATTGATCAATTGACCTCCAATTTTGAACCGGAAAAATACACGGATGAATACCGAACAGCATTGTTGGAATTAATTGAATCAAAACGGAACGGAAAAGAAACGGTAACAGCTGCAGCGAAGGAAGCTCCTTCCAATGTGACTGATTTAATGGCTGCCTTACAGGCATCTATTGATCGAACAAAGCCAAATAAAGCAGCTGCTCCAAAGAAGAAAACAACAGTAAAAATAAAGAAACAAGCATAAGATACGGCAGTTGCCCGATTCGAATTTATCGAGTCGGCTTTTTTCATTCCGTTCTTACATATAGATAGACAGCATACTTTTTTATAAGTATTAGTTTATCAATGAAATCGGAGGAGTGGTAATGGCCTATAATGTACTGATGATTGCCGACCCAGGAATCGATGATTCCTTTGCGATTATGTACGCATTACTAAATCCGAAAATAAACCTGGTAGGAATTGTAAGTGGTTATGGAAATACACCGAAAGAGAAATCGATTAAAAATACAGCCTATTTATTAAATCTGGGCGGCAGAGAGGACATTCCTATTATTGCAGGTACTGCTGGTCCATTATCTGGAGAACTAGTGCGATATTATCCAGAAATCCATGGCCAGGGAGGATTAGGCCCGATTAAACCTCCTGATACTATCAAAAATGTAAAGGTTTATGATATTAATAAAATCCTTGAAATTGTTACTCAATATAAAAACAATATTATTATTGTATCGGTCGGAAGATTAACAGAATTGGCATTAATGTTTATTTTATATGGAAACCAGGCATTAAAGGATGTATCAGCCTTCTATATTATGGGAGGAGCTTTTTTAGTACCTGGGAATATTTCAGCGGAGGCGGAAGCCAACTTTTTTGTCGACCCCATTGCCGCAAATACCGTCATGGAAAAAGCACATAATATTTACTTACATCCATTAAACATTACCAATAAAGCCCTTATATCTCCCGATGTTATTCAGTATATTGGTGAAAATAGCCCTACCCCTTTTAGACCGTTAATAGTTCCAGCATTTGATTACTATTTTAAAGCCTATCAAAAAAATGTACCTGGAATTAAAGGGGCTCCACTTCATGATGTCGTCCCCTTAATGGCTTTAACGGAACCCGATCTGGTCAAATATATACCCAGGAGAGTAAGAGTGGAGGAGTTCGGAACAGCCAAGGGAAAGAGTATCGCTGATTTTCGTCCGCGACCAGAAAAAGAACCGCCAGAATCCCTTGATTACATTGGACTGGATGCGGATTTTCAAAAATTCACAGTCAACTTTATGGAAATATTCTTAAAAGGTAATTTTAATAAAGGGTGATTTTGATTGACAAAAGACAGGATTGGGTATAATATTAAATTACGCTTTAATGTTCGTTAAATATTTATTGGATTAAGTAGTCGTAACTGCACGAATGATGTGGGTGATGTCTATTGCCCCAAAAGTGCAATTGCGGCTTTTTTATTTAAATGTAAAATTGACTTAAAGTGAACAATTTTTTGGGGGTAATATCCATGAAAAACGGTAAAGTAAAATGGTTTAATGCAGAAAAAGGTTTCGGTTTCATTGAAGCTGAAGGCGGTCAAGACGTATTCGTTCACTTCTCAGCTATTCAATCAGAAGGCTTCAAAACATTAGAAGAAGGCCAAGCAGTTTCTTTCGAAATCGTTGAAGGCGCTCGTGGACCACAAGCTGCTAACGTTCAAAAAGCTTAATTTTGTTAATTAAAAGGGTGATGCACTGTTAGGGCATCACCTTTTTATCTATATTCACTTTTTTAATGTACTAAAAACAAGGGGTGAAAGTTGTGGCATTTGGTAGAAGAAATGACGAAGAAATCAAATTAGAGGAAACAAAAATTTGGGTTTGTAGTTCAGAGGATTGTAAATGCTGGATTCGCGACAATTTTAAAAGCAGTGAAGAGCCCCGTTGTCCAATATGCAAAAGTGAAATGAAGCAAACAACAAAAGAGCTTCAGGTCATTCATAATCATAGTAAGAATTTTATGTAAACAGATTTAAAGCAGGGTAAATTGATACCCTGCTTTTTATTATTCAATAGCATTTTCTTTACAATATGTAAGAACCAGCTCTTCCTCATCTTCCTCAAGGGCAAAGTCCAGCACCTTTTCGCTTCCTTTTTCGAAAAAATGATAGGTAGAAAGCTTTGCTTCATTTTGATCCACAACGAAAATGACCTTTAAACCTACACCTTTATCTGAAAAGAGTTCATCTTCTTCATCAATATCTAAATCTAGGAAAAATTCGTAGCGATCCCCAGATAATAAGCCGAAAGGATCTTCTAGTTTTTCTACTGTATGGCCAGTAATGTTCAAGGGTATCATCCTTTATTTTTTATTAGTCTTTATTATTATACACATTTTTATTGAAAATCCGAGAAGTAATCTTAGTTAAATCTTATTTTGGTGAAATAATATTTAGTAGCACCAACTTAACTGGTGCTTTTTTTATTGCTCTTTGTGATCAATTGTCAAAAAACTTTCAAAAACAATCACGAATTGATTGTTTTTGAAAGAAAATGATTGATTTTTGCAATCGGTTTCAGTAATATTAAAGCAAGAAAAGAAATTTCAGGTGGTGATAATATGTTAACACCAGAACGACATCGCGTAATTCTCCAATTATTAAAAGAGAAAAGTGTCGTGAAAATCCAAGAAATTATAGACATAACTAATACCTCGGAATCTACAATCCGCAGGGATTTATCACAATTAGAGGATCAAAAGTTTTTAAAGAGAATTCATGGCGGTGCTTCCAGATTACAGGGCAAACTCCAAGAACCAAGCATGATTGAGAAATCCGCCAAAAACCTTCACGAAAAACGACTGATAGCCAAGTATACCGCAAGTTTGGTGGAGGAGGGAGATTCGATTTACCTTGATGCAGGTTCAACGGTAATTGAAATGATTGAATTCTTACCGCTTAAAAATATTGTGGTAGTGACCAATGGTTTAATGCACTTAACACCGTTATTAAATAAAGGAATTTCAACTTATCTAATCGGTGGACTAATAAAACCGAATACAAATGCTTTTATTGGACGAGGAGCTTTAGCCAGTCTCGACCTGTATCGTTTTGACAAATGCTTTATGGGAGTGAATGGCATTCACCCGCAGTTCGGCTTTACAACACCGGATCAGGAGGAAGCTATGGTTAAGCAGAAGGCAATTTCTCTTTCAAGAGAAGCATATATTTTAGCCGATAATACAAAGTTTGCTGAAATATCATTCGCGAAAATTGCTGACATCCATGAAGCATCTATTATTACTAATGAATTAGAGGAAGAAATACAAAATCAGTATGTAAATAAGACATCCATAAAGGTAGTGACTTCATGATTTACACATTAACGTTAAACCCATCTGTTGACTATATTGTTCAATTGGAAAGCTTTAGTCTGGGAGAATTAAATCGATCGGTAAGTGAAGCAAAGTTTCCAGGAGGTAAAGGGATTAATGTTTCCAGGGTTTTAAAACAATATGGGGCGAAGAGTAAGGCGTTAGGCTTTATAGGTGGTTTTACCGGAGAATATATCGAGCAATCCCTAAATAAAGAAAACATTGAAACAGACTTTGTGAAGGTGGCCGAAGATTCCCGGATCAATATCAAGCTGAAAACAGGCCAAGAATCTGAAATCAATGCCAAGGGGCCTACCATTACCGACCTAGATTTTCATCAGCTAAAGGATAAAATTCGTCAGTTAGGTTCAACCGATTTATTGGTTTTGGCAGGAAGTTTACCTTCCTCTTTGCCTGAAACGACATATGAAGAGCTAGTGAAGATTTGTAGGGAAACGGGAGTGCAATTTGTTGTTGATGCAGAAGGAGACCTGCTAAAAAAAGTTCTCCCTTATAAACCGTTTTTAATCAAACCAAATCATCATGAACTTGGAGAGCTTTTCGACACTGCTTTTACTTTTGCGGAGGAAGTTATCCCATATGGGAAAAAACTTGCCGAAATGGGTGCCCAACATGTAATTGTATCGCTTGCAGACAAGGGTGCTGTATTGATTAGTGAGAACACTGCCTATTTGGCTGAAGTGCCAAAAGGAGAGGTTAAAAATTCCGTTGGAGCAGGAGACTCGATGGTTGCAGGATTCCTGGCAGCTTACGAAAGAACTTCAGACCTCAAAGAAGCTTTTCGATATGGTGTTGCATCAGGTAGTGCAACGGCATTTTCATTTGGATTATGTACAAAAGAAAAAGTAGATGAGCTCCTCTCACAGGTGCATATAAAAGAAATTCTCTAAGGGAGAGAAAAGACGATGAAAATTACTGAATTGTTATCCCAAAATACGATTCTATTAAATATTGAAGGCAATCAAAAAGAAGAGACAATTGATCAACTTGTTTCGGTTCTATTTAAAGCTGGAAAAATCACCGATGAAGCAGAATTTAAAGAAGCGATTTTAAAGCGTGAGTCTCAAAGCACTACAGGAATTGGTGATGGGATTGCCATTCCTCATGCGAAAACAAAAGCGGTTAATGAAGCTGCCATTGTATTTGGTAAATCTGCTTCTGGTGTAAATTATGAATCCTTAGATGGGAAACCAGCACATCTCTTTTTCATGATTGCTGCCCCTGAAGGTGCGAATAATACACATTTGGAAGCATTAGCTCGTCTTTCCGGTATGTTAATGAAAGCTGAAGTACGTTACGAGCTTTTGAAAGCAACCAGAGCTGAGGAAGTTTTGGATACGATTAACCGATTTGATAAAGAAGATAAACAGGAAACGGTAATCTCCAATAAGAAAGATTCAATTGTTGCTGTAACAGGCTGTCCGACTGGTATTGCGCACACCTATATGGCCGCAGATTCTTTAAAAGCCAAGGCTGCCGAAATGGGAGTGGACATTAAGGTTGAAACAAATGGTTCAGGCGGCGCAAAGAATGTTTTAACGAAGGATGATATTGAAAATGCTGCAGCTGTCATTATTGCTGCTGATATCAATGTAGAAATGGAAAGATTCAAAGGCAAACATGTGATTCAAGCTGCCGTTGCCGAGGGAATTCGCCGCCCGGAACAATTAATTAACCGTGCAGTAAAACAGGATGCTCCCATTTATAATGGAAATGGCGGCCAAAATGAAAAAAATTCCGAGCCAAAAACTGCGCGTAAAGGTTTTTATAAGCATCTAATGAACGGTGTATCCAACATGCTTCCGTTTGTTGTCGGTGGTGGGATTTTAATTGCCATCAGCTTTATGTTTGGTTATAATTCCGCTAATCCGGATGATCCTTCCTACAATCCAATTGCAGCTGTAATCAAGGCAATTGGCGGTGATAATGCTTTTGCACTTATCGTCCCTGTTCTTGCCGGTTTTATCGCCCTTAGTATTGCCGATCGTCCAGGTTTCGCTCCAGGTATGGTAGGCGGTATGATGGCAGCTCACGGGGGAGCAGGCTTCCTTGGTGGATTGGTTGCCGGTTTCCTTGCAGGATACATTGTACTACTTTTAAAGAAATTATTTGCAGGACTTCCACGTTCACTTGAGGGAATTAAAAGTATTTTGATTTATCCTTTGTTAGGCATTGCGATTACTGGGTTTTTGATGCACTATGTCGTTAATAATCCAGTGGCCTGGATTAATAAGGAAATTGCCAATTTGTTAACAGATCTAGGAACAGGTAATGCTGTTGTTTTAGGTATTGTCCTTGGCTTAATGATGGCTTTCGATATGGGTGGTCCTGTAAACAAGGCTGCCTACGTATTTGGGACAGGATTATTGGCTAGTGGTGTTTACGGACCTATGGCAGCCATTATGGCTGCAGGTATGGTGCCTCCTCTTGCAATTGCGATTGCCACAACAATCTTTAAAAATAAATTTAATGAACAGGACAGAGATGCAGGTAAAGCATGTTATGTAATGGGTTTATCCTTTATTACAGAAGGAGCAATTCCATTTGCGGCAGCTGACCCGATTCGTGTCATTCCTTCCATTATGGCTGGTTCGGCCATTGCAGGAGCGCTTTCAATGGCATTTGGAATCGGACTCCGTGCCCCGCATGGCGGTATTTTCGTTGTCCCATTAGTAGAAAATGGTGCTTTACTGTATGCAATGGCCATTTTAATTGGCTCAGTAGTATCAGCTCTTTTAATCGGATTCCTTAAGAAACCAGTCAAATAATTTTTGTTAAAAGCCGGCATACCATGTTTGCCGGCAAATTTTTTTTATCATAAAACGAAAGCAGCCGGAATAACATCAGATTGGTATGTGTATTTTTACCTGAGGGGGCATTATCATGAATGATGATTTTGAGAAAACAGCACGATTTGAGCACCGATTCTGGCTCCAAATATTAGGGGATCATTCCCGCTTTATTCTAGAAGCTTTAGCACCCTTTGAAAAAGAGGAAATCGAAAAAGCTGCAGCCTTTATTCAAATTTTTGATAATCTTCTTGGGCAGGCCAAAACAGCAGATGTATTACAATTAACGGTTAATGCTGAAACAGAGGTCCTAAAACTCCGGGAATTTAAATTAAGTTTAATTAAAAGACATTTAATCGCTAAGATAAAAATCCATCTTTCTCCAACTTTTCTTAATCATATGGTCAATGAATTAGAAGAATATTTACGTATCATTACGAACTTAAAATCAGGCCGGCTTCCGCCTGTTTACCATGAGCTTCATCATCATCTCGTTTGGTTATTGGATGCTGCCGGGCATGCCGGAGCGATTTCTTCCAATTTAGACGGAGTGGAAAAAAGACTTAAAGAAAAAAGTGATATGTACACAAAGCATTTTGAGGATTTTTATTTAAAAGCAGTTGAATTGGCTGGCTATTTAAGGACGAACATCACCTCATTCCCAGCCTTGGATAAAATGAATTCAGATGCCGTCTTAGAAATCAAATTATTTCAAAATTTCCTCCATGAAATTGAAGAGTTAGAACTAAGTGCTCAAGCTCTAGGTACGTTTTCACCGCTAATGGCAGATCATATGTCACGTGAAGAATGTTATTACCTCATGAAAATAGCTGAATCAACAAACACAGATATGCCAAATTGTGATCCAGCCAAACCAAGACTAAAAGAATAGGCTCCAGGACCTCCCTGCAGAAAGCGAATGCCCGGAGCGAAAATCAACACTTGTATATCAGAGTCCAAGAATATAGAATTGTAAAAAAAGCTGAGGGCAATTCCTCAGCTTTCTTGCGGTTTAATGGCTTTCAGCGCGACCAGGGCCGCCAAAATACTTAAACTGCTAAGAAGGATAAAAATCCAGTGATTAGAATGCTTCATAAACAAAGCAATAATCGGAGGCCCAGCCGCTACTCCGATAAACCTCATAGAACTGTATATAGATGTTATAGTACCCCGTTCCTCTTTCTCAACCCCTTCGGTAATTAAGGCATCGAGACAAGGGAGACCGATACCAATTCCTACCCCGCTTATTAAAAACATTGTGAGCATATACCACAGCTGAATGGAAAACCAGAGGGCAGCGATAGAAAATGCAGCAGCAACCATTCCGCCAAAGGTTAACCATTTCATTAATACTTTATTTTTTTTAATAACCTTGCCGCTAATAAAGGATGATAAGCAAAGTGCCCCAAGCGGTAATGCTAAAAAGAAACCTTTTTTGATATCCTTTATCCCATATTTCGTTTCAAATATTTCAGACAGGTAGAAGAGAATTCCAAATAGGACGAGCATGAGAATGCCGCCAATAAAAAAGATGGCATAAAGCCAACGCCCTTTTTCCGTAAAGGTTTTCTTGACATTTATAAAAAAATCCTTAAACGGGACTGGTTTAGCAGATGTTTTGGGACATTTAACAAGAAAAATCATCATTAACACAGAAATAAAACAAAAAACTGGAAAAGAGAAAAAAGGTAAAAACCAAATAAATCCGGCTAAAAATGCACCCAAAATCGGACTTAATACTTTTCCAAAGGTGTTGGAGGTTTCAATTAAACCAAGTGTACAGCTGACATCGTCGTCTTTCTTAAACATGTCGCCGACGAGTGGCATAACAATTGGGGCTGCTCCGGCAGCACCCACACCTTGAAGTGCACGTCCAATTAAAATCAGCCAATAAGCATTATCAAATTTCCATGCTGCCCAGCCAGATAGCAGTCCGCCAATTCCGGCGATAATAAGACTTGGAATAATGACCTTCTTTCTCCCTATATGATCAGATAAATATCCGGCTACTGGGATTAAAAAAATAGCAACGATGGAATATACCGTAATGATCATACTGGTTTGAAAAGAGGAAATCGATAATTTATTTTCCATAGTTGGTAAAACTGGAATTAACATCGAATTTCCTAAGGTCATCACTAATGGAATGGAAGATAGCGAGATAATAGCCCACTTTTGACTTGAAACCTCATTGGACTTCTTTTGCCCTGCCCGAGACTGTTTCTTTTTTGCATCTCGTGGATTTTGGCCTAACCGTTCAATATGTTCCATTAATCTTCGATCCCGCCTTAAATTATTTTCTACTGTTAATATTCACTTAATCAGTTTTAAAAAACTAATCCTTTAAATGGAAGTTGATTCAAGTATCTTAATGATGATTTTGAAGATTAAAAAAATTTACAGTTGACAATGAAGGTTGCATTGTAATAATATAATAAACAATAATATGAACGTAAGGCATTGACGAAGAGTAGTACCTTTAACGGATTCTCAAGAGAGCTGATGGTTGGTGTAAATCAGTGTTGACGTTTAAGGGAATGGACTTCCGAGCCTCCAAACCGAACCTCCTTGATTGGTCAGTAGGCTTTGGCGAAGATCTCATCGTTACAAGAGACAGATATTAAAGCTTTTTGCTTCGATATCGGTAAAGTGAGCTAATTTTTTAGCTAATGAAGGTGGCACCACGGGTCTTCCGTCCTTTTTTGGATGGAGGGCCCTTTTTGTATTTATAAATCAATATTGAAATATCGTTGAACAAGAGGAGTACACAATTTTGTTTCTTTCCAGAGAGTCGGGGATGGTGAGAGCCCGATAAGAAAGGAATTGTGGAATGGACTTGTGAGAGGCATCTTGAACAAAAAGTAGGGATGCACGGAATTCCACCGTTAAAAGGATAGGATATCGAATGAAATTATTCTGTATCCGAAAGAGGAAGCAGGTTTGTTCCTGCTTCAAATGGAGGTGGCACCACGGTCCGAGAATCGTCCTCTATATGCGCAATTTTTCCATGCGCATATAGAGGGCGATTTTTTTTATTCAGAAGGGAGCTTGATCATGACAACTAAATCCAAATATATCGTACAGGAAATAAAAGGAGATACTCTCACACCGATTTCGATTTTACAAAAAATCAGCGGTAACAAAAAATTCTTGTTGGAAAGTTCGCATAAATACAATGACTCGGGCCGCTATTCCTTTATTGGTTCAGATCCAGCCTTTGAGCTAATTTCAAAAGGGGATTGTAATGAAATTTTCAATCGTATTGGTGAAAAAAAAGTAGTGCAGGGAAATCCAATCGAGGTTTTAAAGGAGCTTTTACCTCATAAAAGCCTTAAAGAGCTGCCTTTTCCGTTTATTGGAGGAGCAGTTGGATATGTAGGATACGACATTATCCGGCAGTATGAAATTATTGGAGAAGAATTCCCAAATGGAATGGAAATGCCGGATGTTCACTTAATGTTTTATGAAGAAGTTATCGTTTTTGACCATCTTGAAGAAAAGGTTATGATTTGCGGATGTCAGCTTTCTAAAGAGAATCCGATAACAGAAATAGAAAAACGGATTGATCAGAGAATTGAAGAACTAAAAAAGCCTACTTTCTATCAAAACGAGGAGCCATTTAAATTTACTGGTTTTTATTCTGAAACGAGTCAAGAGGTCTTTATCAAAAATGTTGAGATAGCAAAAGAGCATATTTTAGCAGGTGATATTTTTCAAGTGGTCCTTTCGAGAAGAATGAAGTCAGCTTTTGCAGGAGACCCTTTATCCCTTTACCGGAAGCATCGAGCACATAATCCAACTCCGTATATGTTCTACATCGATTTTGATGCCTATACCGTAATTGGGTCATCACCCGAAAGCTTAATAAAAACAAGGGGGACTACAGTCATTTCCAATCCAATCGCTGGTACAAAAAGACGTGGCAGGACCAGTGAAGAAGATTCAAAAATAGAAGAGGAATTAAAAAATGATGAAAAAGAATTAGCTGAACATAAGATGCTGGTCGATCTTGGCCGAAATGATCTCGGGAAAATCTGTGAGTTCGGTACCGTTCAAGTTGATAAGTATATGGCAGTTGAAAAATACCGTCATGTGATGCACTTGGTATCAGAAGTGAGCGGGGTTCTTAATTCGGATAAAACAGCGATTGATGCCTTGGCAGCATGCTTACCGGCAGGGACTGTTTCAGGAGCCCCAAAAGTTAGGGCAATGGAGATTATCAACTCATTAGAAAAGTCAAAAAGAGGGCTATATTCAGGTGCGATTGGATATGTTTCGGCTAGCGGAAATATGGATTTTGCCTTGGCTATCAGAACGACGATTTTAAAGGAGGGCATTGCCTATATTCAAGCTGGTGCAGGGATTGTGTACGACTCGAACCCGGAATCAGAATATCAAGAAACGTTAAATAAATTAAATTCCTTTTTGGAGGGTGAGAAATGATTTTATTGATTGATAACTTCGACTCATTCACCTACAACCTTTATCAGTATTTAGGTGAAATTGGGGAAAAGGTTGAGGTAATTAGAAACAACCAAATCACCGTTGACAAAATTAAAGAGTTAAAACCTAAAGCGATAATTCTTTCACCCGGGCCAGGTAAACCTGAGGATGCCGGAATTTGTATTGAAGTGATTCAAACCTATTATAAACAGTACCCAATCTTAGGAATCTGCCTTGGCCATCAGGCGATTGGAGCGGCTTTCGGAGGGGAAATTCAAAGGGCTGAATTAATCAAACATGGTAAAACATCCATCATTTCTCACAATGGTGAAGGAGTTTTTAAAGACCTGCCGGACGTATTGGAAGTCATGCGCTATCACTCCTTGATTATTGAGAAATGCAGTATGCCTGAAGTCCTTCAAAGTGTTGCAGAGTCAAATGATGACCAAGAAATTATGGCGATTAAGCATCGGAAATATCCAGTCTATGGTCTGCAGTTTCATCCGGAGTCAATTGGAACACCAGCTGGGAAACAAATTTTGAAAAACTTTTTACTTGAGATTGAAAGGATGAGGACGAATGAAGAATTATTTACTCCAGTTAGCTGAGCGTGAATCATTTTCTGAAAGCCAGATGAAAGAAGCAGTCGATTTCATCTTAGGTGAAGAAGTTTCAGAATCAGAAATAGCTGCTTTTCTAATGGGGTTGAAGTCCAAAGGAGAAACAGTTGATGAAATAACGGGCATTGTCAAAGCAATGAAGGCCAATACCCTGAACTTTAAAAAGAGATTGCCAGGTGTAATTGATAATTGTGGAACAGGAGGGGATGGTTCCTCGAGCTTTAATGTCAGCACGACCTCTGCTTTTGTAATTGCTGGCGCCGGAATCCCTGTTGCCAAACATGGAAATAGGAGTGTTTCGAGCAAGACAGGAAGTGCCGATGTTCTAGAGTACTTAGGGGTGAATTTAAATCTGACAGCAGAAAGAACAGAAGAAATTCTTCAAGAAATAGGATTATCCTTTTTATTTGCACCGAATGTCCATCCAAAATTGAAAAAAGTAATGACCGTTCGAAAACAATTGAAAATACCAACAGTGTTTAATTTTATCGGACCGCTGACAAATCCGATTGATTTAGACTATCAAATGCTCGGTGTGTATCGAAGAGACTTAATAAATGTGTTTGCCGATGCTCTAAAGAAGCTGGGCCGTAAACGAGCCATTGTCATTAATGGGGCAGGTTTTATGGACGAAGCTTCCCTCCAAGGAGAAAACTATCTAACTCTTTTAGAGGATGGAATCATAACGAGCCAATCCTTCCATCCAGAAGAGGTCAATCTCCCGCAATATGATAATAGTTGTATCAAGGGCGGGGATTCAAAAGATAATGCCGAAATATTAGTCAGAGTGTTAAAAGGTGAAAAAGGTGCTTACCGTGATACGGTATTGCTTAATGCAGGAATGGGGATTTTTACAGCGGGCAAAGCAAATTCCATTAAGGACGGAATTCTAGCTGCTAGGGAAATCATTGATTCCGGTGCTGCTTATGAAAAATTAACTAGCTTAATTGAAAAATCCCAAGCATCCGGTAAGAAAGAGGCGATTTAAGTGGAAACAATCTTAGATGAAATTATTGCTCAAAAGAAAAAAGAACTTCCCTTACTCCTTCAAGGGAGACAGTCATTGCATTCCGTTGTACGCCAGAGAAGGTCGTTTATTCAAAAGCTGCAAACAGCTGAAGAAATTTCCATTATATCCGAATTTAAGCGGGCATCGCCTTCTAAAGGAATTATTAACGATAAGATTCCACCAGCCATTCAGGCAGGTTTATATGAAGAATATGGAGCTTCCGCGATTTCTGTCCTGACGGATCAAAGCTTTTTTAAAGGTTCATTTTCAGATTTGCTGACGGTTCGAAACACAGTGAACCTGCCGATTCTATGTAAAGACTTTATTATTGATCAAGTTCAAATTGATTTTGCAGCAGCTCATGGCGCAGACATTGTTTTGCTAATTGTTGCAGCATTAGACGAATTTAAGTTAATGGAACTTTTTCAATACGCAAAGGGCAAAGGGTTGGAAGTATTGGTGGAGGTTCACAATCTGGTGGAACTGGAAACGGCCCTGAAAACTGGTGCCAAGCTTATTGGCGTAAATAATCGTGACTTAAAAACCTTTCACGTCTCGTTGGAAGTTACAGAGCAATTAGCAACTGTTGTAAGAGATGCGGGTGCCTATCTCATAAGTGAGAGTGGCATCCACTGTCAAGAAGATGTGGAACGGGTAAGAAATGCAGGTGCAAATGGAATCTTAGTCGGGGAGGCTTTCATGAAAAGTGCAGACGTGAAACAATCCTTTTTGGATTTTCGCTTACCTCTGAAGGAAGGTGCACGAAGATGAAAGTAAAAATTTGCGGGATTTCCGATGTGGAAACAGGAATTGCGGCCGCCCAATTTGGTGCTGATGCCATGGGGTTTGTATTTGCAGAAAGTAAAAGGAAGGTTTCGGTTGATAAGGCAAAAGAAATAGCTGCCTTTTTACCTAAAGAAGTGTTTAAAGTTGGGGTATTTGTTAATGAATCAAAGGAAGAAATAGAAAGAATTGCGTCCGTTGTCGGCCTTACTCATATCCAATTACACGGTGATGAAAGTGCTTCTTATAGCGAATCACTATCATTACCAGTAATCAAAGCCATTAGCTTTCAGGGAAATGAGAATTTAGAAACCTATAAGAATTTTCCGAGTGACTATTTGTTACTTGACAGTCCAAAAGGAAAATATCGAGGTGGAAATGGCACTGTTTTTAATTGGAGCGAGGTCAATTTAAGTCTAATAAATCGAAAACGGGTCATTCTTGCCGGAGGATTGCACGCAGGCAATGTGGAAGAGGCCATCCATATAATTCAACCCTTTATGGTTGATGTAAGCTCAGGAGTCGAGACGGATGGAAAAAAGGATCTCCAGAAGATAAAAACATTTATTGAAAAGGTAAAAGGAAGCTTAATTGGAGGGATTACAAAATGAACACATATACATTACCAAACGAAAAAGGCCATTTTGGCATTTTCGGCGGAAGATTCGTACCAGAAACACTTATGAAGGCAGTCATTGAGCTTGGTGAGGCTTATGAAGATGCAAAGAAGGACCCCAGCTTTCACGCTGAAATTCAAAGATTATTAAAAGATTATGTGGGGAGAGAAACTCCATTATACTTTGCCGAGAATCTTACAAAGCATGCTGGGGGAGCTAGAATTTTTCTAAAACGCGAGGATTTAAATCATACGGGTGCACACAAGATTAACAATGCGATTGGTCAGGCACTTCTTGCGGTACGAATGGGGAAAAGAAAGATTGTTGCTGAAACAGGTGCCGGGCAGCATGGTGTGGCAACGGCAACGGTTTGTGCTTTATTAAATCTTGATTGCATCATCTTTATGGGTGAGGAAGATATCAAAAGGCAGGCACTAAATGTGTTTCGGATGGAATTGCTGGGTGCAAAGGTTGTGAGTGTGACATCTGGTAGTGCTACCTTAAAAGATGCTGTGAACGAGGCCTTAAGGTACTGGGTTGCCAATGTCGATGATACCCACTATTTATTAGGGTCTGTAATGGGGCCGCACCCATTTCCACAAATGGTTAGGGACTTTCAAAGTGTAATCGGCAAAGAAACAAAAGAACAATTTTATAAGCTTGAAGGAAAGCTTCCTGATGCAGTTGTCGCCTGCATCGGCGGCGGAAGTAATGCAATGGGCATGTTCCATCCGTTTATTGAGAATGAGGAAGTCAAGCTTTATGGCGTAGAAGCAGCTGGTCGAGGTGTTGATACAGAATATCATGCTGCTTCTTTAACAAAAGGCAAACCAGGCGTATTACATGGGTCTTTAATGTATTTACTTCAGGATCAAAATGGTCAGATTCAAGAAGCCCATTCGATTTCCGCGGGTCTTGATTATCCTGGTGTGGGACCAGAACACAGCTATTTAAAAGATATCGGCCGGGCAAACTATCAATCTATCACCGATAAAGAGGCACTAGACGCCTTTCAGCTTTTATCAAAGCTGGAGGGAATCATTCCGGCACTTGAAAGTTCCCATGCGGTTGCCTTTGCTGTAAAACTTGCAGCAGAAATGGATACTACTGAAAGTATTGTTATCTGCTTGTCCGGACGCGGTGACAAAGATGTGGATGCTGTGAAAAACAGGCTTGAGGGGGAGAAATAATCATGAATCGTATCGAACAAACTTTTACTTTATTAAAAAACGATCAAAGAAAAGCGTTCGTTCCTTATTTAATGGCAGGGGATGGCGGATTGGACTGTTTAGTAGACCGCCTGGTTTTACTAGAAAAGTTTGGGGCTTCTGCCATTGAAGTTGGTGTCCCTTTTTCTGACCCGGTAGCCGACGGGCCTACGATACAGCAGGCCGGGATTAGAGCACTAGAAAAAGGTACAACCTTAAAAGGGATTATTGCTGAAATCGAAAAAGCAAGAAAGATTGTTACTATTCCGATTATCCTTATGACCTACTTAAATCCTATTTACTGTTATGGGATCAGTGAATTTGTCCGTGATATTAGCAATGCGGGCGTGGACGCTTGTATAATTCCAGACCTGCCTGTGGAAGAAGAGGAGCTTATTGCGCCCCAGCTTGAAGAAGAACAGGTAGAATTAATTCGTCTTGTTACCCTTACAACTCCAATCGAAAGAATAAAAACGATTGCTAGTAAGGGGAGAGGATTTTTATACTCTGTAACAATAAAGGGGATTACAGGAACGAGAAATGAATACGACAGTGAGTTGCATCAATTTTTAAAACAGGTGAAAGAAGTTAGTCCGATTCCTGTTTTGGCTGGATTTGGAGTTTCTAATGAACATCAGGCATTAGAATTAACAGCTAATTGTGATGGTGTTATTGTCGGAAGTAAAATAGTGGAGTTATTTGAAAGAAATGATCTAGTGGAAATGGAAAAATTAATGTCTGTTTTTAAACAAGAATCAAAAATTGGATAGGAAAAAGTGTTAAATGCTAGCAGGAATTTTGAAATTCTTGATAGAGTTGATTATCTCCCTTATAATATGATTATACTCGTAATATATAAAATTTTTTTCTTGCTGAAAAACATTTGTACGAAACTTCCCATAGAGGAAGTTTTTGTTTGTTTTAATATTTATTTTACAGGGAGTGTAATATCTATGAAGGAAAAAACTGTTGAAGAACTTATGACGATGAAGAATCCGATCATCATTGATATACGCTCGCCAATTGAGTTTAACGATGGTGCTATTCCTGGAGCAATAAATGTGCCTTTATTCACTGACGAAGAACGCCAAGAAATAGGGACTATTTATAAACAAGTTGGACAGGCAGCAGCAAAATGGAGAGCGATGGAGCTTGTATCTCCTAAAATACCCGATTTACTTCAAACTATTAAATCCTTTAATACGGATGGAGAACTGGTTATCCATTGCTGGCGCGGCGGAATGCGCAGCAAGGCAGTCGTAACATTTTTAGAATTCGCCGGTCTTTATTCATGGCGTTTGGTCGGCGGATATAAGGCTTATCGTAATTATATCCTTGAAAATTTGCCAACGATGCTGCCGAACAAAGCTATTGTATTGCATGGTTTGACTGGTGTCGGCAAGACGGAGGTTTTGAAAATTTTAAAAAAGAAGGGATATGCTGTTTTGGATCTTGAAGAAATGGCCGGCCATAGAGGTTCGATTTTTGGTACCATTGGTCTAGGTGAAGGATATAACCAAAAAACATTCGACGCTCTTCTTTTTAAAGGTTTACAAGAAATCCACGGTTTTGACTATTATCTAGTTGAGGCAGAAAGCAAGCGAATTGGCAAAGCAGTCCAGCCGGAGGAATTAATGACCAGCAAGTTTAAAGGCATTAACATTTATCTTCATTCACCAATAGAGCAGCGAGTTCGGCAGCTTGTTACCGAATATGTACTGCCCTATAAAGATCAGCCTTGGTATCTGGAAAAAATTTCAGTTAGTTTAGAAAAGGTGTTAAGAAGGATAAAGGATAATGATATTAAAAAAGTACTTATGCAAACATTAGAGGATCAAAATTATCCTGAAATGATACGAATTTTACTTGAGCACTATTATGACCCACGCTATGATCATGCGAGAGGAGATTACGAAGGAGAATTTTTTGATATTATTGCCGAAAACCCCATTGACGCTGCGGATAAAATTTCTACAATGTTAAAAGACTTTTCGGTAAACCCTCAGCTCGTTCTAAATAATCATTTCTAATCTATTTTTAATGATATTTTCATTTATCTTTATGATTTCTCTTGTATGATGTAATTGTATGAATAATATTTGGGAACCCGCTTGTTAATAATTCAGATTAAATAAGTTCATTTTGCTTAGGTTTGCTTCTTTCTTGCTGCTAAGAACAGGCTTAACCAAAATGAGGGTTTCCAATCGTTAGCACACGTTTCGTACGTGTGCTTTTCTTTATCATTTTGCTGTTGATTTGTGCTCCAGGCGCTTCGCGCACCTTAGGGCGGTTCGGGGAGCCTCCCGCAGGAGTCTTCGCGCCTTCCGCTCCAATCAACATTTATTTTTATGAGATTCTCATTTTCTTTTCATACTGCTTTCCTTTTTCAGCGCTATAATGGCTTCAATTCTAGCTTAAATGCTTAGACTGCTGGAAAAGGAGGAATGCAAGATGCCTTGGGTTCGTTTTG
Source organism: Neobacillus sp. NRS-1170 (assembly GCF_050468025.1). Lineage (NCBI taxonomy): Bacteria > Bacillati > Bacillota > Bacilli > Caryophanales > Bacillaceae > Neobacillus > Neobacillus sp. NRS-1170. Next base: position 47,044 of record NZ_JBITPF010000009.1, on the reverse strand, counting down.
TCATTGTTGGCTTCTTTTCACTAACCGCACTTTCTCTTATGTCATACCAGTCGATTGAAATTGTACATGCAGTAATTAATTTTTTTCATGACAAACATCAGTTAAAATAAAAGAAAATACATTGTGAGCGTGGAAGTATGCCTAAATTATTAATCATTGAAGATGAAAAAAACTTAGCCAGATTTATTGAGCTTGAATTGAATTATGAAGGTTATGAAACAAAAGTTGCCTCAGATGGCCGTACCGGGTTGCAATTGGCCCTTACTGAAACCTGGGACGCCATCCTGCTTGATCTAATGCTGCCGGAATTAAATGGTCTCGAGGTTTGCCGCAGGATCAGACAGGCAAATAAGACCCTGCCAATCATTATGATTACAGCAAGGGATAGTGTTCTCGACCGTGTCTCCGGCCTGGATAGCGGGGCAGATGACTACATTGTTAAACCATTTGCAATCGAGGAATTACTTGCCAGATTGAGGTCCTTGTTTAGAAGGGTTGAAGCATTAGGAACAACAGAATTAACAACGATAACCTTTAAGGATATTGTAGTTGAACTGGAATCCTGTGTGGTTAAAAAAGGCGATAAGGTGATTGCTTTAACCAAACGCGAGTATGACCTTTTAGTGATTTTTATGACCAATATTAATATAGTTCTAACAAGGGAAGTACTATTAAATAAAGTTTGGGGTTATAGCACTGGGGTAGAAACTAATGTAGTGGATGTTTACGTGCGCTATCTGAGAAATAAAATTGATGATCAAAATGAAGCCAGCTATATCCAAACAGTGCGCGGAACAGGATATGTTATGAGATGAAAAAGAAAATAGGCTATTTTTTAAAACGGCTTCCCTGGCAGACTAAATTAGTCTTAAGCAGTTCAACAGCCATTTTTCTAACCTTTTTCTTGTTTAGCCTTTTAGAATATCATACCGTGTCAAAATGGATGTTGAATCGAGAAGAAATTGCCATAAATAGAACCATCACAGATATTGCTGCCTTTTATAAAGTTAAGCCGGGCCCTTTATCTCAACAGGATATAGAAAACAGTGAAGTCTTTATAAGAAAAATGAACGATAAAGATCAGTTGATTAGGGTGTACAATCAAAAGGGAGAACTGCTTGTTTCTGATAAAAATGGCGATTTTTCAGTGTTAGAGCCAACTCCAGCAAAAAATAGAACGACTGAAAGAGTGTCCATCGAAGGTAATGAAGCTATTGTTGCGAGATACCCTTTAATGAGTCAAAAGTTTAAAGGAACCCTTGAGATCGTACGGCAATTAAACAATTATCATAAAATGATGAGTAATCTCTTTTGGGTCATGACCATTTTTGGGTCAGCGGCCATTCTTTTTAGTGCAATTAGCGGGTTTTTTCTTTCAAAACAGCTGCTAAGACCAGTCAGGGATTTGGCCCGAGCCATGAAAAGGATAAAAGAAAATGGTTTTCAAGGAAGAGTGGAATTATACGTGCATAAGGATGAATTAACAGACCTTACAAACGTTTTTAATGAAATGATGGATGAAATAGAGAAGTCATTCATGAAGCAAAAACAATTTGTGGAGGACGCTTCCCATGAATTGAGGACACCCGTTTCAATCCTTGAAGGGCATTTGTCGTTATTAAATCGCTGGGGGAAAAAGGATCCTGCTATTCTTGATGAATCCCTTGATGCCTCATTACAGGAACTATCAAGGTTAAAAAAGCTGATAAATGATTTACTACTATTAACACGTGCTGAAAATCCACGTGTAAAAAGTGGGGATAAAGCGGATATTCCTGCTGTTTTACAACACTTGATTAAAAATATCGAGATTGTTCATCCCGAGTACCAGTTTAAACTTGAAATAGAACAGCCAATTCCTAAAGCTGCGATCGCTGAGCAGCATTTAGAACAAATCCTGATTATTCTCATCGACAATTCGATCAAGTATTCACAGGAAAATAAAACTATCTGGATTTCCGCTTGTAAAAGAGGTCGTGAAATATTTTTATCTGTTACCGACAAAGGAATTGGCATATCTAGTGAACATATACCGGAAGTATTCAATCGTTTTTATCGAGTAGATAAAGCGCGTGGCCGAGAAAACGGAGGAACGGGTTTAGGATTATCGATTGCCAAACGGTTAATTATGAAATACAATGGGTCCATTTCGATTGAAAGTAAAGAAGGCGTGGGAACAAAGGTCAGCATGATTCTTCCGATCAATTAATAGAGAAAATTCTAAATTTTAACACAACTAATTATAACGATATCCTATTATAATAGAATCAAGACCAAGTTGTAGAAAGGGTTGAGAGCAATGAGGGAGTCGAAGATAAGTTATCATCTGTTAGTTGATTGCCAAGAACATGGTGCCTTTACCTTTGAAGATGGTATTAATATGTTCAGTGTTAGTGCTCATTCTCCTACATGCTTAAATTGTGGGCAAAAAGAAGTAAAAGAATTTTTAGAACCAAATATTATCGAAAAACGAAAAATAAACTCTAAAACACTTAAGCACATATCTTTAAAAAAAGTTTTCCTTTAAAAAAGACCGGTTCGGTCTTTTTTTTGTTGTTCATATGAAATTATTTGTTCAAAATTACACACACTAAACAGGGTCGTAAACGTAAAGATATATAGATTCATTTAAAGTCCGACAGGATACATACGTTTTAAGGGGGATTGATGAATGACCAGACCAAATGCAAATAAAAAAGCCTTCCTAAATAATTTTCTTGGGCCTAATCTTGGCTATTTAATGGAACAATTTGAAAAATATAATGAGGATCCTTTGTCAGTTGAGCAGGATATGAGAGTGATTTTTGAACAATTAAACGAGGAGGATTTTATCGAAGCAGGAATTACTGTTCCAGTAACAAATCTGAAGGCACCGTTGGTTGAGAGTGAAAAGATCCTTGCAGCTGTAAAGCTTGCTGAAAATATCCGTACTTACGGTCACCTGGCAGCAAATATTTATCCGTTAGGGAATCAAAAACCAGATGTAACACACTTAGAATTAAAAAGCCATGGAATCAGTGAGGAGGATTTAAAAAATTTACCGGCTGATATTCTGACAAAAAATAGCCCATCGTCTTATCAAAACGCACTAGAAGCGTTTGTTTATTTAAAAGAGATTTATACAAAATCGATTGCATTTGAATTTGACCATGTACATGACGTCAGAGAGAAAAATTGGTTAATGGAAAGAATTGAGGACAGCCGTTTTCGTACGAACCTAACAAATGAAAAAAGAAAAAATATTTTAAAAAGGCTTGTGGAAGTCGAAGAATTTGAAAAGTTTCTCCATAAAACGTTTGTTGGTCAAAAGCGTTTCTCAATTGAAGGACTTGATGCAATGGTCCCGCTCATCGATGAGGTTATTTCTGAGGCTGTTATTGATGGTGCTGAAAATATTAATATTGGAATGGCGCATCGAGGCAGATTAAATGTCCTAGCCCACGTCCTTAATAAACCATACGAAATGATATTTGCAGAGTTTCAGCATGCCCCAAATAAAGAACTTGTCCCATCGGAAGGATCAACAGGCATCAACTTTGGCTGGACTGGCGATGTCAAATATCACCTTGGGCTCAACAGAGAGTTGGATGGCGATCATTCTGTCAGGGCTAGAATATCGCTTGCCAATAATCCAAGCCACCTTGAATATGTTGGAGCGGTAGTAGAAGGATTTACAAGGGCGGCACAGGACGATCGAACAAAGCCTGGTTATGCTGAAGATAATAGTAAATCTGCGCTTGCAATCTTAATTCATGGTGATGCAGCATTTCCTGGAGAGGGAATTGTCGCTGAAACACTCAATTTAAGCAGGTTAAAGGGATATCGTACAGGCGGCACCATTCATATTATTTCCAATAACACAATTGGCTTTACCACGGAATCGGCGGATTCACGCTCGACCAGGTATGCAAGTGACCTTGCCAAAGGATTTGAAATTCCCATCCTGCATGTAAATGCGGATGATCCAGAGGCCTGTATCGCTGCAGCTATTTTCGCCGCAGAATATCGCTATGTATTCCAAAAAGATTTTCTAATCGATTTAATCGGGTATAGAAGGTTTGGCCATAATGAAATGGATGAGCCAATGACAACCAGCCCGCAAATGTATTCGTTGATAACTAAGCACCCTACCGTCAAAGAAATCTATGCGAAGAGTTTAATGGATCAAGGCGTCATAAAACAAGACGAGTTAGCAGAACTAGAAAAACAAATCCGGGATAGATTAGCAAATGCCAATGAAAAAGTTTCAATGATTAAGAAAGATACGGAAATAAGTGTTCCTGAACCACCAAAATTCAAGAAAGAACATGAATCAATTATCACCAAGGTTCCTTTAAAAATACTTCAAAGTCTGAACAGCGAATTGCTTCAATGGCCAAAGGAATTCAGCGTTTTCCACAAACTAGAAAAAATATTGCAAAGAAGATCAGAGGCACTTGAAGAAAATGGGAAAATCGAATGGGCCTTAGCTGAAAACCTTGCATTTGCGACGATTTTGGCTGAAGGAACCCCTATTAGGCTTACAGGACAGGATTCAGAGCGCGGTACATTTGCCCATCGTCATCTTGTGCTCCATGATAGTCAAACAGGTGAAACCTATTCACCGCTTCATCATTTTTCGTCAGCAAAAGCATCATTTGCGGTTTATAATAGTCCCTTAACGGAAGCCGCTGTAGTTGGTTTTGAATATGGGTATAATGTCTTTTCACCAGAAACCTTAGTGATTTGGGAAGCACAATATGGTGATTTTGCCAATGCCGCACAAGTTATATTTGATCAATTCATCGCTGCCGGAAGGGCAAAATGGGGACAAAAGTCTGGTCTAATTTTGTTGCTTCCGCATGGGTATGAAGGGCAAGGCCCAGAACACTCCAGCGGAAGGGTCGAAAGATTTTTACAATCCGCTGCAGAAAAAAATTGGACGGTCGCAAACCTTTCAAGTGCTGCCCAGTATTTTCACCTGTTAAGACGTCAGGCTGCTATGCTAACAAAGGAAGAGATAAAGCCGCTAATTATTATGTCGCCGAAAAGCCTTTTACGTAACCCGCTTGTTTCATCGACGGCTGCTGACTTAAGTGAAGGAGAATTTAAACCGGTAATGGAACATTTCCAATCAGATAGAGACGATAAAAAGGTTGAAAAAATTGTCCTTTGTTCTGGAAAAATATCCATTGATATTGCAGAGCAGGTAAAGGAATCTGACAGTTATGATTGGCTTCAGGTCATTAGACTTGAGGAAATATATCCATTTCCAGCTGATGAATTACGAGGAATTTTTGCAAAGTACGAAAATATCAAAGAAGTGGCTTGGGCTCAAGAGGAGCCAAAAAATATGGGAGTCTGGAATTTTGTGGAGCCGAGAATTAATGAAATTGTACCAGCCGGAATGAAGGTTGACTATATTGGCCGCCGGCGCCGGTCAAGCCCAGCGGAAGGGGAACCGAATGTTCATAAACTTGCCCAATCAAAAATTCTTCAAGCAGCCTTAACAAGGCCAGAAAAAGGAGGTTTACACCATGGCTGAAATTAAAGTACCGGAATTAGCTGAATCGATTTCAGAAGGAACGATTGCGAAGTGGCTAAAGAATGTTGGGGAACATGTAGAAAAAGGCGATTATCTTGTCGAACTAGAAACGGATAAAGTCAATATAGAAATTATTTCAGATTTTTCAGGAACGCTTACTGAACAGAAATTTGCAGAAGGTGATACGGTGCAAGTAGGGGAAACGATTGCTGCTGTTGATGAGAGCGGTCAAAGCAATACTGTGGTTGAAACTGAACAAAAACCGCCTGAGCCAATAGCCCATCAACCAATACAACCTATAGCTGCTGCTGCCGATGGTCAAGAAAAGAAAGAAGAATTAAATTCCCGTCCGATTGCTTCCCCAGCAGCCAGACGGCTAGCTAGAGAAAAAGGGCTCAATCTGAATGATATTCCTGCAGTGGATCCTCTAGGAAGAATAAGAAAGCAGGATGTTTCATCCTATCAACATCCGGTACAAAATAATACTCAAAAAGTAGGAAAAGCTGAAGAAATGGTGTCGAGTCAAAATGATTCTAAACCCATTTTATACGAGCGAATGTCGCGCCGGCGCCAAACAATTGCTAAAAGACTTGTAGAGGTACAACAAACCGCTGCCATGCTGACAACCTTTAACGAAATTGATATGACAGCGGTCATGGACCTTCGAAAAAGGAGAAAGGATAAATTTTTCGAGGAAAATGAAGTCAGGCTTGGCTTTATGTCCTTTTTTACTAAAGCAGTTGTTGCAGCTCTAAAGAAATTTCCTTATTTAAATGCGGAAATTCAGGGGGATCAGCTGTTAGTTAAAAAGTTTTATGATATAGGTATTGCGGTTGCCGCAGAAGAAGGACTCGTTGTTCCCGTGGTAAGAGATGCCGATCGGAAAACATTTGCGGAAATTGAAATGGATATCATGCAACTTGCCGAAAAAGCAAGAACCAATAAACTTTCTTTAAACGATTTACAGGGGGGAACTTTTTCGATTACCAATGGAGGGGTGTTTGGCTCATTACTGTCAACTCCGATATTAAATGGACCACAGGTTGGAATTCTTGGAATGCACAAAATTCAGCTAAGACCTGTTGCGATAGATAAAGAGAAATCGGAGAACCGTCCGATGATGTATGTGGCTCTTTCTTATGACCATCGTATTGTTGATGGAAAAGAGGCGGTAAGCTTCCTAAGTAAAATAAAAGAAATGCTCGAAGACCCAGAGAGTTTGCTTCTCGAGGGATAGGGGAAATTGAAAAACCGCTGAATAATGGTTCAGCGGTTTTTGGCATGTTACGATTCATTGTCGATTCTTAAATGGTCTTAATCCACGTCGTTGAATTTCATCCTTTAATATTTTAATCCATTCCTTTTCCTTACCAGACTTCAAAGCGTCCCGATACGTTACAACCAGCTGCTCATTACTCATAATTTTCAATGTGAGAATGCCTCCTTGGAAAATGGATTGAATATTCAGTTTTTACTATTGTAATGGTTTTCTTTTAGTTTGAGAACCCCTAATTCTTAAAAATAAAAAAGGTTCATAAAATGTTCATAGAGTGTTCACAGAAAAGAATTATATTTTAAAAATATTGAATATTCGTATAAATATGGTAACATACTTTTGAAAGCGTTTTATTGTATTTTTATGTACATAAGGGGGATGGAAGAATGTCGGCATTATTAAATGTTACCATTGGTGAGCTTTTAGAAGAAAAAGCAAAATTACAGCCCGACAATAAAGCAGTGATATACTCAGATTGGGATTTAAGATGGTCTTATCGCGAATTTAATGATATTTGCCGGCTTGCAGCTAAGGGTTTGATGAAACTAGGAATAGATAAGGGTGAACAGCTTGCTGCCTGGTCGACCAATACTCCTGAATGGCTGATTACTCAATTTGCAACAGGTAAGATGGGAGCAGTACTAGTTACCGTTAACACCAACTATCGTACAGCGGAACTTGAGTATCTTCTGCAACAATCAGATTCCACAACCATTATTCTAATGGATGCATGGAAGGAATCCTCCTATATTGATATGCTCTATGAAATTGCACCAGAATTAAGGACATCGGAACCAGGTAAGCTGGAAAGCAGCCGTCTGCCATATCTAAAAAATGTCATAGTCCTCGGGGACAAACGCTATCCTGGAACCTATTCCTGGGCTGATATAATGAAGCTTGGCCAATCGGTCTCTGATGAAGAATTAAATCAGAGAATGGATTCACTGGAGCCGGATGATGTCATAAATATGCAGTATACTTCTGGGACAACGGGTTTCCCTAAAGGTGTAATGCTTACCCATAATAATATCGTTAATAATGGCTTTAATATCGCCAGTTGTATGAAGCTGACCGCACAAGATAGACTTTGTATTCCAGTGCCATTTTTCCACTGCTTCGGTTGTGTTCTAGGGACAATGGCTTGTGTTTCAGTGGGTGCGACAATGGTTCCTGTGCAGGAATTTAGCCCGAAAAGGGTTTTACAAACAGTACAGGATGAAAAGTGTACAGGACTTCACGGAGTCCCTACGATGTTTATTGCAGAATTGAATGACCCCGACTTTGAGAAATATGATTTATCAACTTTAAGAACGGGAATAATGGCAGGCTCGAACTGCCCCATTGAGGTTATGAAGGCAGTTATTGAGAAAATGGGAGCAACAGAAATAACGATTGCCTATGGACAAACAGAGGCATCACCTGTGATAACCCAAACTAGAACGGATGACCCGATTGACTTACGCGTAGAGACCGTAGGAAAAGCCCTTCCGAAAGTCGAGGTTAAAGTAGTTCAACCAGGTACATCAAAAGAAGTTCCTTTTGGGAATCAAGGAGAACTTTGTACTAGAGGCTACCATGTGATGAAGGGATACTATAAAAACCAATCAGCTACAAATGAGGCAATTGATGCTGAAGGATGGCTCCATACAGGCGATTTGGCCGTGATGGGTGAAAACGGCTATTGCAAAATAACCGGCCGTTTAAAGGATATGATTATTAGAGGTGGAGAAAATATTTATCCACGTGAAATTGAAGAATTTCTCTACTCCAATCCGAAGATACTGGATGTTCAGGTAATTGGTGTCCCTGATGAAGTATATGGAGAAGAAGTGATGGCCTGGATCATTTTAAAAGAGGGCGAGGAGGCAACGGCAGAAGAAATCAGAGAATTTTGCATCGGGAAAATTTCGAGGCACAAAATCCCTCGTTACATTGAGTTCACCGATGCCTATCCAATGACGGCCTCAGGAAAAATACAAAAATATCTTTTAAAAGAAAAAGCTATCGAAGCAGTTAAAAATTAATTTCAATCTAATATGGTGAGTTGTTGCACAATACAATCCATTTTGATTATACTAGGAAATGGACAATGACTAATAGGGACGGTGGCAGCAATGATCCATTTATCTTGGCGTGATCGTGAAACAGTAAAAAAAGTGAAGTGTGTTCATACGGATGCAAAAAAATACCTCGTTCATAACGCGTTAACTGCTGAGAAAATCTATGATGTAAAAAATGAAACAGAAGAATTTTATTACATTATAGATAATTCCGGGAAAGTTGGCGGTTTTTACAAAGAGTATTTTCAAGATGCATAAGATAAGGACTGCAAGGCATTGCCTGCAGTCCTTATTTTATATTATCGAGCATCAGGAAAAACACGTCGAATCGTTTTGGAGAATTCATCGATTAATCCTGAAATAGGTCTTCCATTCCGAATATCATTGGCATAGGTGTTCATCCGATCATAAAAGTCGGGATTAACCGATACATATACATTGTCAATATCCGGGTCAACAGATTTTACTTTTCGCGATATTTTATTTTCGATATCACCGGTTAATTTATTGCGGGCTGAATTGTCCAGTTTAGCGGCAACAAAGGCATTGTTATCTGTAACAATGATATTGGCGCTGTCAACCTCAGAAAGGCTGGTTACCTTATCAGCTGCCTTATCAGCAATCCTCATTTTTGATTGATTATTCCCAACGTTGTTACGGACATTTCGCATGTTCATATTTCGGTCAAGTTCAGAGTCACTGGTATCAACACCTGTGATAGCTGGACCGCCATGATTCGGGTTTTGATAATTAACCCGTCCAGGTTCAATCTCATTTCTGTTCCGGTTGGCTACATCATCATTTACATTTTTATTTGCACAACCAGTTAGATAAAGACTAAAAAGTAAGGCAGATGTTAAGAATAATCCTTTTTTCATTTGTTTTAGCACCCCTTTTTCTTAGTTGTACAAGAATAGCATTCCAAAATGGAAAGAAACTATCCTTAAGCACAAATAGGGTAAAAAAGAAGCATCGGAAATCAATGCTTCTGTTAAGGAGTGAATTATTTTTGTTTAACAGCAACTTCCGCCGCTTTTTTCGATTGATACAGATTACGGCTTATCATTGTTTGAACGATTAGGAACGTACCGCCTACTACCCAATAAAGCGGAAGAGCAGCTGGGGCGCTAAATGAAAACATAACAATCATCAACGGTGATAATAACCCCATGTACTTCATTTGTTCCTGCTGGGCAGACGGCATATTGGATTGTGAAACTTTAAACTGGAAGTAATATATAAGCCCGGCGATAATCGTAATAAAAATGTCAGGGTGTCCAAGGCTAAACCATAAAAATTTATGGTGGGCAATTTCCTTTGAACCTCGAATTGCATAATAAAAGCCTGTCAAAATCGGCATTTGAATGAGGATTGGCAAGCATCCCATATTTAAAGGATTAACGCCATGCTTTTGATAAAGCCCCATCATTTCAGCTTGAAGCTCTTGCTTTTTCTTTGGATCCTTTTCAGCCTTCATTTTCTTTTGAATAGCGTCCATTTCAGGCTTTAAGACATCCATTTTTTCCTTCATATTCATCTGATTTCTATATTGTCGTAACATAAATGGCATTAATGCAAGTCTGATAATAAGGGTAACAATAATAATCGCTAAGCCATAATTTCCGCCCAAAAAATCTGCCGTAGAGTGGATGATCGTCGAAAATGGATTTACAAAATAGGTGTGGAAAAATCCATTGTTATTACCACTTTGAGATTGAGAAGAACAGGCAGATAGAATTAGCGTTGTTAAGGATAATAAAGCAACAAGAATGAGTGAAGAACGTTTTGTTTTCATATTTCCTCCTAAAAATGTGATTTTGAATGTTAAGTAAAAAGGAAGGAAATAGGTTCCTCGGAATCATCCTGAGAACATTCTTTTCTACGAATATATTTAACAATTCTAATCAGGATAAAACTCCCATTTAAACGGCTTTTTTTCTTATAAAAAGACGAAGGGTGAATAATTTTTGTATATGCAGGATTTGTCTGCGAGCCAGTAAAGGAATATTCCACTCCCCAAGCCCAAAGGTATTTCAGCATCATTCCTAAATAAATGCTGACATAAAGAGCCGTTAAGGCATTTATATCTGAATGATCCATCAGTAATTGAAACAAAAATTTTCACCTCGCAAAAATAGCCAATGATAAGAGTATATAGGAGAATAGTGAAATAATCAATTTAATCCTTGCTAAAATGCCAAAAGATGAAGAGATTGCTAATAGTTTTTTGTAAAAAGAAAAAGCGGAATTGTTCCGCTTCAGATTGTCAAGAAAGGGTATTTTTCTCGGCAATTTTTTATGTTGTCAGAATCTAAATAACAATTTTATAGATTGTCCCTGCAATTGGGCCTGTTGATTTCCGCTCCTGGCACTCGCTTTCCGCGGGGAGGTCCTGAAGCCTCCTCGGCGCTTGGCGCCTGCGGGGTCTCCAGTGACCTCTCTATCCCGCAGGAGTCGAGTGCCCTCCGCTCCAATCAACAGGGAGGCAAATCAACTTAAGGTATTGCAACACACTTTTTCTAACATTGCCTGAACAACAATTTCATCAAAAATATCCTGAAAGATTTCAGTATCTTTAAAACGATGTTGACGATTCCAACTAATTGTAGAGTGATGGGGAACCGGATCGTGGAATTTCAGACCTAGGAACCAGCAGAGGGGATGTTCATTTTTATTTCTCTTTTTAGTTGTCTTTCGGAACGAATACCGAAAAGATAACCAATAAACATCATTTTAAAAAGAATAAGGGGATCAGATGGGCGACGTTTTCATTACTATAAAATGGCCGAACTTTTTCAAGAAGGAATGAAAAATCAATAAATCTATCGATAAGACGGAGGAGGTGGTCGTTAGGAACTAATTCATCAATAGACACAAATTCATATTCACTTTGGCTTGATTCTTTTGGCTTAAACATTGATTTCACCACATTTTATTATGTATTAGTTAAGTAAAGGACTTTATTGAAAAACACTATGGTGATTGGCGCGGAAGGCACGAAGACTCCTCCGGGAGTACGGGGCTGGGGAGACCCCACAGGCGCTTCAGCGCCGAGGAGGCTCCCCGGCACGCCCGCGGAAAGCGAAGTGCCTGGAGCGCCAATCACCAGACATGTTCCAAAGTCTAAACAAATAATATTATAACAAAGTAACGCGGTGAATAACTAAAGTGTATAAATAAAATAAAAGGCTATCGAAAGTTTTTCGACAGCCTGAAGCGGAATTGTTCCGCTTTTTAATTCCAATGGGCTGTTAACATATGATAGGCAGAATCTACTTTTTCTTCGGTTGGAGGTTCTACATCTTTTAATGGATATTCATGTCCTAGAGCTTCCCATTTGTAAACTCCGAGTTTATGATAGGGGAGAATTTCAATCTTTTGGACATTTACCAGTGTACCGATGAATTCACCGAGCTTTTGTAAATCTTCTTCGTCATCCGTAACGGTTGGGACTAGGACATGTCTTACCCAAATTGGTACATTAAGGCCGGATAAAAATTTGGCAAATACGAGAATGTGATCATTTGTCATTCCAGTTAATTGGATATGTTTTTTTCGGTCGATATGTTTTAAATCTAATAAAATGAGATCCGTATATTGTAATAATTCTTCAAGCTGTTCAATAAAAAGCTTAGAATGGGAGAAACAGCCGCCAGAGGAATCGATGGTGGTGTGAATTCCTTTCTTTTTGCATTCCTTAAATAATTCGATGAGAAAAGGAATCTGTAACAATGGTTCCCCGCCGCTAACTGTTATACCGCCTCCAGAGGCTTGAAGGAAGGGGAGATAACTCATTAAATCATCCATGATTTCGGAAACGGTCATTTGCTTACCGGTACCGATTTCCCAAGTATCCGCGTTATGACAAAACTGGCACCGCAAAAGGCAGCCCTGTGTAAAAACAACATAACGTATTCCTGGTCCGTCGACTGTTCCAAGTGTTTCGATAGAATGAATATTTCCAATCATGATGATGTTCCCCTTTCGTTTAAAAGCAGGAGCTCCACTAAAAAGAGCCCACGAATAGTTAAATTACAAAGAATCATGAAAAGTACGGTTAATGACATCCAGCTGCTGTTCTTTTGTCAATTTAATAAAGTTTACTGCATAACCAGACACACGGATGGTTAATTGAGGATATAGCTCTGGATGTTCCATCGCATCTAAAAGTGTTTCTCTGTTAAAGACATTAACGTTTAGATGATGACCGGTTTTCATTGCATAGCCATCTAAGATAGAAACTAAATTACAAATCTGATTATTTTCTTCTTTTCCTAATGCCTTTGGTACGATGGAGAAGGTATTGGATATTCCATCCATTGCATAGCTATATGGAAGTTTGGCAACGGAAGAAAGGGAAGCTAATGTACCTTTTGTATCACGGCCATGCATTGGGTTTGCACCAGGTGCAAATGGTTCTCCCGTACGGCGGCCATCAGGTGTATTTCCCGTTTTCTTACCGTAAACAACGTTAGAAGTAATAGTCAAAATAGACATAGTATGCTCAGAATTGCGATAAGTTTGGTGTTTCCGAAGCTTTTTCATAAAACGCTCCACGATTTCGACTGCAATACTATCTACCCGATCATCGTTGTTTCCGTATTTAGGGAAGTCACCGGAAGTTTCAAAATCAACAGCGATCCCCTTTTCATCCCGGATAACCTTCACTTCGCCATATTTTATGGCACTAAGTGAATCTGCCACTACACTCAAACCAGCGATACCAGTTGCCATTGTCCTTATTATTTCTGTATCATGCAAAGCCATTTCTATTCTTTCATAGCTGTATTTATCATGCATATAGTGGATGACATTCAAGGTATTTATATAAAGGCCTGCAAGCCATTCCATCATTAAGTCAAATTTCCCCATTACTTCTTCGTAAATTAATACTTCTGAGGTAATTGGCTGATACTCAGGCCCAACTTGAATTTTAAGCTTTTCATCTACCCCGCCATTAATCGAATAGAGAAGTGCTTTCGCTAGGTTCGCACGTGCTCCGAAGAACTGCATTTGTTTGCCGATTTCCATCGCAGACACACAGCAGGCAATTCCGTAGTCATCGCCGTATTCGGGGCTCATAATATCGTCATTTTCGTATTGAATGGAGCTGGTCTTAATCGACATTTTCGCACAATATTGTTTAAAGTTTTCAGGGAGCTGCGGTGACCATAAAACCGTTAAGTTTGGTTCTGGAGCTGGTCCTAAATTGTCCAAGGTATGAAGGAAGCGGAAAGAGTTTTTCGTTACAAGTGAACGTCCGTCTTGAGCCATTCCTCCAATAGATTCGGTTACCCATGTTGGGTCACCGCTAAATAATTCATTATAATCAGGAGTCCGGGCAAATTTAACAAGTCGGAGCTTCATAACAAAATGGTCAACTAGTTCTTGTGCCTCATCCTCTGTTAAGGATCCATTTTGTAAATCCCTTTCGACATAAATATCTAAGAAGGAAGAAACCCGTCCAAGGCTCATTGCTGCACCATTTTGTTCCTTAATGGCAGCTAAATATCCTAAATATAACCATTGAAAGGCCTCTTGTGCACTTTGGGCGGGGTTGGAAATATCAAATCCATAGGAAGTTCCTAGCTCTTTTAATTCAAAGAGAGCACGAATTTGTTCCGCGATTTCTTCACGCAGCCGGATATTTTCTTCTGTCATTACCTTGCTGGTATTCTGTTGATCCTTTTTCTTTTCCTCAATTAAGAAATCAACACCATATAAGGCAACACGGCGATAGTCACCAATAATGCGTCCGCGTCCATATGCATCTGGCAGGCCTGTGATAATGGCAGCTTTACGGGCAAGCATCATTTCATCTGTATAAGCATCAAATACACCTTGATTATGGGTTTTCCTGAATTCGGTAAAGATTCTTTCAATTTCAGGACTTAGTTGATAGCCGTAAGCTTCGCAGGCTGCTTTTGCCATCCGAATCCCGCCAAAAGGCTGCATGGAACGATTGAAAGGCTTATCTGTTTGAACACCGACTACTTTTTCAAGTTCTTCATCCAGGTATCCGGGGCCATGCGAGGTAATAGTAGAAACGGTTTCGGTATCCATCTCAAGAACTCCGCCTTTTTCCCGTTCCTGCTTCGTGAGTTCCATAACCTGGGCCCATAATTGCTTTGTTGATTCTGTTGCACCAGCTAGAAAGGAATCATTTCCTTCATATTGAGTATAGTTCTTCAAAATGAAATCCCGAACATTTACTTCTTTTGTCCAAACTCCCTTTGTAAATCCTTTCCATTGTTCCATTGTCTTTCACCTCTAAATTTAATTAGTAATTTTATATAACAGTTTGAAGTGCTATTTATACCTTAAGTATAACAGCGTAAGTTTGTGTAACTATGAGCATATGTTAAGAAATTGTGAAATCGATATTTCTAAGGGGTTTTTCGGGTGAAATTTGAACAATTTTTGAACAACGAATAGTTCTGTACTATAAAAAATTTTGCTATATATTAATCTGTTGTACAAGAGGAAGTCAATGTTATCAATATATTTATAGGAAAAAGAAAAAAACAGCACAAAAAAACAGGAGAAAGACTCCTGTTCTAATCGACGACTATATAAGCGATCATCGGCCCATTATGTGACCGGTCCGAGTGGGTCTCACAAATTAGCCTATAAGTTCCTTCTCTTTTAAATTGAAGCGTGACTACTGTTTCTTCGCCTTTTTTCACAGTACCCTTGATCTTTGTTCCTTCAATATAAAAGGGATGTGCTTCGCCGTTTATTCCACTGATATATAGTTTAACCTTTTCCCCTTTTTCTAAAGAAATGGTGCCGGGATCCCAACGGTAAGCCTCAATTTCTTTACCATTCTTCATCGTTGATTTAAATTCTGCAGTGACCATATGAATTTCTCGAGTATCCTTTTTCGCTTGTTGATTAAATACAGTCACATCGCCTGCTTTTAACATAAACCAAGCAGAGATGGTGGCAAGAACGACACCCACAGCTAGAAAAAATAGAAGTGTTTCTTTCTTTAACACTAAAAATTTCACTTGAAACCCCCCTCGATAATTTGTCCTATTTAATACTTATGCGTAGGAGGTATGAAAACTTGTCTCTTTTTTTACAATATTAGATAAACGATTGAACGGTAAATAAAATGTCAACAATGTAGGTAGTTGGAATTAATTTTCTTTTATTTTTCCTATCGGAAAGTTTATAGTTAGATTAGGAATGAAAAAATAGGTGGTTATTTTATTGGGGATTAAAAAAGAAAAAATCTTAAAAGTAGTAAAGTTTATTTTCCCATTATTTTTATTAATTTTTGCCATAGTTGAAATGAAAAAATTTACTGGGGATTTAAATTTACAATTACTCAAAAATGAACTTAATCAACTTAATATTTTCACAGTATTATTAATTTTTGCTGTTACTTTCTGTGCTGTTCTGCCGATGCTTTTGTATGATGTTGTCCTTGTAAGGATTTTACAAATAAAAGTTCCAAAAAGGGAGCTGTTAGAACAATCCTTTATTGCCAATTCCTTTTCAAATTTAATAGGTTTTGGCGGATTGGTCGGAGCCATGTTAAGAACTTATTTCTTTCATAAGTTTGAGCATGATAAACGGCGGCTTTTAGGTGTAATTGCTTCCGTTTCTCTTTTTTATTTAACGGGAATCTCTTTTCTTTCATGGATTGTAGCTCTTGGTTATCATCATTTTCCCTTGTTTATTGATACAAAATGGCTCTATTTTGCTGTTTGGGGCGTTGGTTTATATCTTCCGATCTTTTTATTTATACATATTTTAAAATCAAAAAAGGACAATCAGTCCCAATTTACAAACAAAATAGCAGTTGAACTTGTCATCATCTCGATCATTGAATGGTTAGCTGTATTTATAGCGATATTTGTTTTATGTAATGTATTGGGGATAGCAATTACCTTTGAACAGCTTTTTCCTGTTTATATTGTGGCAGCCTGTGCTGGAATCATTAGTATGATTCCTGGAGGACTAGGCTCGTTTGATTTGGTTTTTTTGTGGGGAATGCAAGAATTACATATCCCTGAAGAGAAAATCTTGGTCTTGCTTCTTTTTTATCGAATTGGATATTATTTCATCCCATTTTTCACAAGTTTAATCTTTTTTGTAAAACTATATTGGGAAAAGTGGAACAAATCCTGGAACTCTTTGCCTAAGGCTATTATTCAAGGACTAAGTCATATTATCCTGACAGTGCTTGTATTTTTATCAGGGTTAATATTGTTATTATCAGCGAGTGTACCTGGCATTATGTCCCGGTTAAGAATTGCACAGGAGCTGCTATCTTTTCCGATTATAAATGTATCCCATCAGCTTTCCGTTGCTGCAGGATTTTTACTTTTGGGATTGTCTCGCGGGATCGAATACAGTGTAAAGCGGACTTACGATTTGACTATGTTTGCTTTAATCCTCGCTGCACTATTCTCCATTTTTAAAGGGATTGATTATGAGGAAGCGATTTTTTTAATTATTGTAGCACTGTTACTAAGAATCTCTAAAGATCAATTTTACCGGGAGAGTTATGTGCTGACTTGGGGAAAAACGATTTTTGATATGACCATCATTTTAATTATCACCTCAACGTATCTCATTATCGGCTATCTAAATTTACCTGAGGCGAAATTAGCCATTCCGACAAAATTTTTGCCGTATGTAATTCTCGATTACCGTGATTTATTTAAGAGTGCGAGTATCGGGCTTGTTATTGCATTATTAATTCTTATCTCTGGCTATTTCATAAGCTTGCCGAAGAAGTGGAAATTGGAAAGGTCTTCTGATTTTGAAGATGAAATCAATCACCATTTGAAGAAGTATCATGGAAAAGTTTTAACTCATCTAATCTTTTTACATGATAAATACATCTTTTGGAATAAACATAAAAATGTTTTAATACCATTTCAAAAATATGCTGATAAATTAGTGGTACTAGGGGATCCAATAGGGGAAAAGAGTGAATTATCGAGTGCGATAGAGGAATTCCAGGAAATTGCTGATCTCCATGGATTTACGCCTGTTTTCTATCAAGTAAGTGACGAGATGCTCCCATTCCTTCATGGTCACGGGTTTGCGTTCTTTAAATTAGGGGAAGAAGCCTTTGTGGATTTGAAGGACTTCTCACTTTCAGGGAGCAAAATGAAAGGGCTTCGTGCACTTAGAAGTAAATTTAATCGCGACCAATACTCCTTTGAATTAATTCAGCCACCTTTTTCGAATGAACTTTTTGCTGAATTAAGAGAGATTTCAAATGATTGGCTTCAAGGGAGATCAGAGAAGGGCTTTTCCCTTGGTTTCTTTGATGAAGATTATCTAAATAGGGCTCCTCTTGCAATTGTACGTGATGAAAATAAACAAATTCTTGGCTTTATGAGCATCATGTATGTCTACGATGACAAAGAGACCATATCAGTGGATTTAATGAGATTTAAGCCGGAGGTAGAGCCTGGAATTATTGATTTTCTTTTTCTTTCTTTAATAGATTGGGCTAAAGTAAATGGCTATCACCGCTTTAATATGGGGATGGCACCTCTAGCTAATGTTGGCTTATCGAAGTTTGCATTTTTAAGTGAGAAAATAGCCGCCCAAATTTTCCTTCATGGCCACTTTATTTATCATTTCCAAGACTTAAGAAAGTTCAAAGAAAAGTATACGAATGTTTGGGAACCGAAATATTTAGCTTATCGAAGAAAAGCCTCTCTACCCTTAATCATGACCCAAATAACTTTACTAATATCGAAGAAAAGAGCTTAACCATTTTTGACCTGTTACGATTACGGACAGGTTTTTTTTATATCAATTTTTTGAAAATACTATTTTTTTAAAAAGAATCTGATAAAATCAAATAGGAAATAGTTTAAGTTAGGGTGTTTTGTTTTGAAAAAGATATTTACTTATTTCATAGTTTTCCTTGTTGTACTCTCGTGGCAAATGAAAGCCTTTGCAGCAGAGGAACCTCCATTAGAAATTAAAAGTGAGGCTGCCTGCCTGTTGGATTCTGAGACAGGTGCCGTTTTATATTCGAAAAATGCCGAACAAAAAATGTATCCTGCAAGCGTTACTAAAATTGCAACTGCCATCTATGCGATTGAAAAAGGGGATATAAACAGTATTGCAACAGTCAGCGCCAATGCAGTCAGACAAGATGGTACAAGGGTCTATCTGGTAGAGGGGGAACAAGTCCCCTTAAAGAAGCTTATTCAAGGAATGCTGATTAACTCTGGAAACGATGCAGCAGTTGCCATTGCTGAACTCTTAGATGGAAGTGTTCAGCATTTTGCAGAAAATATCAATCAATATTTAAATACTACTATTGGTGTAAAAAATACTCATTTTACGAATCCAAATGGATTGTTTGACGAGAACCATTACACGACCGCAATGGATATGGCACTCATCACAAATTATGCAATGAAAAACCCAATATTTAAAGAAATCTTTGGCACAAAAGAACTCATGTGGGTGGGACAAGCTTGGAGTACCAAGCTCGTTACACATCACCGCATACTAAAGGGGGAACTCCCTTATCCTGGAATTACTGGCGGAAAAACAGGTTTTACCACTGAATCCAAGCAGACCTTGGCCACAACAGCTGATAATGGCAAAATTAAATTAACGGCTGTCGTTCTGAAATCAGAATTTAAAAATGATAAATATAAAGATACTGCAGCTTTGTTTGATTTTGGATTTAAACACTTTCAAAACGCTATTCTCAAACAAGGGGAAATCTATCAAAAAGATCAGAAACAATATTACCTTGATAAAGATACGGTCATTACAGAAGATGTAAAAGGGGCAACAAAGGAAGTAGCTCAAAACGGAATCTTGTTAATAAAAAATACAAAAGGGCAAATGGTACAGGAGGTTCCTCTTCATTATAAGGAGCCAAAAACTGTTTCAAAGAAAACCGATTCACCTGCGCCATCCACTAAAGCTCAAAAAGCACACAATAAGCAACTAACGGAGCTTAATGCTATTATGGGAGTTATAATACTTGGGATTTCTGTGCTATATATTAGCATGCCGAAAAAATTCACGAAAAAAATATAATTCATAAATAAAGCGATGGAGAGAAGGTACCTCTCCATCGCTTTATTTTTGGGTAAAGTTTGTGGCTAATAACATCAAAAAGGAGAGCAGCACCATTGCAATGACTAAAAACCAGGCTAATTTCATGTTTCCAGATTCCATGGCAATATAAATTGCGGTGGGGGCGGTTTGTGTTTTACCAGGAATATTACCAGCAAACATTAAAGTTGCACCAAATTCTCCAAGCGCTCTTGCAAAGCTTAAAATGATACCGGTAATGATTGATTTTGTTGATAAAGGAAGGCTGACGAGTAAAAAGACATTCCATTCGTTCGCACCATCAACCCGTGCAGCTTGTTCAATATCTTTGTCAACAGATTGAAAACCTGTTTTAACCGTTTGGTACATCAGCGGAAAGGCGACAATCGTTGACGCAATTACCGCAGCCCAAGGGGTAAACATGATGGTGCTTTGGAATAATTCCTCAATCAATATACCGGCAGGACTATTCCTGCCGAAGAAATAAATTAATAAAAAGCCTATTACGGTAGGCGGCAAAACAATAGGCAGTAAAAGAAAAGTTTCTACAAATACTTTTCCTTTGAAATTAGTTTTGGTTAACAGTCTGCCAATAAGGGTACCGGAAATTAATACTAAAATAACAGAAAGGGAAGCCACTTTAAGCGACAATAAAATAGGAGGCCAAAATTCATTATGTATCAAGTTTATCCATCCAATACTTTAAGCTCTTAACCATTATAGCAAAAAAACTGCCAGGCGGCAGTTTTTGAGTCATGGTTTAAACAATACTGGTTTTTACAGAGGCACTATCAATGACATCTGGGTCTGTAACCGCCTGAATTGGGATATTGACAGTCGAAAGGTCCCCGTTCAATTCTCCAAATCCCTGATTCCGTTTTGTTGAAACAAATAAATCGAACTGTTGATTGGGACCCATGATGATATTAGACCCCTGATCGATAATATTGACTTTGAAACCAAGTAAATTGACAACCATTGGGGCAAATAACAAGAAAGATCACTCCTTTACAGTATTGATTGGTTGAGAGTCGAAGGAGGTTGGGGAGTCAATTTGATCCTTATCATCCACAAAACTTCTAGTTGCCACAAAATCACTACGATCACCAAAATTCTGTCCGAAGCCCTGATTTTTTTTATCAGAATTATGCCACTCGGCTAAAAGGTTTTGCCCAATATTTACGGCAGAAGCATTTTCAAAGGAATTAATTTTAATCATGAATATATTTATATTAATATATGGAACTGGAGCTGGCATTTTATCTCCCTCCTTATACTTGCTTATAAATATATGCGGTTTCGAAATCTTTATGAGGTATAAAGAAAAGTTGGATTAATTTCTAGAGATAAGTAGTATGATGGAAATAAGCATGAAGGGGGTGTGGCTAGATGGAAATGGATAAATTGAAACAATGGATGGAGCTTGCCAAGAATATGCATGGCGGGGATTTCTGGACCAATATTTTTGATCAGGAATTTACAAAACAATTTATGATGAGCGACCAGCAATTTAATTCCCCTAGTGATGGAGTAAATAGGAAAACGGGACAGGAGGAAAAGCTTCGCACCTATCCTATCATTGATATTTTAGAAGGTGAAAGTGAAGTTATTGTGTTGATCGAACTCCCCGGTGTCCCGAAAGAAAATATTGAATTAGGGCTTAACGGAAATATTTTAACTATAAAAGGCAACGCATCACCACTCCATCCGCATTTAAAAAAGACATATACAGAAAGATTTTATGGTGACTTTCTTAGGCAGATTACCTTGCCAGATACCATTGCCCCTAATCAACTAAGTGCAAAATTTTGGAATGGGTTATTATTTGTAGGTTATCAGCGAATCATTGAAAAAGGTGAAATCATACCCATAGACTAGCCGTTAATGACAATTGCGTCTAGAATATCAGCATCCTCAACTGTAGAAATTGGTACAGAAATGGTAGAAAAGTCAGCTAATTGCTGCCCGAATCCTTGGTTTTTCTTGTTCGTATTCTTCCGTGAAATCAATTGTGCACTTCCAATGGTAAAGGTTGAGCCTAGGCCAATTCCTGTGATTTTTATGACCCCAAGATTATCTACTGTTGGAATAAAGAACATTTTTTGCATCCTCCTTTTTAGTTTGGACATGTTAAGTTGATTTCCCCATATACTTAAGAGTAAGGCAGGAAGTAAGGGAGCGTTTGTGAGCATGTCATTAAAAGATTTATTCCATATATTCGGTAAAAATGATTACGAAAAGCAATTAAAGAAAAAATTACTCTTCTTAGAAATGAATTTGGAAGAATTGAAAAAATCGCTGCAAACAATTCAAGAACAAATTCCAGCTGAATTAAAAGGAAAAAGCCAAGAGGCGCCTATTATTATTGAAAAAATAAATATAGAAAAAATCATTTTGGATAAATATGAGTTAAATAATAATTTTGGACAGCTTGGAATCAAAGAGTTAAAGGGAAAACTGAATATTGGAGCTACATATGGAAGTGAATTTACTCCTGCGTTAACCGACGAAGAAGGAGGAGAAAAGCCGGGAGAATTAAAAAAATCTTCAACGGAACAGAGCCCGCGGGTTAATATACATGCGAAAAAAGAAGTGTAAGAAAAAAGACTAAAGTTGTAACCTTTAGTCTTTCAAAAAAATTATTGCAGTCTGCTTTCAACTTGCTGGCATACCTCATCAGCAGACAAGCCGTTCGCATCAATAACAGACGCTTTTGTTGTCGTATCCTGCATTCCCATTACGTTAGAATCAAGGCCGGAAACGACACAGCAATCACAGTTTTGAGCATCCGACTCCTGCTTTAAATCCACAACATCATATCCTTTTTCCCGAAGAGCCTGTGAAATATTTGTAAGAGATTGTTCAACTCCAACTTTTGCCATTCTAAACACCTCCTCCTGTAAATTATCATGTCTAAGTTTCAAAGAAATATTCCGCATAAGTTGCGATAATCTTCCAAAAGCTAAAATGGGAGGTGTTTCAAGTGGGTAAACGAAGTAAGAAGAAAGCAGATCCGTCTACAATTGGACTTAACTCACCACAGGTAGAAGGGCAAGGAACAACAATGACTGAAACAGGCTCAAGAGCAGAGCCTTCCTCAAGAAGAAAGCAGAAAAGAATGTAAATGAAAAAGGCACCATTTCATGGTGCCTTCTATTATTATTTATACATTTCTGCTACTTGTTTCTGAATTTCATCGTTTTCTAGGTATTCATCATAAGACATTTGCTTATCAACTAATCCATTAGGTGTTAATTCAAAAATACGATTTGCAATCGTTTGTATAAACTGGTGGTCATGGGAAGAAAACAGCATAGACCCTTTAAAGTTGATTAATCCATTGTTAAGAGCTGTGATTGATTCCAAATCCAGATGGTTTGTCGGCTCATCTAATAGCAGCACATTGGCTCCATTTAGCATCATTTTTGAAAGCATACAGCGAACTTTTTCTCCTCCAGAAAGGACACTTGCTTTTTTTAGTACTTCCTCACCAGAGAATAGCATTCTTCCTAAGAATCCACGTAAAAAGCTTTCACTGTCATCCTTTGGAGAGAATTGACGAAGCCAATCAACAAGGGTTAAATCACTGTTTTCAAAATACTCCGAGTTATCCTTCGGAAAATAAGCTTGTGATGTCGTGATTCCCCACTTAAAAGTGCCGCTGTCCGCTTCCATTTCGCCCATTAATATTTTAAAAAGCGTCGTTTTAGCGATTTCGTTTGTGCCAACAAGTGCTATTTTATCGCCTTTATTCATAAAGAAACTGATATTATCAAGCACCTTTACACCATCTATGGTTTTTGTTAACCCTTCAACTCTTAATAAATCATTCCCAACTTCACGATCTGGTGTAAACCCAACGAATGGGTAGCGGCGGGATGATGGTCTGATATCATCTAATGTAATCTTTTCTAAGAGTTTTTTACGGGACGTTGCCTGCTTCGATTTAGAGGCATTTGCACTAAACCGGGCAATAAAACTTTGTAGTTCTTTAATTTTTTCTTCTTTCTTCTTATTGGCATCAGATGCCATTCTTGATGCTAACTGGCTTGATTCATACCAGAAGTCATAGTTCCCAACATAAATTTGAATTTTACTAAAGTCTAAATCCGCAATATGGGTACAAACTTTATTTAGAAAATGACGATCATGGGATACGACTATAACAGTGTTTTCAAAGTTAATTAAGAAATCTTCCAGCCATTGTATCGCTTTGATATCCAAGTGGTTGGTCGGCTCGTCCAAAAGTAAGACATCAGGGCGGCCGAATAATGCCTGGGCAAGCAGGACCTTAACTTTTTCAGACCCTGTCAAATCGGCCATTTTTTTATAATGAAGATCTTCGCCGATTCCGAGCCCTTTTAAAAGAATAGCAGCCTCTGGTTCGGCTTCCCATCCGTTTAATTCGGCAAATTCACCTTCAAGTTCAGCAGCTTTCATGCCGTCTTCATCGGTGAAGTTTTCTTTCATATAAATGGCGTCTTTTTCCTGCATGACTTGGTAAAGTCTTGTATGACCCATAATAACGGTCTTTAAAACTTCGAATTCTTCGTATTCAAAATGGTTCTGTTTCAAAACGGCCATCCGTTCATTAGGGCCTAATTGAACAGTTCCAGTTTGTGCTTCAATCTCACCTGATAAAATTTTCAAGAAAGTAGATTTACCGGCACCATTTGCTCCGATTAAACCATAACAATTACCAGGAGTGAATTTAATATTCACATCTTCAAATAACTTCCGGTCACCATATCTCAAACTTACGTTACTTACAGTAATCATATTTAAAACATCCTCCAAAACAAAATATCTATTAATTATATCATTAAAACAAGGGAAGGGCGAATTCTATTGGAATGAAATGATGGGTAAGAAAAATTTTCTAAAAAATTTTCCCCGTTTTCACACTTTATTCATAAATTTGTTGTAGAATTGGTTTAAGAAGTATTAAAGAAGGTGATAAGTATGGCAAAAAAACAGCTTACTGATCTCGTTAACAAATTAAAAAAAGCAGGAATAAAAGCGAGTTTAACAAAACCAAAGTCAAATTACCTTTTATCTTTACAGCAAATTAAAAAATTTCCTTCATCCGTGAATTAAATAGGAAAATAGGTAATAAAAAGCGATTAATCCCTCAAGGATTAACCGCTTTTTTTATTACTTTATTTCATCCATGATTTTTTCGTATACTTCTTTTTTATTAAATTCTTTTCCCATCGGAAATTTTTCAATAAATGTATTGTTTTCATCTACTAAATAGGTAAAGGTTGAATGAATGAATTGGCCATTCCCTGGGTCTTTATATTGAAATTGTAGTGCCCCCGTGACCTGCTTTATTTTTTGCTGTTCTTCTTTTATTTTTTGTTTATCTCCAGTTAAGAACTGCCAGCTGTCATCATTATTAATTTCAAAACCCTTCATATAACCTTTTAAGATTTCAGGTGTGTCACGATATGGGTCAATTGTGATGGTGATAAATTCGATATCCTTGCCAAATACACCGCTTTTTACTAAATCGTTTTTTAAGCCCACCATTTTTTGCGTCGTTGTTGGGCAGATATCAGGACAATGAGTGTAGATGAATTCAACAAGTTTTAATTTCGTTTGATCCTTGCCAAAATTATAGTTTTCTTTATTTTGGTTAATTAGGGTCACATTTGCTGGTATTTTAGCGTTTGCATCGCGTATTAGAAAAAACGATATTCCCGCAGTAATACCAAGGAACACCGCTAGACTGCAAATAAGATAAATCTTTTTCATTTTGAATCCCTCCTATCAAAAGGATAAAGAAGTTCACGGAAAAATGATATGGATAATTTGTGAACAAAAGCCTATTTTGCCGAACATTTGTTGACAATCTATTCCAAATATCGTATTCTAAAGTTGAATTATAATTTTTAATTTAGAAGGAGTATGTTTTATGTTAGGTGTCGTTCTTAACTAATCCAATCAATTGGATATTTTCATTCCATGGCGCTTGTCTGTTTTTTATGTACAGAGAAGGCTTATTTAAGTATGGTTGGAATGAAGTTAAGAACAATGGGCAAACATACGCATACATCTTTTACCAATGATGCTGTGTACACTCTTGTAGACAGTTTTTATTTTGGATAAATTTTGTATAAAAAAATGAGTATTTTAAACTCGTTTTTTTCAGCCGCAATGACATTGTTCATTGCGGCTTTTTTTTATTACAAAGGAGGCAACAAAATTGAATCAACATACTTTTCAAACGTTAGAATTTCAACAAATAAAAGAAACGATTGCACAGTATGCGTTAACAAAAGAAGGAAAAGAAAAAATTCTGCAGCTGTCACCTTCAACAAATAAAAACCAAATAGAGGCTTGGCTTGATGAAGTTTCCGAAGCTGTTCACATTTTAAAGAAGAGTTCCAGTGTACCCATTTCTGGGATGTATGGAATGGATGCGCTAGTAAAGAATTTGAATAAAGGTGCCGCCTTAAGGCCTGATCAACTATCAAAGCTGTATGATTTTTTGGATTGCTGCGGCAAAATGAAAAGATACATGAAGGATAAGGAATTTTATGCACCAAGGGTTTCCGCCTATGTCGATACAATCGATGAATTGCCAGAGCTGGCAAGCGAGATTATTCGCTGCATCCGAAATGGAAGAGTTGATGACTATGCAACTAAAGATCTGCTAAAAATTAGAAAACAAATGGCCATTCACGAGGAACGGCTTAAAGAAAAAAGCATGCAGTTGATCCGCTCAAATAAATATAAAACTTATTTGCAAGAAAATGTAATCAGTCAGCGAAATGGAAGATATGTCATACCTATTAAGAAGGAATACCGGAATAAAATAAAAGGCACGGTGCTTGATACATCAGCATCGGGTTCCACGCTTTTTATTGAACCTGAAGAAATGGCTGTTTTTCAGGATCAGCTGACATGGCTGCAAGCTGATGAAGAGATAGAAGTGCAAAAAGTGTTGTATTTCTTAACGGGATTAGTCGAAGAAAAAGAGCAGCAAATCCACCTTGCAATCGAAATCATGGTGCATTACGACTTTTTATTCGCCAAGGCCAAGTACTGCCGTTCAATTAATGCGGTCAAAGTGGAAGTTAATGATTTAGAAGAAATTGAGATCATTGATGCAAAACATCCTTTATTAGGTGATAAGGCAGTGCCATTATCGTTTAGATTAGGGCAAAGTCAAAAAGCATTAGTGATTACTGGTCCTAATACTGGAGGAAAAACGGTTACAATTAAAACTGTAGGCCTTTTAACCTTAATGGTACAATGTGGTCTCCATATTCCAGCAGCGGAAGGAAGTAAAATATGTATCTTTGAAAGGATTTTAGTAGATATTGGGGACGGTCAGAGCATTTCCGAAAATTTGAGCACCTTTAGTTCAAGAATCGTAAATATTATTAACATCCTTAAAGAGACAAATAACAGAACCCTGGCACTATTAGATGAACTAGGTTCAGGTACAGACCCAGGGGAAGGAATGGGCCTGGCCACGGCGATTTTGGAAACTCTTTATGAAAAAGGGGCTATCATCCTCGCAACCACTCACTATAGTGAAATTAAGGAATTTGCTGAAAATCACCATGGTTTTATTAATGGGTCAATGGAGTTTGACTTAAACACACTTAGTCCAACATATCGCTTAAATATTGGCAGGGGAGGGGAAAGCCAGGCGTTTGCGATTGCTTTAAAGCTTGGCATTCATCCGAAAATAATTGAAAAGGCACATAGGATTACCTATAAGGAAGAAAAAAATTATACAACTGCCATAACAGATCCATGGAAACTGAAGGAAATCGAGAAACAGGTAATTATCAATAAATATCAGAACCAAAAAAAAGCCAGCAGAACAGAATTGCAAATTCCAAAATATCAACAGGGTGACAATGTCAAGGTTTCACCTGCTAATGAATTTGGTATCGTTTATCAGGGGCCAGATTCACAAGGGAATTATGTAGTACAAATTAAAGGGGAAAAAGTGTCAGTAAACCACAAAAGGTTAACTCTTTATATTGCAGCAAGTGAACTATATCCAGAGGATTATGACTTTGATATTATTTTTCAATCAAAAGAGAACAGGAAAAAAAGTAAAATTCTTTCGAAAAGGCACGAGGAAAAAATTATTATCGATCATACGGAATAACAAATTTTGCTAGGACTTTGTATAAAGTTCTAGCTTTTTTCATTTGGCTATATTAAAGGCTAATATTGATTTTGACCTATGTTATTTGGAACACAAATCAACAGCATTGGGTTGAAATCGCTTTATAAACTGTCAAATATCGTTCAAGGTTTACTTATTAACAAAAGGGAAATGGAGGTTTATGATGTTTATATAAATTATATGTGAATTAATTCA
The DNA here is from genome assembly GCF_050468025.1 of Neobacillus sp. NRS-1170. Lineage (NCBI taxonomy): Bacteria > Bacillati > Bacillota > Bacilli > Caryophanales > Bacillaceae > Neobacillus > Neobacillus sp. NRS-1170. The sequence continues at coordinate 18,776 of NZ_JBITPF010000009.1, read as the reverse complement.
CAATCAGAAGGAGTCTTTCTTATGGAACTTCAACCAATGGAACAAGTGATTAGTCTTGCATTAAAAAAGAAAAAAATACTTGATGAATCGGTCATTAAGTATTTAATAAGAGCAGCTCTGTCTGGCATTTATATTGGATTTGGCATTATGTTATCATTTCGGTTGGGAGAAGGTTTTTTTGATATTCACTCACCAGTGGCATCATTGATGACTTCCATCTTTTTTGGAATCGCCCTGGTTTTAATTATTTATGGCGGTTCCGAATTATTTACCGGTAATACTATGTATTTCACAGTGAGTACATTAAATAAACAAACTTCATGGAAGGATACACTCCAAAATTGGATTGCATGCTATACCGGAAATCTCATAGGTGCTGTTTTTTTCGCCCTGCTAGTGTTGTATTCCGGGATTTTTTCAACGCTGGATAATAGTCAGCTTTTAATGGAAACAGCGGCTCATAAAATGGAATATTCAACGATGGAGTTATTTTTTCGAGCCATCCTTTGTAACTGGGTTGTTTGTTTAGCTGTTTGGATCCCTATGCACGTGAAAGGAGATGGAGGCAAAATAGCTGTTATGATGCTGTTGGTGTTTGCCTTTGTTGCTTCTGGATTCGAGCATAGTGTGGCCAATATGGTGACGTTTTCACTTGCCTTAATCCTGCCGCATCCAGATACGATAACCCTTGCAGGCGCATTTCATAATTTAATTCCTGTTACCATTGGAAATATTATCGGCGGAGGGCTGTTTGTAGGTGGCACCTATGTGTTTTTATCTACGACTTCAAATCAAAAACAGCATCTAAAACTTACGAAAAAAGGAACAGTAAAACCTTCATATTTAAAAAAGGCAAAAGCATAGCCTTCCAGTTCAGGAAGGCTTTCGTTATTAAATTCTTATTCCTTTATTGATATTCTTGATGTATTGTTCAGCCAATAACTGCTTTACTTCATTGTAGCTTAAACCTGACTGTTCATTTAACCTCTTTACTTCTTCAATATCTGTACCTGCAACCGTAAATCGTTTTGAGTTCAACTTCATATTGTTTTATTCTCCTTTAGCAAAAAAATTTCTCGAAATGAAAGGTATTTTTTAGGACATACTATAAAAAAAGGAGGCGGTTCCAATTTTTTATGGCAAACGGGCAAAAGACGAAGAAATTGAGACAATTCTAGTGGATACCGAAGTTTATTCCTGTATGGATGATTCATGTATTGGCTGGATGAGAAAGGATTTTGTTACAGACGATTTACTTTGTCCAATGTGTGGCAATCATATGGCACAGGAAATTCGTGAGCTTCCTAAAATATAATACATGTGTTTTTAAAAAGACTGTCTGTTATCGGACAGTCCTTTTTTTATTATAGATTTTCGTTTTGCTGGCCAATTTCACCTTCTGCAATAATGGTATTTGCTTCCTCAAGTGCCTCATGCTCGTCAACTGAGTCTCCGGGGACATTTTTTAAGTTAGGAAAAACCGCACCTGTATTAACAGTAATGAGTTTTTCTTTTGGTGCAGTCGATAGGTAATCTTCTTTTTTCGCCATTCGAATCAACTCCTTATGAACAGGTTTTGCTTCTTAAAAAAGGATTATGCTTACTTAATTCTTTTTAAAAAGGAATTTTTTGAAAACTGCTCTGTTAACTTAGTTGTTGATTCGCGCCTTCCGCTCCAATCAACAGTTTTAAAATTAACAAGGCCATTACATTGCTTGAAAATAAAAAACTCTCCTTCTCAGGAGAGTTTTCATTTTATTCCTCTTTTTTAGATAAACAGTGATCGCATTCCATTAAATAAGATTCAGCTTGCTCCTCCATATGCTGGCCGCATTCTGGACATTGTTTTTTGGGCAAATTACGAAAAAATTCAACCGGGCTCATTAACATATTAAACTCCTCCTTTGATAATACAGATATGAATTTATTATTTGTTATAGTACAGAAAGGGCAAAAATTTATTCTTCTCTTTTTGACAAACAACGATCACATTCCATTAAGTAAGATTCAGCTTGCTCCTCCATATGCTGGCCGCATTCTGGACATTCCTTTTTAGGTAACGTACGGAAAAACTCTACTGGATTCATTAACATTTAAAACTCCTCCTTTATTAATACAGTTTATTTTTGTTCCCTTTGTTATAGTACAGTATAAACAAAAAATCAGAAAATGTGTAGACCTTTTTTTGAAAAATTTTAACTATTTTAAAAATAAGACTTTTATCACGGTTGAGATTACCAATGAATTGATTTAAATCATGACAAAGGAGAAAAATGTTAAAATAAATTTTACTATGGGTTTTCTACGAATTAGGACTTCCATAACCGATTTGATTACATTACAATCATAGTAGAAATAGACTAGAATAAAGGGGGAAGCTAGTTAATGAGTGAAATGGCAGAAACGTTTCACCCTTATTTTTTTATCATTGCGATTGGTTTAACCATAATGGCTTCATATACAGCATTAGACATGTTTACCTTAATCCGGTCATCGGATCAAAATAAACGGCTGTTGTTCCTTGGCGGGACAATTTCCATGGGCGTAGGAATATGGATTATGAATTTCATGGGGCTGATTGCATCTGATACAAGTTTGCTATCCAGTTATCATATTCCGTTAACCATTCTTTCCATATTTATTGGCATAGCTTTTACAGGGTTGGCCTTTATCCCGTTCTTTAGTAGAAAAATCCATTTTTACCATTTGATAATTGGGAGCTTTTTATTAGCACTTGCTGTAATCGCAATCCATGTTATTGGTATTTATGCAATGAACGTGACGATTAAATATAATGTACTTTTATTTATTTTTTCAGGCATATTAATTTTTACTTCCTTTTTATTTTCTTTATGGATTCTTTTTTCTCCAAAAAGCAATACATTTGGAAACCTAGTCTGGTTAAAACCAGTAAGTGCTATTATCATATCTGGAGCCATTGCAGAAGGGAATATTTTGTTAAAAAAATCTTCTATTATTGCCTCCACAACTAAAGTAATAAATGGGTCCTTTAAAGATAGCTCCTTTTTTATTTATTTGGTGATATTTGTATCCGTCCTTATTATCGGCGGCCTAATTGTCTCGAGCACCTTGATCAGCAAACAACTAGCTGCCTCAGATACAAATTTAAAGGACATTAAATCAGCATTGGATGCTTCCGCTATTGTTGCCATTACAGACCCATATGGAACAATTATTTATGTTAATGATAAATTTGAAGAAATTTCAAAGTATTCCCGGGATGAAATAATTGGTAAGAACCATCGGATATTAAATTCTGGATATCATCCAAAAGAGTTCTTTACTGACTTATGGAAGACCATTCAATCAGGGGAAATTTGGCGCGGAGAAATAAGAAATAAAGCAAAGGATGGCTCCTTTTATTGGGTGGATACTACCATTGTTCCATTTTTAGATAGGCGGCGGAAGCCGGTCCAATATATCGCGATTCGTTCAGATATCACACAGCGCAAATTAGCGGAGAAGAGTCTTTTAGAATCAACCAAAGAAGTTCGCGATATCACCTTTGCCCTCGACCAATCATCCATCGTAGCCATTACGGATGAAAAAGGAAGGATTACCACCGTAAATGAAAAATTCTGTGAGATTTCCCAGTATAACCGCGAAGAATTAATTGGTGAGGACCATCGAATTCTCAATTCCGGATATCACTCAAAAGATTTCTTTAAGGAACTTTGGAGTACCATCGGACAAGGCAAGGTATGGAAAGGAGAAATTTGCAATCGTGCTAAAGATGGCACACTTTACTGGGTCGATACCACGATTGTTCCATTTCTAAATAGCAAGGGAAAACCATATCAATATGTAGCCATTCGAACAGATATTTCCGATCGTAAACGTGCTGAGGAGCATTTAAAAGAAACCATCAAAGAAAATAATGATATAAAATTTGCCCTTGACCAATCTTCTATTGTAGCGTTTACTGATTCACGTGGAATCATAACTAGTGTCAATGATAAGTTTTGTGAGATTTCAAAATATAGTCGTGATGAGATAATCGGAAAAGATCACAGAATACTTAATTCTGGCCAGCATACTAAGGAGTTTTTCAAAAACCTCTGGAAAACCATTGGTGAGGGGAAGGTCTGGAAAGGTGAAATTCGAAATAAAGCCAAGGATGGAACGTATTATTGGGTGGATACCACGATTGTTCCATTTTTAAATGAACAAGGAAAGCCATATCAATATTTAGCGATCCGCAATGATATTACAGAAAGAAAGAAAACAGAAGAAGTTCTTCATCGCCAGGATAAACTGGCTGCTGTGGGACAATTAGCCGCAGGAGTAGCACATGAAATTCGTAACCCGCTGACTTCTATGAAAGGCTATACGGAATTTTTGCAGTTAGATGAGAAGGATCCTGAGCGGTTTGAGTTTTTAAACATTATTCTCGATGAAATTGAAAGGGTAAATACCATTGTTGAGGATTTTATGGTTTTGGCAAAACCAAAGGCAGTCGAATTAGAAGAAAAAAATGTTGTCCCAGTTATTAAAAATGTGGTTTCCTTACTTGAATTTGAGGCAAGAAAGAAAAATGTCCGTCTGGATTTTGACTGTAATCAAGAAATTATACAAATTGAATGTGATGAGAACCGTTTAAAGCAGGTGTTTTTAAATTTCATTAAGAATGGAATTGAAGCAATGCCAAACGGCGGTGATTTGCACGTAAAAACGATGATACATGAAAATAATGTTCAGATTTCGATTCAGGATACGGGTGTAGGGATTCCAAAGGATAAGTTAAACAAACTTGGTGAACCTTTTTACACTACCAAAAAAACTGGCAATGGTTTAGGGCTGATGGTAAGCTTCAAAATTATTGAAAGCCACAATGGCGAAGTCTTTGTTGAAAGTGAACTAAACAAGGGAACAACCTTTAATATCTTATTGCCAGCTAAAACAGCCTAAACTAAACGAGAGAAACCATTCTCTCGTTTTTTTATTCCCATTTTCGTCATTCATAAAATGTACAATATTTTTGAAAAAAAGAAATCTACAATCGTGATAAATAGATTAATATGATTATATAGGTATGTATCTTTTTATGGGAGGGAAGACAGTGGGAGAACCTAATTTTGTAAAAACGATTTGTGGGTATTGTGGTACTGGCTGTGGTTTAGTTCTTGAAGTCCAAGATAATAAAATTATGAAAATCCGCGGTGACAAGGAAGCACCAGTCAATAAAGGGCAAACATGTGTTAAGGGTGCCTTTGCTTATGAATATGTGCACGCCAAAAATAGGTTATCGTCTCCGCTTATTAAGAAAGCCGGTAAGCTTGTTGAAGCAACGTGGGAAGAGGCTTATCGATTAATAGGAGATAAGTTATCGGAAATTAAGACCAATTGGGGTCCTAATGCGATCAGCATGTTCGCTTGTGCAAGAAGTACAAATGAATCCAATTATATTACACAAAAATTCATGAGAACCGTCATTAATAGCAATAATATCGACGGATGTAACCGAACGTGACATGCTCCGAGCGTTGCCGGTCTGGCAACTGTTTTTGGAAGCGGTTTCCCTACAAATACTCTTGAAGACTTTGATAAGGCTGAAGTATTGCTGTTAATGGGATCTAACACGACTGAAGCTCACCCGATTATTGCTAATCGTATTAAAAAAGCAGCAAAATCAGGGCTAAAAGTAATCGTGATTGACCCAAGGAAAATAGATATGGTCAAAATCGCCCATCGTCATCTTCAAATCAACGTCGGCACAGATATTGCCTTAATCAATGCCCTTATTCATGTGATCTTAAAGGAAGGACTTTACGACCCACAATTTATCGAGCAATTTACAATAGACTTTGAAAAACTTGAACAACAAGTAGAGCTTTACACACCAGAGTATGCATCATCCATAACCGGGCTGGAAGCTAAAGATATCGTGGAAACGGCTAGAGAGTATGCGGGTTCGAGTGGATCTATGATTGCCTATACCCTTGGAATTACAGAGCATCACTGCGGTGTTAACAATGTATTTGATATTGCCAATCTTGCCCTACTAACCGGAAACATTGGGAAGCAAGGTACAGGAATTATGCCTCTAAGGGGACAAAATAATGTTCAAGGGGCAGGGGATATGGGCTGTTTACCAAATCAACTTGCTGGTGCAATGAGCCTAACAAATGAAGAGTTTCGCACCCGTTATGAAAAAGAATGGAACGTTGTGCTCAATCCTCAGGCTGGCGATACACAAACACGTACTTTTGATCGCTTAGAAATGGGGGAGTTAAAAGCATTATATATTATTGGAGAAAATCCCCTTCTTGCCGATGTTCATATAAATCATACAAAAACATTATTTGAAAAGCTTGATTTATTAATTGTTCAAGACATCTTCCTAACCGAAACTGCAAAAATGGCGGATGTAGTCTTACCAGCTAAGTCGTGGGGAGAGGTAGAGGGAACATACACAAATACAGACCGCAGAATTCAAAGGGTTCGTAAAGCGGTTGAGGCTCATCCAAATACAAAGGAAGACTGGGAAATTCTTTGTGAGCTTTCTACGTTGATGGGTTATCCAATGCATTATAACAACAGTGAAGAAATTTGGGATGAAGTCAGAAGAATTGCTTGGGAGATGTACGGCGGTATATCTTATGAAAGGCTTGAGAAAGAGTACAGCATCCATTACCCATGTCCTGATGAAAAACATCCAGGTACCTTCATTATGCATGAAAGGTTCCATCGAGCTGACCCACTTGCTAAAAAATCACCATTTGTACCGGTGGATTATACGGCTCCATTGGAATTGCCAGATGAGGAGTATCCGTTTATGTTAACAACCGGCAGACGATATGAGTCCTATAATACTCATTCTCAGACTCGTCATTATGCCGCAGGTGTGAAAATTAAACAAACTGAAGAAACAGTTGATATCCATCCAGATGACGCTGTGGCTTTAGACATTACCGATGGGGAGATTGTACAGGTACGTTCGCGAAGAGGAGTACTTGAGGTTAAGTCAAAGATTACGGAACAAGTTGTCCCTGGCCTTGTGTTTATGAGCTTCCACTGGAGTGAAACCCCAACGAATGTATTAACATTAAATGAATATGACCCAATCTCTGGAACAGCCGAATATAAAGCATGCGCTGTTTCGATTGCAAAAATAAATTAGTCTGTATTAAGGAGTAGTGTGGATAAAATCTGCACTATTCTTATTTTGATTTCAGATTATTCAGTTAATCAGAAATATTATCGTAATATAATTGCCATTCTTGTCATTTAATTAACATCTCCCTGTTCTTTGTTTCAGAAAATTTCATGTTATTATGAGTACAAGTTAGCAACGAGAGAACATGGGAGGAACAAACAATGATAAGTAAATTAAAAACATTCATCGCAGTTGCTGCACTCTCAGGAACTGTAGGCGCTAATGTACATGCGGCAGAATTAACTGTAAAAAAAGGAGATACCCTTTGGGATCTGTCAAAAGTACATAATACATCTGTAGAAAACATTCAAAAATGGAATCATCTTTCTACTGACCTGATTCATCCAGGAGATGTATTAACGATTGCAACAGAAAAGCAATATACGGTAATAAAGGATGATACATTATGGGATATTGCTCAAAAATTCCAAGTATCGGTTACTCAAATAAAAGAATGGAATGAATTGAACACAGATTTAATTCATCCAGGTTTAAATCTCGTAATCTATCAAGGTTTGACCAATAAGAATATAAATAAGCCTGAGCCTGTTAAAACAGCTGCAACAGGGAGCCCAGGTGAAACTGAATCAGTTGCAGTAAGTAAACCGGTCGAAGCAAAAGCGGCTCCAGCTCCTGCTCCATCTGCACCTGCACCTGCTCCTAAGCCTGAGGCTAAGGTAAGTGAACCTGAGAAGACAAAGGAAATTACTGTTAAGGCTACAGCCTATACGGCCTCCTGTGAAGGATGTTCCGGCACAACAGCTACAGGTGTTGATTTAAACGCCAACCCTAATGCAAAGGTAATTGCAGTGGACCCAAAAGTCATTCCATTAGGAAGTAAAGTATATGTTGAAGGATATGGAGTCGCTACAGCTGCTGATACAGGAGGAGCAATTAAAGGAAATCGTATAGATGTGTTTATTCCTTCTGAACAAAAAGCGATTCAATGGGGCAAAAAGCAAATTACAATAAAAATATTAGATTAATAAAAAAAGAGTGTCAGCTACCGTCGCGGTGCCTGACACTCTTTTTTATTATCCAACTTGCTTAGCAATCGTTTTGGCCACAGTTGCTTTTCTCTGATAGAAGAACCAGTTAAGACCAAAGGCGACAACATAAAAACCGATGAAGAAATAAAAAGCTGTTACTGGAGTACCAGTTGCATTTACAGACCATCCAAAAAGTTTAGGAATAAAGAATGATCCATAGGCAGCGAAGGCCGCTGAAAAGCCAATTACCGGTGCTGCTTCTTTAGGAATGAAAATGCTAGGAATCATTTGGAATGTTGAGCCAGAACCAATACCAGATGCAAGGAACAATACCAAGAAAGCCATTAAGAAACCTGCAAATTGTTTGCCATTTAAGAAATAAATAACTCCTGCTGCACCAATCCCCATGATAACTAATACATAGGCAGTGACTTTTGCGCCGCCAAGTTTGTCAGCAAGCCAGCCGCCAACAGGTCTTGCAGCAGCGGCTACAAGCGCACCAAGGAAGGCAAGTGAGATATGTTCAGGAAATTGAGATTTTAGTAAAAGCGGAAATGCCGCAGAATACCCAATGAATGAACCAAATGTTGCAACATAAAGAGCGGTCATAATCCATGTGTGCTTACGTTTTACGATGACAAATTGATCTGCAACAGATTGTTTAGCGCCTGGGACATTATCCATTTTAAATAAAGCAAGGAGTGTCATTATTACGATTGGGATTACCCAAATAAATGCTGCATTTTGTAACCATACTTCCTGGCCGTTTGCTAATACTTGTTTGTCACCGACCAATGCGAAAGTTCCTGAAGTAATAATTAAAGGTGTTACGAATTGAACGACTGATACACCCATATTACCTAAACCGCCGTTAATACCAAGGGCTGTTCCTTTTTCCTTCTTAGGAAAGAAAAAGCTGATATTAGCAGAAGAAGAAGAGAAGTTACCACCGCCAAGTCCGCAAAGAGCTGCAAGCAAAAGCATGACAGAAAACGGAGTATCTGGATTCTGGACAGCAAAACCAATTCCAATTGCCGGTATTGCTAAAATGGCGGTAGATATTACAGTCCAGTTTTTTCCTCCTATTGAACCAACTGCGAATGTATAGACAAAACGAAGGGTTGCACCGACTAGTCCCGGAATTGCAGCGAGTGTAAATAATTGTTCCTCCGTAAATTGGAAACCGATATCGTTAAGACGTACTGCAACAACTGACCAAATCTGCCAAACGATGAATGCAAGCATCAATGAAGGAACAGAGATCCATAGGTTTCGCCTGGCATGTTTTTTTCCTTCTGTGTTCCAGAACTTTTCATCTTCTGGATTCCAATAATTAATTCGAGCCATTTTTTATTCCCCCTAAAATTCTTTTAAAAATTATCTTTGAAAGAGTAAATGTTGTTTATGTTGTTACTATAAATCAGATGGTAACATGAATTTTGTGACGTACGTCACAAAAATGGTGAAGGAATTGTGAACTGTGGTGCAATGACAAAAAGTTGTAATATTTATCACATTTTTAACTAAAAACAAATGAAAAAGAGACCCTCAATAGAGGATCCCTTCGCATGATTTATTTTTTTGCGGGCTTAACCATATCTTCGTAAAACATGCCAACGTAATTTTTAATTTCCCCTATGTCGTCTTTGATAGCGGTTATGGTTAACCATTCCCGGTATATCTCATTGTTTTTCCGTTTGTTCCAAATGAAACCTTCCCAAACTCCATTTGTTTTTAATTCAGACCACATACTTTTATAAAATTCATTGTCATGTTCACCAGATTGAAGAACGCTAGGTGTTTTCCCGATTACATCTTTTTGTGTATAACCAGTTATTTTTGTAAAGGCCGGATTGACCTTTTGAATGATCCCGTTATTATCGGTTACACAGATTCCATCAACGGCATGGTTAACAATTTTTGAGGATATATCCAGTTTTTCCTGATAAAAAAGCCAAACAACAATGACTAAGCTTGCTAATGAAAATTCTGATAGAGACATAAATCCAATTGCATAATGACCTGTAAAATTAAAGAGAATGGTTAGTATAATCGGCGGAAAGTAACCTCCTAAGCCGCCCATTGCAGCAACAATCCCATTGACAATACCTGCCTGTTTTGAAAAATATAACGGGACAAGCTTAAAGATGGCCCCGTTACCGATGCCGGCAAAGAAGGCAACTAGCAAACAGCCAAAGGAATATATAGGTAAAGATGGGGTAAATGATAATAGAAATCCAGCAAATGTCAGGCTGAAAAATACTGCCATAAGGATAAGAAATGGATTGATTTTATCCCCGAGCCAGCCGCCGATAGGTCTGAATAATGTTGCTAAAGCAATAAAGCCTGCCGTCCGCAGGCCGGCATCTACCTTATTCAATTCAAAATGATTGACTAAGAATGAAGGCAGATAAATGGTGAAGGCCACAAATGAACCAAATGTAATAAAATAAAACAAGCTTAAGAACCAAAGTTTTGGGTTTTTATATACTTCCTTGACTTGCTCGGATAATGGATGAATAACTTTCTTTTCTTCACGATCCCCTAGGAGAAAATTAATTAAGGCAAAAACCAAAATGACAATGAGGTATATCTTTATAGTCATTCTCCAGCCAAATTGATTGGCTAAAACAGGAGCTAAAAAGGATGTAACCGCTGTTCCAATATTCCCTGCCCCATAAATCCCATTTATAAAGCCATGTTTAGCTTTTTCAAAATACTTAGGTAAAGAAGTGACACCGATTGAAAATATTGCTCCGCCAACTCCAAGCATAAAACCGCCTATTATTAACATTAGTAACGAATTCGCATAACTAATTACAGCAATAGGTATAAGGAGAATGATAAAACTGCTTGAAAACAATTTTCTTGCACCGTATCGATTCGTCCAATAACCTATCGGAACCCTAAGAAGGGAGCCTAAAATAACAGGAACGGCAGTTACCCAGGCAATCTGAGTTGAGGAAAGTTGAATATCCGCATTGATAAAAGGCATAAGTGATGAAATAAGTACCCAGTTCATAAAGCCAGCAACAAGACTTCCCGTTTGAATAAAAAGTTGTTTTGTTCCTTGGTTCATAAAGTAATCCCCCTCGATAAAAGCATTTTGTTTGGGAAAATTTTCTTTGAGTATTATAAAACAATTTTCTTTAATTGACTGTGAGGTTGGACACAATTCTATTAAAATTACAAAATAATTAGGTAAAAGTTTGGAAAAAGTAAGGTTGGATATTACGCAGGATAGGGGGAATATTATGCAGCGAAAAAAGAATTTTCCTAATCCACCTAAGATTCTCGTTCTGGGTTTTGCCTCCATCATTTTAATAGGTGCTTATTACTGACTTTTGCGGTAACAATGCGGAGAAACCCAAATGCATTCAGATATCCATAGGGCAAAATCATGATCGGGTAAAAACATCAAGGAGGTATATTGACGATATGGCTGATCAATACGCAGTAATTGGTTTAGGAAGGTTTGGGTTAAGTATTGCCAATAAATTATATGAATCCGGCCAGGAAGTACTTGGTATTGATGTGAATGAAGAAAGGGTGGAGGACTCCCATCCGTATGTGACACATGCAGTCATAGCGGATTCAACTGATTCAGAGGCATTAAAATCAATTGGAATCCTTAACTTTGACAATGTGATCGTGGCCATCGGCAATGATATCCAAGCTAGCATTTTAAGCGTTTTGCTCCTAAAGGAGCTGGGGGTTAAAAAGGTAATCGCAAAAGCTTTAAATAAGCTTCATGGTCAGGTGCTTAAAAAAGTTGGTGCAGACTGGGTCGTATTTCCTGAACGTGATATGGGAATTAGAGTGGCTCATCAGCTTTTATCACCTAACGTGTTGAATTTTATCGAAATCTCAAAGGATTATAGTGTTGAAGAGGTGAAAATCCCTGATAGGATGGTGGAAAAAACTTTAAGAGAGATAGACCTTAGGGCAGAGTATAATATTAGTGTAATTGCCATTCGCCATGATAACGAAATTAATATATCACCTTCACCAGATGAAAAAATCGGTTATGGTGATGTCTTAGTTATTATTGGTGAAAATCGTGACCTTGAGCGGTTTGCTAATCTTCAATAAAGAGGCCCCCCAATTAATTGGGGGGCTGTTTTGGTAAAACAAGCTTAAATTTTGTACCTGCAAGCTAAAAGCAATTTGGAAATTCCTTTCTTTTTTCTGTTTTGAAAGTAATTTATGGACAAGAGGAATGATCATTATTATAAAAAAATGAAGAAACAAATCCTTTATAAAATCTGCCACATCAAAGCTCCCTTTCAAGTTACCGTATAATAACAAATTATACCAAAAATAGACAAATTTCTCTCTATTATTTTTGCATTCATAATAAAAAATGATGGATGGTTGCTGGCATGTTACTATAGAAATAACAATGGAAAATGGGAGCGATGTTCGATGAATTTTCATGATATTAAATCTTTTGACGAGCGATTAGCGTTTATGAAAAATCTATCAAAAAAGTTTCTTATAAGGGCCCATCAAATAGATATTGAAGGGAGCTTTCCGTTTGAAAATATTCAGGATTTAAAAACCTCTGGCTATACTTCATTAACAGTCCCGAAAAAATACGGAGGGGAGGAAATTTCCCTATATGAGTTAATTCGCTTACAGGAGATGATTGCCGAAGGCGATGGTGCAACCGCTCTATCAATAGGCTGGCATATGGGAATCCTTCTTAATCTAAGTGAAAAAGAACCATGGGATGAAGGCATTTTTAAAGTGCTTTGTGAAAAGGTGAAACAGGGCGCTTTAATTAATAGTGCTCAATCAGAACCAATGACCGGAAGTCCAACACGCGGGGGCAGGCCAGTGACTTACGCACAAAAAAGCGGAAATAATTGGTTGATTAATGGCAAGAAAACCTTTACGACAATGTCTCCTGTTCTTGACTATTTTATTGTCAATGCAGCGATAAAAGATTCAAATGAAATTGGCAACTTCCTCATTCCACGGTCTACAAATGGGGTCGAGATAGAAGAAACGTGGGACAGTATCGCTTTAAGAGGCACAGGGAGTCATGATTTAATTCTTAACAATGTAATGATACCTGATGAGAACTTCGTTGAACGAGTTCGCTTCGAAAACAAAAGAGCAAACGGCTGGCTTCTTCATATCCCGGCTTGTTATCTTGGAATTGCAAAAGCCGCTAAAAAGTATGCCATCCAATTTGCTGAAAACTATGCACCTAATAGTATTCAAGGCACCATAATCGATTTGCCAAACGTTCAGCAAAAAATAGGAGAAATAGAGTTAAAACTTATGCAGTCAGAGTATTTTTTATATAGCGTTGCAAAACAATGGGATATTTCGAGTGAACAAGAAAGGGATAAGATGGGACCAATATTGGGTGCTGCAAAGTTAACGGTTACAAATTCGGCTATTTCTATAGTAGACCTTGCCATGAGAATCGTTGGCGCCAAAAGCCTTTCGTTACAAAATCCCCTGCAGCGATATTATCGAGATGTACGAGCAGGTCTGCATAATCCTCCGATGGATGATATGACAATTCAACTCCTTGCGAAACATAGCATACTTAACTGCCAATAAAAAACCAGCTAAATGGCTGGTCAGATTGTCGGGAAAGGGTATTTTTCTCGGCATTTTTTTGTTTGGATCTTCATCACCGCTGGCCTGTTGATTCGCTCCGGCACGCCCGCGGAAAGCGATGCGCCTGGAGCGCAAATCAGCAGACTTGTTGAGAACATTATCATTTTTGTTATTACATTTCCATAAAAAAACGAGGTAATTAATAAAAACTACGATTCGACTAAAAAGTCCATATAATTTAAAAAACCTTTTTTTCGACATCATTTTTATAATTTAGAATCTCAATGGATATGTTATAAAAAAGGAGTGAAGCATAATGCCCAGAGGGAAAGAATTAGAGCAGCTGCCAATGGCAAATATTGCGCCGGGCGCTGGGAAGGATGCAGGTAAATATAAACGAGAAGTGCTTGGAAGTATTGTGCAGCAAGAACAGCCGCAACCAGGCGACATTGATAAGGAAAATGAGGACATGATTTAAGGCAGGTATCAAACCTGCCTTTACTTATGGTATTTAAATGAATTATTCTTCGATCAGTTCACCAATTTCCACTATTGTTCTTTCTTCTAGTGGCCCCCGTAAATGGACTGTTGCTGTTTTTCCATCTTCATTTAATTGGTCAATCCATACGGAAGAGCCGTTATATTTGACCTCAATATCAGCGGAAGAAGATAATATTTGTTTTACACGATTTACATTCATATTTTCACTCCTAAAAATTATTTTTGTAACCGCTTTCTGAATGTCTATATTATAGTAGAAACTCGGTTGAACTTGATGATTATCGTTCATAAGGCTCAATTTGGATACCATTGATCGTACCTGGTTGTTCAATTTCTTCTAGATTATTCAAATAATTAGTCAGTTCAACTTGCAAGTCCTTTGGTGCACCAGGTTTTAAATGCCAGTTTCCGGGTTCATCAACGAAATATGGACTCTTCGTAAATTCAGGCCTTATTCTCGGCATATTTATTTCTCCTTTTTATAATAACTATATGTTTAGACTAACCAGTAACCATGGAAGTCATGCAAAATCCCCATCTTTAAAGATAAGTAAAAAATCATATTGCATCCTCTATTTTTCAGGTATAGAATAGATGAAAATCACTTTCGTTTTAGGATTTCCATCATTTGGGTGAAATTAAATGGTGAAAAAGATGAAACTAATTATAAGTGAAATCGTCTTATATAATTGAGGATTGAAAATAGTCATGTCCAACATATAACCAACATAAGATTAAAGGGATATTTAATTGACACGGGTTTGAACAAGCCGAAGGGGGAAATCGGTTTGTCGAATGGTTTAGAAAAAAGACGTACGTTTTAGGTCATATATTACTTAAAATGGCATAATTTATGTTTTTATTTTATAAGAATCTGTGTTATAGTAATTGAGGTTCGTTTACCGGAGCTTATTTTGGTAAGTGAGAGGAGAATTATAGAGATGAATAAAATTAGACTACCTAAAAAATTCAGCAATAGTCATATTACATTCTTCGCCATTGCCGTAGTATTATTCTGGATCAAAACATATGCGGCATATCAAATTGAATTTAACTTAGGCATTGATAATAACCTGCAGAAATTTTTATTATTGATTAACCCATTAAGCTCAGCGCTTTTCTTTTTTGGAATTGCACTGCTTTTTAAGAAGCGTACTAAGCTTGTCATGATTATTACCAACTTCTTTTTATCGTTCTTATTGTACGCTAATATTGCCTATTATCGCTTTTTTAATGATTTTATTACTGTGCCAGTTTTAATGCAGACTAAGACAAACGCGGGACAACTAGGGGACAGTGCCCTTTCATTAATGTCACCTTTTGATATTTTTTATTTTTCCGATATGTTTATCTTAATTGCTTTAGCATTAACAGTATTTAAGAAAGTAACGGTAACGAACAGAAAATCCTTTAAAATTGTTTTGCTTTTTTCAATTACTACGTTTTTATTTAATCTTGGTCTAGCCGAAAAGGATCGCCCGCAGCTCTTAAGCCGTTCCTTTGACCGAAATTATTTAGTGAAGTATCTAGGTGCTTATAACTTTACGATTTATGATGTGATTCAAAATATTAAATCATCAAGTCAAAGAGCATTAGCTGATTCAAGTGATATTACTGATGTTGAGAACTATCGTAAAGCGAATTATGCTGCTCCAAACCCTGAATATTTTGGTAAAGCTAAAGGAATGAACGTCATTTATATTTCAATGGAATCATTTCAAAGCTTTATGATTAATTATAAAATGCCTGATGGGCAGGAAGTAACACCGTTTCTTAACTCGCTAACACATGACAAAAACACGTTTTATTTTGAAAACTTTTATCATCAGACAGGGCAAGGAAAAACCTCTGATGCCGAGTTCTTGATGGAAAACTCATTATATCCAATGGCCCAGGGTGCCGTTTTTGTTAATAAAGCACAAAACACTTATCAAGCAACTCCTTCAATCCTAAAGGGTTATGGGTATAATTCAGCAGTATTCCACGGGAACTATAAAACGTTCTGGAATCGAAATGTAATGTATAAAGCTTTAGGTTATGATCAGTTTTTTGATGCTGAATACTATAGCATGAGTGATGAAAATACAAAGAACTATGGCATGAAGGATAAACCTTTCTTTAAAGAATCAATGCCATTACTAACTAGCTTGAAACAGCCTTTCTATACAAAGTTTATTTCTTTATCGAACCATTTCCCATTTGAAATGGATCCAAAAGATACTGATTTTCCTGCAGGCGATACTGGGGATACAGTGGTTAACCAATATTTCCAATCAGCACATTATATGGACCAAGCGTTTGAGCAGTTCTTTAACGATTTAAAAGCTTCTGGTTTATATGATAATACTGTAATTGTTATGTACGGTGATCACTACGGAATTTCAGAAAACCATAATGATGCAATGGCAAAGGTTCTTGGGGTTGATGAAATTACGCCAACAATCAATGCTAATTTGCAGCGAGTTCCATTATTTATTCATGTTCCAGGTGTAAAAGGCGGTATTCAAAAGCAGTATGGCGGTGAAGTGGACGTTCGTCCTACTCTACTGCATTTATTAGGAATTGATACTAAGGATTACATGGAGTTTGGATCAGATTTATTATCAAAAGATCACCGCAATTGGGCTCTATTCAGAAATGGAGACTTTGTCTCACCTGAGGTTATTCAGATTAAAGATAAATGCTATTCCACTGCGACTGGTGCAGTGGTGGATAAAGCCAATGCATGTAAGGATATTAGTGATAAGGTAAATAGTGAACTTCAAATGTCCGATGAGGTTGTTTATAAAGACCTATTAAGATTCTATAAGCCTCAGGGATATACACCTATTAATCCGAACGATTACGAATATTTAGGACCAAAAGGGAATAAAGGAACCAAAGCGACTGAAAATAATTAAAATTGAGAGAAGAAATTTTCTTCTCTCTTTTTTCTGTTTGATAGGTAATCGGGTAGGGGGATCACTGATGAATAAAAAGTTTTTTGAACCATTATTTATTTTCTTTGTAATGATATCATTCATTCTTTCAGGATGTTCAGGAAGTGAAGTCGCAGAAAAAGTCAAATCAGATAAAAATTCAACAACGCCAGTTGTTCAGAATGAAAAAGAACCTTCTTCATCTGAAGAGGTTAATAATAAGAATTTACTATCTGCCACAATCGTTAAAAATATAGATGGCGATACGGTGGAGGTCAACCTAAATGGAAAAGTCGAAAAGATTCGGATGCTTTGTGTGGATACACCGGAAACACATCACCCCCGCCTAGGGGTTCAGCCCTTTGGACCAGAGGCATCTGAATACACGAAAAAAATCCTTTCTGTTGGAACGAAGATAGAAATAGAACCTGGAATTGGTAATGGCCGTGACAAGTATGGTCGTTTGCTTGCTTATATTTATGTTAATGGAAAAATGTTTAATGAGATGCTTCTTGAACAAGGCCTTGCGCGAGTTGCCTATATTTATGCGCCCAATACGAAATATGTGGATGAATTTTATGCGATTCAAAAAGAGGCTCAAAAAAAAGGTATTGGCATTTGGTCCATTGAAAATTATGCTCAGGAAGATGGTTATCATGCTTCGAACAATCAAGTGACAAAAGAAAAGTCACCTGCTTCGCAATCCGGCACATCTGTGGAAAGCAATTATCAAAATAACCCAAATGATGTTCAAGAATCAAATCTTGACTGTAAAGGGAAAATTAAAGGAAATGCAAATTCTCATATTTTTCATGTTCCAGGTGGTTCTTATTATGCTTCCACGAACGATAATATCGTTTGGTTTTGTACTGAAAAGGAAGCTCTGGATGCGGGCTACCGTAAATCAAAACGGTAGGATAATTAATTTTATAAAAGAGCAGTGGGCCATGTTAGAAAAGCTCACTGCCTTTTTTATTTTTTTATGATATTAAAATAGCTAAGTCTTAGTGATTATCATATAATATATGAAATATATGCAGCAGAAGGGGGAGAGCAAATGCGAGACGTTAAATTAATAAATATCTTTGAACATCATATTGCACAAAAATATTTAAATCGCTCGGGACTAGCCCATGCGATTGCAGTGGCGTATCATGCTTTTCACTTGGGGAGAGAGCAAAAATTAGATGTGGATATTGCGTCAAAAGCAGGACTTCTTCATGATATGGGGCATTATACATGGTATAAAAACGGAAAATGGGATTATGAATTGTACAAGCAGAATGATATTCACGCTATAAAAGGAGCAGAACGTGCCCATAAGCTTTTAATTCGTCTTGGTGAAAATCCAATAAAGGCAAAGACAATTGCCCTGGCCATTTTATTTCATACGGATTCATTTTTGCCTTCAAACGATATCGTACGGACGCCATTGCAGCAAATCGTGAAATGGGCAGATGAAAAGGATGAAGAAGAAGGCGGTATGCATCATTATCGAACTATTGATTATGAGAGAGCAAAACAAAGTATCATCCGTCTGGATCAATGGATAGATACGGAAATATCCAAAAAATAAAAACAGCTGTGTAATCACTTACACAGCTGTTTTTATTT
>NZ_JBITPF010000008.1:0-21319 GCF_050468025.1 Neobacillus sp. NRS-1170 | reverse complement strand
TTCATATCAGTACAATATTTACAACAATATTTACAATCTTTTTTACAACTCAAAAAACTCAATCCCCTGAAATGTGTTGTCCATGCAAAAAGAAGCCTTCTTATTAAAGAAAAGCGCCCTTTAATGCAATAACACATTATATTAATGCAGGGGGTGGCACCCATTTTCCTACACGTTCAAAGTAAGGATTAAAGGTGTTAGGATTAATGCCCAGATGACTGTAAGGATGGCAGTCAGAATGTAGGATACACTGGAGGTTGTTCCCTCTTTTTCACCGATTTGAAACGCTTTTGCCGTCCCAAGTGCCTGTGCACCCAAACCATACATCATGCCGATGGACAATGGATGCTTAATGGAAAAGTGCTTCATTATAGCTGGTCCTATGAAGACACCTACAAAGCATGTCAACATACTAAAAAGAACAGTAATGGCAGGAGTCCCTCCAATCGATTCAGACAAACTGACAGCAATTGGAATGGTGACAATGCGAGGAATAATACTGAGCAAATAATCCTTCCCCATTGCAAGCAGGTAAGTACATAAAATGCCCGAAACAACAGCAATCAAGGAGCCTGCGGCAAGACTACATACAATCACGCGCCAATTTTTCGCCAGAAACGACCAGTTTCGATACAATGGAATAGCTAATGCAACGGTTACAACATCTAACAATTCATTTAGTGGAAAAGTGCCATTTGCATATTCTTTGTATGGTATATCCATTATCAAAAGGAGAACAATGAGCATAACAGGAGTGAGAATGATTGGTGAAAATAACAATCCTGGCTTTATCCGATTGACCTTTTTCGCAAAAGAATAAAAAAGGACAGTAATAATTACATAAAAAATCTTGGTAACCATCTCCTTGCTTCACCGCCTTTTCTTTCTAGGATTCTTTCGGAGATGACACCTGTTGCTATCATCATAAGTACTGTACCACTAACAACAATGAATAAAATACTTAGGCCCTTGATGCCAAATATCCATGAATATTGCATAAATCCAACGACTGCCGGTATGAAAAATAACATCATCTCGGAAATAATAAGCGTAGCCCCCGCTTGCACCCAATTTAATTTAATCAAGCTTGAATGAAGACCGAAGAATAATAAAATCATCCCAATAATACTTCCTGGAATAGGTACATGAAGAAGAGAGACAATATATTTACCAATCCAGGTAAACACAATAATAACCCCAATTTGAAATAAAATCATTAAGCCCTTTTTCAAGAGCAACACCTCCGAAATAGAACAATATGTAACATAGATTATTCTACTTGGAGAATCACGATTCATAAAATATATAAAAGTCATCAAAACTATTCTCCGAAGTTATAGTTAGGGTTTTCCTTCCTGAATATAAGTAATGAACTCCCGAACTGCATAGGAAATATACTTATTCTTTTTATAAATCAATGCCAATTCCCAATCAACCTGAGGTGAAGTAATAGCAACAATAGAAACCTGATCCTTAAATCGGTTTGCTACCGACTTAGGAATGATAGATATCCCAAATTGTGCCGCTACCATCTCTCCAACGATATCCCATAAGGAACTTTTGTAGACTAAATTAGGCTCAAATCCCGATTGCAAACAGGCCTTCATTACCACATCATGCAGAATATATTCCTCGGTAAAAAGAATAAAGGCTTCTTCCTTTAAATCGGATAAAAATGCTGATTTTCTTTCCGACAGCCAATGATTCCTGTCAACAATGACAACTAGTTCTTCTTTTAATAAGGGGATGGATTCAAACACTTCAGAGTCAACTGGTAATACGGTAATACCCACATCCACTTCCCCTTCTACTACCTTTCGTTCTAGTTGTTTCCCGCTAAATTCGACCATTTGCATATCAATCTGCGGATAACCCTTTTTAAAATCAGCAAGAACGTTCGGAAATAACATCACTCCCAAAGTCGGCATTAATCCCATTTTGATAGTTCCCTTTTTTACATGAACGACTTCGTTTACAGAAGAATGGATATCTTCTATCATCTGCAAAATTTTCAATGCTTGATCATAAACAATCTTCCCCGCATCTGTCATCTCCACTTTTCTCTCCGAACGATCTAGCAACGTCACTTGAAGCTCCACTTCCAGGCTTTTTATCATTTTACTGATGGAAGGCTGAGATACATGCAGGCTCTCAGATGCCTTGGTAAAATTCTTTTGTTTGGCTACTTCTACAAAATATTTAAGTTGTTGAATATCCATTTTAAAACTCCCCGGTATATAATAATAATTCCTTCCCACCATACTTAAAGGTTTCATATTTTTATTTAAATCTTCTAATTCATTATATTTTATCGTGTTCGTTTATACATAATTTTCTTTTAATGTTGTGGTACCCTGAAATGAACATTGAACAATAAGGCAAAATTAAACTACCTGCCCAATTATGTTGGAACAGGTAGCAATGATATTGATCGCCAATTGTTGTTTAACGATACCTATAAATTTTCTCTAATATAATTTCATTTGGAAGAGGAATTTCAATGAAAAGTGACTTTTGAGAATATTTATTTCTTTATGTACCGGATGGTTATAGTAGTAAAAAATAGTAGTAAAAAGTAAAAAAACATTATTCCACATTGGAATAATGTTTAACTATTTATCTTTAGAAATCTATTTGGAATGTTTTCATTATTTCGGGAACTACGTTGTTTATGAAATCATTGAATTGTAAGTCATTCTGTGGGGTTTTTCCGACTGAATAGGAATAAATAATATTTTTGTCTTCCACCAATTTTACTTCCGTTTCCGGGTTTAACGAAGTCCATACTTGTTTTTCAAACATATGGATACTAAACAATAACGGTTTATCAGAAGAATTGTAGTATATATTGACTTCATCAAACCAAGGATTATTTGCCTCATAATCTGCTCTTTCAAATACCAAACGATCAATCCATGTTTTTGGAACAGAAAAATGATACCCTTCGGAAGCATAAATGGTTATTAAGTTACTTGGTTTTGAAATATCAATCCCATGACTATTGAAAAATGCTGTATTTAATATTCCTTTTATATCCGAAAAAGGAAGTTGATATTGAAGCGTACCTTCAGCATAGGAAGCGTATTCATATGGTGGGAAATAAATAATTAAGCCTTCCTTTATTAGATAAATTTGCTTTAAATCATCTGAGTTTATTTGCTTAAACTCACCCATAGCTTCAAGCGTGTGCAAAACATCCTCTTTTAGGACGAGTTGTGTAATTATTTGTTTTGCTTTATCCGAATCATTAACCATTTCGTTTGGCTCAACAATCTTCCCATTATCCAAATCCACCAATATAGGAACTCGCGATGGCATTCCATGTGCAGCCCCGCTAAGATAATAATATTGATCATACACAAAACTAATGAGATGTTCATTTTGGAATGTGATTTCGTATTTTGAATGGAACGATGACGGCGTACTTGGATCATCATTGGTCATTTGGCTCTCATCTGCATTGTTCGCCTTTTTCTTCAAAGTATCATTAATTTCTGCTTGTGCCAATTTGTCTTTTATGCCATCAATTTGTGGATAAATAATGTTGATAATCGGGCTTTCTTTTTGAAGGGACTCGTCATGTATCGTTATCGTTTGATGAGTAGATGTTTCCGGTTGATTGGAGGTATTGCCCGGTTTAATTGTGGGTTTTACTGGTTTTACGGCAGGCTTATTCGTTTGATCACTGGTTAGTTCCGGTTGATTTTTTTCTGTTATTTTTTGTTGTACTAAAACAGGCTTTGTATTTTGCGAATCGCTACATCCTCCAGCAAAGAAAGCAACCAAAGCAATGGGTATGCTCCACTTTAATTTCATCCTCTCACTCCCCCTCATATCCATCACCATACAAATATAGTATTTTCTGCATTTTTTAGAATCCCTTAAAATTTATTTATCATCAATTGACGTAATCAGGATTAAAAATCCTACCTTTTTGGAAAGAGAAAAGCTGCCAAAATGACAGCTTTGGTTCTTTTAGTCTTGCACCCGTTAGTTCAACAAGAAATCGAGGGGCAATTAAATTATTTTATGGCAAATACTATTAGGTTACTTTATCATCCGAAAATGAGGTTCTTTTAACCAATTTTTTAAAAACGTAACATCAACGAAATGTACAACTGCTGTTTCATCGTCTTCAACTATATAGGGTATTTCCCATATTGAACCAGTTATTTTCTTTTGTTAAAGATTCAGGTAATTCCGCATCAAAATTAATTATCCCATTGTACTTTTCAGCTAGAATTATAGCTAATTTTGCTACTATATAATGATCATCACTTCCATTGAACATTGCGATAATGCCTATCTCTTGTTTAGGTATGAAATGAATTGCTTGATGGATGGAGTCCATTTCAAAATCAACTAATAATTCTCCTTCGATTTCAATCACAAAGGGAAGCCCTACCCAGCACCGTTAGTTTAATAATAAAAAAGGACTGCCGAAAACAGTCCATTTTGTTGCCCAATTCAAAGTATATTTTTTCACAAAGCTGCATTAGTAATTTTATAATTTTTATGATTGACTATGGTTGTAATTGGTTCGTCTTTTTCTTTATTGTATCCGTACTTAACAATAACAGAATTTTCTCTAACAACTGTAACAATTCCTTCATAGCTTTTCCCTTCACGCTTAAATAAAATATTGTCCCCGATTTTAACCGTTGCCATTTTATCACCCCGAACTTATTATTTTCAGCAAAGATAAAAAAATGCAAGAACAATTAAAATACAAGCTGTAGTTATAGCGAAAAAAGAAGTCTGCCGTAGCACCCCTTTGAAAGGTAACTAAAGTTAGATGAAGAAGAAAAACAATATTCTTTAACAAATCCAATAAATAAAAACAGGGCATAGGAAATTTCTATGCCCTGTTTTATGGTTTATGAAATTTGTGGACAGCAAGATTCTTTGGTTTTGCCGTTTTCCGGATTAAAACGGCTCGATGGCTTTCTCGTTTTTACCAGTTTGAGGCTGATTTTCAATTCTTCTTTCTTCGGCTTCCTTGGGAATTTCTTTAAGGTGTTTATTTACTTCTTCTACTTGATTGGTTGTTCGCATTTCATCCATTTTTAAAAACCTCAATTCATTAAAATATCTTTGTTAAATATAATATGCCGCAGGGATAAAGATTTTATGTCCGTTAAATCAGACCTGCAATATTTGAATGGACGCCAATTTATATGGCATAGTAATTACAGCAAAAAACGGCAACGAGTATGATAAATATGAAGGACATATTTCTTCAAATTTTTTATATTTCAAAGGAAAACTCAGTTACGAAGCGAGGTTCTTCCCATTAAGAGGAAAAACAAAGGAAGTCGTGACTTATGAAAATGAATCAGCGTCCTTCGGAGACTGTTTTTTATTGTCTAGACGATCGCCCCCAGCAAACTCCTTATTCAACATAAGCACCCGTTTATTTAAGTACAATTCTTCACAATTTTGTAGCCAAACCACAACTCGCTTATTGAGAAATACGCTCGTACTGACTGAGAATCAGATTTCGAACCAACTTCAAAACCGCCAACAGTAACAGGAATATGAACGGATAAAGAATTGCAGAGTACCAAAGTCTCCATTGATTGTAATAAAAGTATCCAGATTTGTCTGCTAACCACTCGTAAACCACAGCGAAAACCGAGCACCCCATAATGTACCAAAATTTCTGTGCAACATTTTTTATGTACTGATAGTAATTCAGAAAAATAGTGTTAGCCGCAGGATAAATGCCGAATATGACAATCAAAGATCCCCATTGAGCACCTTTCTGGAAGTAGCCGTACCAATCCAGTTTTAGGTCCAAATAGATGTTTACTATTAACTCAAAAACACATGCAAACATACAGGTTGAGAATATCTCAATTTTAGTCAACTTCTTAGACATTAACCAGAACACGGCATTAAGTACAATAACCGTCAGTATTAAGAACCACACGTCACCTCACGTCCTTCTCTGTATTTTTCAACAGAATCGAATAATTCATTCGCCATATAGCCGTTACACAGTGAGATTCTTTTGTGCTTATTTAAGTAACCTGCCCTGTTAGCATAACAAGCAAAAAGACCGCTGCAGCGATCTATCATGAACTCTTGCACCCGTTAGCTGAAGAAGAAACTTAAAATCGGAGGCAATAACAGTAATGATATTGAACTGATAATGAGCAATTTGAAAACTTTTTCTGAAAGTTTTACTCTACCTTTTCCTTGGTACCACCCACTAAATTGCAATTTATTTCTATAAAGAACAAATAATAAAATAAAAATCGCAATTACACCCATCCAACCGTAATTATCAATGTCAGTTCCTATTTTTGAATAGATATAATTAATAATTGCACTTAAAATTGCCCCGAGGAATAATAATAAGCTTATTATTCGTATTAACTCTAAAAGTATCTTCAACACATCTACTCTCCAACCGTTTAATTTATATAAATTTTACCATATATAACCAAACTGTTGTTAAACTAACCACCGTGAGCTCAATAAGAAGAAAGGGATCACGGTAGCTTCCCATCTTTCACAAAGTACCTCTCAATTCAATAAGTCCTTTTTCTTTTTATTCTATATAATTCTAAATAATGTGAATTAATCTTTTAAATATCAGATAGATAACCAAACAATCCTTACAGGATTACATACAATAATTTTTATAACAAAATAAAACGCAAGAAAAAGATGGACAAGGTTAAAAAATTTATATTAAAAATTATGTAATGGAGGATATTTTATATAAAATGCAAAATACTGCAGATTTATATGTAGATCTAGATTTGGCTTCATACAATGTTGCTTTTGGCACAAACCCAGGAATCAAGAAAAAAGCTCTTAGTCAAGTTACAGTAGGGCAATCTTTTGTAGTTGATTATAGAATTAATTTCACAAACCCAATTCTTTATGTTGCTCAATGCCGCAATAAAAGTTTAGCTGGTGATAAAGGTGCGGAACACGGTGATCTAGTAATTAATAAGCTAAATGCAGCTGGAAAGCTGTTGGCGACAATGTACTTAAACCATCACCATTTCAAAAATAGCTACGAGTCAAGCCCTGGTCGATTCTCTGAAGGTATTAATGACAATTTTAGAGCGTTCGGTTTTGGGCATGGTGCTCAAATCGCAATTGAATACGCTCCAGATGCTACGTATCTTTGGATAGATTGTCTATCGGAAGTAATCGATACAGCAAAAACCGTATCTTCTAAACGATATGATGTTGCTGGAGATGGGCTTTGTCGGTTTATTTACAAAAATGGCAGCTACACTCCAGACAGCCCTGATATTCAAGTGTTCACTCCAATTGATTTATTCGGAACAATTGGAGCAAATTACAGGAATTTATCTGTTAGCATTGATAATGAGTTTCATCGCATGGCAGTCAAGTATAAAGATAATCTTAATAATGGAAAGTATTATGCTGCTATTTTCCAAATTAAATATGTTGGAAAAAAACCAACTTTCACTTTATTAAATACGATTCTTTATCCCGTCATTAATTGGTGGAAAGTAGATGACAATGGAAATCCAATTAACGTATTCACTCCATTACCTAATCAAGGTATGAGCTTATTTGGGAGTTTCTTATATACTCAGCATGGTACGGGATACCATGAAAGTAACTCCTTTAGCCCCATAGATAATACTGAAAATGGCGGGGTTTATCCAGATGGAACACCTATCGAATTAGTTGGGAATCATCATATTACTCAAGTTGATTGGAGTTCTGGAATTATGGTGGATTTTAATCATTCGCAAGCTTATCGAGCATTAGATTATAGGGAGCCAGAAGGAATATTTATGATTCCGACAAAAGATGCTATTGGAAACATTACAGCTTTAGAACTTTGCTTTGGTTATGCAAGTGGTCATGTGGGAGCAAGACTTTGGACACTTTATTCTAAAAAGCGTACAGGAATCAAAATAACTTAAATTGTATTTTAAAAAGATATCTAATTTTAGGTAATTGCATCGATATCCCTACAAAATCCACTAACTCATGCTGAACCGATCATAAAGAAAAAAAACCGTCGGATTTAACTACCCGTAAGTTCAAGAAGAACCCAAAAAACTACCTTTTGATGTGTAAACGTTTTCGATGGTATTTTAATTAACGGCTCTTCAAATGGAATCAGGAGGCATTATTGGTTATTGGAAGAAAAGTAATTTTCGAATCGGAAATTTATGTAGTTCTTTGGATTTCTATAGTGGGTATTGCAAAGTAAAAAAGGTTAATGATATAAAGTTAGTTAAACTCTCTGACCTCACACCACTAGAATAAACATTAATCAGATTTCTATAATGGGAAGCAATTTAGCACTCGGTCATCGAGTGCTTTTATATATTCATATTGGTTTCGAATTGTCCCTCAGCAAATCATGGAACTTAACAATAGCCATTCCATTAGGAGTATTTATATTTCCTCCGTTAAACTCACCGACATGTTTAGGTTTTATACTATTAGATATGTCATATATTTGGACCGTGTCGTCGCACAAATTTGATACATAAAGAATGTTGTCTGTAATAGCTAATACAGAAGGACCGTTTAAATTACCTCCAATAAACTCACCTACACGTATAGGTGCTTTTCTATTGGAAATATTATAGATTTCTAGCATGTTGTCACCGAAATTGGCTACATAAAGAATATCTCTAGTAATAGCAAATTGAGCTGGTTGATTAAAATTACCCGCATTAAAATGTCCGACATGTACAGGGTTGGTAGGATTCAAAATATCATAAATCTCTATCCTGTTATTGTTTAGATTGGATACATAAAGAAAGGTACCTGTTACTATCAATCCAGAAGGACCATCTAAATTTGCTCCATTAAATTCTCCGACACGTACAGGGGTTGTAGGGGTAGAAATATTATAGATTTCTATTTTGTTATCCAGACCATTGGCTATATAAATGAGGTTACCCGAAATGGCCATTTGATCAGGAAAGTGTAAATTACCTGATTTGAAATCGCCAACATGTACAGGCGATGTCGGATTGGTAATATCGTAAATTTCTACCGTGTTATTACCTAGAGATGGGTTTACCACATAAAGAGTGGTATCAGTAATAGTTAATCCAGAAGGAAAGTTTAAATTTTCTCCATTAAATTCCCCAATACGGACAGGAACTTCGGGATTGGAAATATTATAAATCTGTACATTCCTATTACCAAAATTTGAAACGTAAAGAAAACTAGAATTTAATAGAGCTTTTTTGAAGGCACATTTTAATTTATGTTTATCTTTCATTTTTCCTAGAAGTGTGAAAGGAAGTGCAATTGTTAGGATTCCTCTATCGGGGCAAAATGTGGTGGTTGGGTGACAAAGGGCATGTTCAACTTTAACAGAGACTTCCTTGTCACAAATATCGATGTGAAGAACTAAACAGACCTGTATGGTTACATTTGAATGGTTACTCAATAATGTTTTCACCTCCTTATTTTATAGTAAATGCAAATTGGACAACCTATGGAAGTGTACAAGCGGAATATTTCTTTTCTGACATATATTTTTTATCCTAAGCGTTCTCTTATTATACTTAACTGCTTCATTAACAAAATAAGAAAACGAAATCGCCGCTGCCATCCCATCTTTAACATAAGCACCCGTTACTTTAAGTACAACTCTTCACAATCTTGTAAGTAATAAAAAAGCATCTCCCCCTTATGGAGAAACACTCGACCTATCTTAATAATTTTCTAATTCGTTATTTAAGTCCCTAAATCTTAAACTCAAGCACCCGTTAGTACAACAAGCATTTAGAATTAAATAAAGCCATGATTTGAATTTGGCTCAATTTTTACTTCTTATTTTTGGGTACTTATTAATATAGGTATCTCCACCAGCAAGTAGTTGTTTTGTTTCTATATCATATACTGCACATCTTCCCCTAAACTCTTTATCTGTATCTTTAAAAGAATAGAAAAAATATACTTGTCTATCTGGACTGACTGCTTGATTATATTTCATTTTTATATCTGGGTAGGTAGTAAGAATACCATTTCCATCCCAAGTTATATAATTAAATTTTTCCACCTCATGAAACAATACCTTTTTTCTAAAATTTACTGATTCATTGAGCATCTCTTTAAAAAGAGCAGTATCCATGTTTCCAAGTTTATTCTTATGTTTTTTGTAAAACTCATAATGTTTTCTGTAAAACTTCTGATGAACTGGATAACTCCTTTTCCTTAATGCCTCATAAAATTGGTCTACAGTTTCAGTAAATACTTTTTCTTTATTCTCAGGGTATATGTAGTTTATTTCTTGCTTTATAGATTCCTTAGCTGATATAAGATTACTTTCTGCGTTAGCTTGCTTCACTATTGCCATTAGAATAGATATGGCAAAAATGCTGAATAAAACTTTAGGTGTCATGTTATAAGCTCCTTTATGTTAAATCTATTTACTATTGCCTACAAAAAGCTTCATATTGTTCATTGGATATTTTTTCAGTACGATCTACATTTTCCAAATGAAATTCGAATGGTTGCTCTGGACCAATAGGACTATCCGTGAAAGTTATGATATATAAATCATTGGGAGGATTATGAGGTCCTGTAAAAGTAATTAACCCTACCATAATTAGATGCTTATTATCAATTCTTTTAATACTGAGAATTTTTTTGCAATCATATAATCTGTTTGTTATTTTTAATAAATGTTAAGCATAATGCTGAAATAAAATGTCTTCCATCATTTCTTCTTTTGTCCCAGTCGGATTAGCTCTATTTTCTGCATATGCTCCTGTATCACTAGCTAAAACAAATATCAATAAAGCTAAGAAACATTTCTTCATCATCTTTACTCCTTTTTATTTAAACTTCCCCAAAAGAAGAGAATAATAGGTATCTTATACGACATAACTATCAAATTTTCCTAAGCCACTAACCTCTTCCGTTAGTTCAACAAAAAAATGACCGCTGCAGCGATCACAAGGTTAAGTTCCAGCCGGAACAAAATATTGAACTCAAGCACCCGTTAGTTCATTTAGTAATTCTTAATTTTTTTTATTAGTTTGTCAACAGCCCCAAAAGAGGGCCTTTTTCTTGGTTGATTCCTCTTATTCTAAATTAATAGCACATAAATGATGCACCAATAATGATAAGAAGAATGAATAATACTACGATTAACGCGAAACCACTTCCATGTCCACCGCTCATTTTATAACCCCTCCAGCATAATGATTTTTCCCGCTAGAACGTGTATTGGTTTATTAATAAGTCATAGATGCTCCGACAATAATTAAAAGGATGAACAATACTACGATTAAAACAAAAGAACTGCCTCCGTAAAGGCCGCCGCCGTAGCAATTACCACCCCAGCCGTAACCATAGAACATATTACTCACCACCTTTTGGATCAACTCAAATGTGTATTATTTTAGTTAAGATAAGGTTAGCTTGGATTAGTATCACTTAATTAGATAAAATAAGCAATTTGCCTATAAAAATAAAGACATGTCAGCATTATACGCAAAAGCTCTTTAGGATGTTACAAGGAAATGATAAATATGCTGGTGTTCTCTGTAAGTAACCACATACATTCAAAAATCTATTTAAACTGAATAAAAAAAATGGGAATGGAGTGATGACTCCATTCCTATTGGACAACAGCCCCATAATGGTAACTTGATTTTAGCGATCTCCTTTAGTTTTCATAGCTAAATTTTACATAGAATTTCTATGTATATAAATCCAAATTTCACTCGGTAGTGCAATAAGAAAGCCGCCAATCATGGCAGCTATTTTTTGTTAAATCTCAATTTCACTCAATCCAGGAATACTTCCCAATAGTGAAACAACAGAAGCAAGGATCTACTTTAAATCAGTTAATAAAACCCGTTACTCGGTTTTCTCCCATATTTCAATCCATCTTCCATCTGGATCAGCAATCCAAATAAATGTTCCGTACTCGCTTTTCTCAGGTTGTTTTAAAAGAGGTACTCCAATTTTATTAAAATGTTCCATCCAAGCTTCGATATTTTCTACTTGAAAATTTAGCATCACAGATTGTTCTTCTGGAAAATAATCACTATCTTCTTTAAACAAAGAAAAGATTGTTTCGTTGTCAACATCTGGCTTGATAATCGTACCATTCCACTCTCCCATCGATAAACCAAGAGTTTCTTTATACCATTTATTTAATGAAACAACGTCTTTTGTTCTCCAAAAAACCCCACCGAAACCTTTAATTTTCATGGCCTTGACCTCCAATAGCATTTTATTCCATTTTAAAGCAGATGGGAATGCCAAATCAATAGCTTGTTTTAAAGATAACTCTTTGTGATCAAAGGACTTCTACTTTATTATTGACTGATTTTATTGAACTAGCAGATATTTTCTTATCAATGCCAACAGAAAATAAGACAGCGAGCCATCCCATCTTTATCATAAGCCCCCGAAAGTTTAATAACTATTTTTAGGCTTATTTCTCTTTTATAAAAAAGAACCCTTGTTCATTTTCTTGAGGAACAAATCCTGATAAAGCCTTTGAGTTCTCTACCATATTTTGTTCGGCAACTGTTATAACTGTGTATTGATTCCCATTTTTAATATGATTGTTTTCTCGTCTATCTTGTTCCTCTCTTGTTACAACTCTATATTGGTCCCCATCATCAATATCCGCCTGTCCTATAAAAACAGTTTCTGATATTGGTAGTTTATTAGCAAATATCTCTGTGCTTCCCAAGCATTTAATAAATCCAATACTCAGTGTGACGATCCCTGCAACACCAAAAATAAATACTAATTTTCTCTTCATAAGTTACCTCCTATATATTTACCAAATTGTTACATTCTATTAATTCTAAATAAATAATATAACCTTCTTCAACAACCTTCATCGTTGGTCCAATAAAAAAGGGGATTGCCACAGCAATCCCACTTTTTAACTCTTGCCCCTGATAGTTTAAGTGTAACTTTTCATAATGCTTCAGTACATAATGGAATAACTTCATAACCTTACAGACAAGACAAAATTTTTAAAAAAAAGAACTTGGAATTTTTCCAAGTTCTCTAATCTTTCGTTGTAAAAGCTAGTGTAAAATATCTCAAGAGGAATTTATAGGATTACTCCTGAAAAATGACCTCTTAGCACTTTCTTTCCATGTTGATTTTCGCATACAAAAGAGGCATTAATACGTGTCCTATTATCTTCCTTTTCGAATTGCTTTATCGGTACTACACAAATTATAATATCACGAGTAAATACTGGTCTTAAAAACTCAAAATTCATTTTACGAGCATGAACATTGTTATCGCCGCCTATTTTTGTCGGTAATGTAGCGGTTAGTAATCCCTGTATTACAAGTCTTCCCTGTTCATCAGGAGTAACATGGTGAGAGCCTTCATCACGTGAAACCTTAGTAAACAATTCAACATCTTCTTTTGTGAATTTCCGTTCAAATGTAATATTATCTCCTACTTTTAATGACACTTTTACCCCTCCTTTTTTTTAAATCCATTTATAAATGTGACATATATTCAAATGCTGTTGTTCCATATACGCTTTTAAAGTGTTTATTTAAATGGGTTAAATCAACAAAACCACATTCAGTTACGGCTGCATATATATCTCTATTTTTTTCTATTAACTGCTTTGCACGCTCTATCTTGCAGTTAAGAAAGTATTGGTATGGTGAAATTCCAGTATGAGCCTTGAATAATCTGATAAACTGATATTTGGATAAATTAAGCTCTAAACATATCTCGTCAAGTTTAAGTACATTTTCTAAGTTACTATGAATCATATCCTTTGCTTTTCTAATTAGAGCGTTATCTTTTTTATAGTATGTAGAAAGATTCGTTTGAATTAGGCTATCTGTGAGGGATACGAGTAATTCATTGCACAAAGCCTCATCTTTTTCGGTTAAAATGGCATTAGATAGACTTAAAATTCTTTGTTCAAGTCTATAATCATAGACAATAGGTGTTGAAAAACGTACTATATCTTTTTTCTCCATAACCTCTAAAAGCAATTGCGGTTTAATATATAACATAACATAATCAAGTCCTGCCTTATGATCATGTGCCATTCCGTCATGTGCCTGTTCTGGATTAAAAAGCATAACACCATTTTTATAGGATAATTGTAAGCTGCCATCCAGGTTATATTGTTGAATACCACGCAATGTTACCCCTATTGCATACTCCTGGTGAGAATGCTTTTTATAAGTAAAATTAGTAATACTTGCTGACAACGCAGTGATACCCGCTGATTTTTTATAGATAAATTTGTCCAACTAATTCACCCCTTTATCTACATCCATATCATCACTGCAGAATAAGCTAAAAATATTGCCATCATTACATTAACAATTTTACTATGATTCTGTATAAACTGCTTAAAGATTGTCCCGAAAAGAACCCATGTAATAAATGCCAAAAATCCTATAAGAGTTATAGCTAACACACATATAGACACTGCATTCATTGCGGTATAGTGCGGCAATATAAAGCTTGGAATAACAGTCATTGTAAAAAGTACTACCTTTGGATTTAAAAACTGCATAAGGAATCCTGACTGAAAGGTACCGGATTGGTTTACAGTTGGTTTTGATGTATCCGCTTTGTAAATTTGATAAGCAAGATACAACATATAAATGCTTCCGATAATCTGCATAACGATTAAAATTTTCGGTATGATTGCTAGAAGCAAAGTATTCAACATAGCGGAAATAACAAGTAATAGACCAAACGCAATCGTTGCTCCATATGTATATTCCATTGCTTTTTTTGCCCCGAAATGATGGACTGTCGATAATATGACAATATTGGTAGGCCCTGGTGTAAAGGTAATAATAATACAGTACATTAAAAAAGATGTAATATTCATGAGGAAAACTCCTTTCAAGGTATTCTCATGCAATTTTACATCTTAATATTAATGGGCATATAGTATATTATTGAAGTACTATATATAATGCAAAATAAAATACTGTGACCTTAGAAGGAAGCACAGTATTTTAAAATTATTGAATATAATCATAAATATTCTTCGCTAACAATAAACAGGTTACTGCAATAAACAGAGCACGAACATAACCACTTCCTTTTTTTATTGCAAATTTTGATCCACAAATCGCACCAGCAAGTTGTGCAATTCCCATTATTATTCCATAAGTGTAGTTTACTTGCCCTAAAAACATAAACATCAACAACCCAGCAATATTACTACCGAAGTTTAAAAATTTTGCATTCCCCGCAGCCTTTAAAAAATCAAA
The DNA here is from genome assembly GCF_050468025.1 of Neobacillus sp. NRS-1170. Lineage (NCBI taxonomy): Bacteria > Bacillati > Bacillota > Bacilli > Caryophanales > Bacillaceae > Neobacillus > Neobacillus sp. NRS-1170. The sequence goes on along the minus strand of NZ_JBITPF010000008.1, from coordinate 6,101 downwards.
TCCAATCAACAAAAAAGAAAAAATTAAAAATGAACCTGTTCCAGGACCAATGAATCCATCATAGAAACCAATAGCAAAAATGGCAACTACAAAAATAAGAAAGTGACGGATAGACAGTTGTTTTGGGGTTGAAATGCTTCCCCAATCTTTCTTGAAAATAGTAAAAATAGCTACTGCTGCGAGCATTATCAACATCAATGGCTTAAGCACTTCAGGGTTTAACAAATGAACAGTGTATGCACCCAATAATGAGCCAATAAACGTGAGTGGAAAAAATCTAAACACTGATTTTATATCAAGTTTACCAGAACGATAAAACATAAATGTACTCGTTAAAGAGCCTATAGTCCCTGCTAGTTTATTGGTAGCTACTGCCCCTGCTGGATTTAACCCTGTAAATAATAATGCAGGCAGTGCAATCAGTCCGCCACCCCCTACAACTGAATCAATAAATGCTGCTAAAAATCCAAAAACAATCAAAATAATTAATAACGATGGGTCTAATTGCATTTCAATCAACCTTTCTTAATAGTCACTACTGGAATAGTAACTAATTAATTGCTATATGTAAATAGTTATTGTAAATTTGTTACATAGGAAAATAATTGGAGGGCGAAAAAAGTGGACGACATAGTGCAGCAGCTCAAAAAATTAGGTTTTAACGAATATGAAGCTAAATCATATGTATCTCTCGTTAAACAAGGTCCTGTTACAGCCTACCAAGTTAGCAAGGACTCAGGTATACCAAGAGCACGAATTTATGATGTGTTAGGTAATCTTGTTGAAAAAGGAATTGTCTTGAAGGAGGAAATAAATGACACCACTCGATATTCACCTCTGCCCGTTGAAATCTTTTTGCAGAAGGCTCACTCAGAGTGGCAATCGACTTATTCGGTATTAAGTGACTCTTTAAGAAGTCTAGAAACTTCTGGTGAAAATATGGACAACCGTGTGATTACATTAAAGGACTATAAAACGATTATTAACTATTGTGAGATGTTAATAAAAAAAGCAGAAAAACGTATTGTTATTTCAATGTGGGACGATATGTATGAGGTGTTGAAGAAGGATCTGGTTCAGGCGACTGAAAAAGCAACCGTACAAGGTATTACACTACACGTTGAAAATCCAATTGGAAATCTAGAAATCCATCGCATTACACCTTTTACTGAAACCCCGTCTACGGATCATTGGTTTATTTTGTCCATAGATTCTAAAGAGATGATTTATGGACCATCAATTGAGGAGCGTAGTGTTGCTTTTTATACAGATGACCCTGTTCATATTTACTTATTAGAGGATTATGTATGGCACGATGTGCTAGTGAATAGACTTGTTCGACGTAGCCAAGACGATTTAGAGAAATGGATTACTACTGAGCGGAGAGCCTTCTTTATGAAAAACTAAGAAGTTTATTCAAAGAACCAATAAAAATTAGGCATAAGTAACTAAATGAAAACTTAAAGTTTATTTTTATTTTTTTAAGTCACCTCACTATCTGTGCACCCAACTGCCCAGTTTATAAATGGCAATTGGATCTTCAACTATTGCATCAGTTACTTTAAGTGTATTATTTCACAAAGTAAGTAAAGAAAAATTAATAAAAGTAATCCTTTTCTATTATTGATAATGGTACTTTTTGGATAATATACTGAAGGTGAATTACTATTTAATAATGAAGGGAGATTTCCATGGAGGTAACATTTACAGTAAGCAAATGGGATGAAAAGCCAGTAGACGACACTAGAAAAGAATTCCCTATTAATATTGCCCAGGTCGAATATGATATTGAGGGTGAATTAACAGGAAAAGCTTGTGTTGAATATTTATTATTTTATATAGACTCTACTATAGATGATGGTCACTTAGCCACTTCTAAAATTTCCGGATTTCTGCATTTTGAAGGAACTTACAAGGGAAAACATGGGACATTCACGGCTTTAGAGCAAGGAATGTTTGATAAAGGAAATCTAGATTCTCCAGGAACAATCATCAAAGCTACCGGTGACTTAGAAAGCTTGAAAGGGTCTTATAACTATAAGTTTACAGGTGAAACCAGTAAGATGATTCTAGACTTTAAATTCTAACAAAACAGAAAAAGGGCATTTCTTTACTACCAGGAATGTCCTTTTCGTCGAAATAATAGCGTGCTCCGTCTCCCCCTCCTATTTCCGGAATTTTTATATGAATTTATAAACAAAAATTTCAAATTTATAATCTCACTTTTATAATGTACCAATGGAATCCCCAATCGGAGCATAAGTTTCCCAGCCTTCTAAATAACCTTTAACAGCAGCTAATTTATCTTCTTTACTAAATTTAGTCATAGAAAAACTGCACACCTCCTTGTTAAATTTTGTGTCTAACAATTGGGGTGCAGATTAAAAATTGTAAGTAAGTTTTATTTTTTCTCACTATTTTTTTTAGTATTAAAGAATTCGGAAATGATGTTCTAGGAGCTGTTTCAAATGAAGGTATGAATAAGTAGAGCAATGCGCAATTTAAATGCCACTTCAGGGTCCTTTAAATTTTCACCTAATATATCTTCACATTTTCGTAAACGATAGATTACTGTATTCCGATGAACAAAAAGTTGCTTGGCTGTTTCTCCAATATTACCGTTATTTTTAAAATAAAGGTTTAGTGTTTCCAATAAGCCGATTTTATCTTGGTCCAATGGTTGTGCAAGCTCCTTCAATGTTTTTACATAGAATTCCTGTAAATAAGCGGTAGGTACCAAGCTCAGAAGCTCGCCCACTGATTGGCTTCTGCAAAGCTGGATAAATTTCCTCTTTCCTAAACGATAGCCCATATCCAGTTCATTCTTCGCTTGCCAAAAGCTAGTTTTTATATCTAACACACGTTCCACATAATTTCCCATTCCAAAGGAGAAGGAAATTTGAAAAGTGTCATCAATCAAATCCTGCAGTTTTTGCAACCAATTACCTATTTGGCATTCTATGTTATTGCTCAGGGAGAAAATAGGGCAAAGAAAAATAAATAAATCTTCTTTAGTAAAAAAGATATATTTATTCATTTGATTAACTAACTCCCCTTCAATAAGTTCAAAAATGGCATCTTTCCTATGATCAACAGGTGGAATAATACCATCAGGCTTTCCCACAACAAGCAGATAATATGGCGCATTCACTAAACCATAGCCCTTCCCTTGAGCTAAAATTTCTTGTTTAGAGATATTGGTTCCCTCCAAAACACGCGCAAAAAATTTATTTTTTTCACGCCTAATTTGCAACAGATTGAGCATCCCACTAGGTCTTTGGGTTAAGATAAATGACAATGTTTGATTGACAATATCCCCTAATGAGTGTGTTAACGGGATATCAATAATAGGTAATGCTAACTCGTCAGCCATCCGAATGACTGAATAGGGGATTTCCAGTAAATAACGTTCGGTTTTGATCCCTAAACCAGCACACCCTTTCCTTGCCATATCCTCAATAAGAGTCACTAGGTTTTCCGGATTTTCTTTAAACCAGAAAGCGGTAGTCACTAATAATTCATGCGGTTTTACAAAATGTATAATATCTGGAGCATCCATCATGGTTACTGTGTGAACGGTACGATGGCACCCTCTTTTGCCCGCTACAATGCTTGCCCCTTCAAAAATTGGGATTTGCATGAGATCCAAAATTTCCATAAACCTCTCCTACTACTATTTAATCATTGGTTACGGTGACTAACACCACGAAAAATATTTGTTATTTCATACAATGACAAAATATACCTTGTTCCCTTATTATTCTACATAGACGATAGAAGAAACGCAAAATAGGAGGAGACCAAATGTTTTTGCTTGCCTTAATGAGTTCATTTTTTAACGCTGCCGTTACTTTATATGCAAAAAAAATTATGGTAGAAATGAAGAATAGCCATAGTTTTATAGTAACTTCTTTCATCTCTGTAAGCATTCTGCTTGCCTTTTCAATGCCGAGACTATTTTCATTTCATATGAACATGGGTTCGGTTAGCTTGTTGGTAATGGTTATCCTTCTTGATACCATATCTAATATCCTGTTTTTTAAATCTATGGAGCGAATTGAGGTTTCTAGACTTGCAGTTTATTCTTCACTCACACCTCTCTTTACATTCCTACCCAATATCTTTATCAATGGGTTTCATACAAAAACTTTCATTTCGGTATTTTTTATTGTACTTGGCATCTATTTTTTAAATTTGAAAGGACGTGATCCCTTCGCTCCTTTAATGGAGTTAAAAAAAGCCGGAAACATGCTTGGGATTCTAGCTTCCGTGATTATTGGCATTAGCATGGTACCAACGCAGCAGCTACTCATCCATGAGTGGACAAATGCTCCAACTCTATACCTGATGCGCGCTACAGGTATTAGCTTACTTATTTATATCATTTATCGCCCGAAACTTTGGTTTCCAAAACTGAACGTTGCTCTAGGAGTACGTGGGGTTCTATCGATTATCCAATGGATGTGCCTTTTAACAGCATTGAAATGGGCTGATGGGACATTGGTTGTAGCTTTGGCTTATACATCCCCTCTTTTTGTCCTCTTTTTAGCACGAATTTACTTTAAAGAGAAAATTACTATTCCGAAAGTGGCAGCATGCGTGATTACTATTTTGGGGATCGTTTGGACCATGATGGAGCATTAAAACTTACATCTTTTGATAATCTCCCTTTGTTCTGACTGAAATATAAAAAATGAGCCTTTTCATAACTGTTTCTGCTATGATGTACAAGATTCCATTTAACGGTTAAAATAATCCCATTAAAATTAACATTAGGATAACAAGCAAATTAACTCAATAATCGGCATAAAAACAATGCTCACGGCATTTAAACTCTGAGCATTTTTCTATATATCGCTAATTGAACTAAATAACAAAAGGCGATCTTCTTTAAGGATCGCCTTTATTTAAGCAAAATGAATGTTATTTTAGAACAGAAAAAGGAACATCAAAAACCTCCACAATCCAAATATAATACAATTTATAAGGTACAAAAGTGTGTCTATATTTTATGCGAAATGCCCGATTGCCGCAGCAATCCCTTTCTTATATTCAAGAAACCGATAGTTGAATAAGGAAAATGATAAACATATTTTTAACGTTAGTTCTTGCCTTTCCAATCGTCATAAAATTCCATTAAGATTTGATGTATTTCTTTTAAAGTAACTAGAATTAAGAAAAGCATCATAAACGTTACAATTTCTCCTGAAAAGACTGAGATTAAAGCAATTACACTCATCCAAAAGTAAAAGGTTGTTTTATTCATAAAATCCCCTTTCTACTCGGCTAAAGTAACCAATTAGTTACTTATCATTTTATTAATTCTCTATAATTAATATGAATAACTTTGCTACTAACTTGTCTGTTAGTGGAATAAAAAAAGATCGCCGCAGCGATCCCCGTCTTTAACTCTTGCACCCGTTAGCTTAACAAGAAAAGTTAATTCTTAGAAAGCTCTTTTAACCAATTTTCATTCCATTGAAAATATAATTTATTATTGTCTGTTTGTGTAAATAAATGTATAGGATAATTTATAGCTAATTCTGGCATATTATTTGGATTAAAATACTGAAGTTCAGCAGTTTCATCATCTATTAGGCTCAGTTCTCCATTTTGAATATCACAATCAAACATAAAAACGTTATACTCTACTTTATGTCCGTTCGGATATTCGTAACGGAACTCTTTTCCTCCAAATACCCCAATTAACCTCTTTGGAACAACATATAAGCCTGTCTCTTCCCACACCTCACGGACAACAGCTTGTGCAGGTGCTTCACCAAGTTCTATTGCTCCTGCTGGGAGACTCCATTTCTCACCATTTCCTTTGTTCTGCAATAAAATTTCTCCTCGTTTATTTCGAATAATTCCTGCTACACAAGGCATAAAGATTAATTCACTGCCAACTTTTTCTCTAAGTTTCCGATAGTAGTTAGACATTCCCAAATTTGGTTACCACCTTAATAAAAATAGTCGTATACGAATTCTATAAGGTGTTTAAATTTTCCTCTTTTAATTAACTAATCTGCTTAAGCTTGTTCAATAATAAAAAGCGATTACCGTTATTCAGCAATCGCACCCTTCGTATTATAAGGTTAGCC
>NZ_JBITPF010000007.1:0-34462 GCF_050468025.1 Neobacillus sp. NRS-1170 | reverse complement strand
ATCTACAGGAATTCTAACGGGGCAGGTTAGCTCGAGATGAATCCATTCAAAATAAAAAAAAGACCGTTATCCGTCTTCCTGTTTAAATCAAAGGTGAGTTTGACTCTTTCTATGTTTAATGAAATGAGAAATACCAGTTCCAGTGTAATAAAGAAAGAAATAGCCAAAAAGAATGAAAGTAGGTATTGCGTTAGGGAGTATTTGTATAAAGATAAAACCTATAACAAGAAAAATAAATGAAACAATAAAATTAAATTTATATTTCGGTATTCTTTTCATAAAATCACCTCTACCTTATTTTACCATTATTTTCGAGATATGTGATAATGGAAGGTAATTGTGAAGAGATGTACTTAAACTATCGAAGCAGGTTAGTGAATAAAGAAATGGTAAAAGGATGTAAAAAGAGGCAAAATAAAGGTAATAAAGTTTAATATGTTAAAGTGAAAGCAGGAGATGGTGATTTGTCAGAAGATGAATTATTCTCAAATAAAGCATCTAATGTTTATGAAATATATTCAAAATACTCGATTTATTGAAAGAAATTGGACCTTTTGAAATTGAGTTTAAAAAGACTTCTATACATCTTTTGAATAAATCTTCCTTCGGAGGAGTTCATCCAAAAAAGAAATGGTTAGATTTTAATTTAGTAACAAACCATCAAATTGAACACGAGAAGATTACTAAAATTGAACAAGTTTCAAAAAATCGATTTCACAATAACTTTAGATTTCATAGTGAAGACGAACTAAATCAAGAGTTTTTAGTTCTTTTAAAAGAATCATATCAATTAATGAGTTAGTTAGAGAAAGGATATTTATTACCAATGAACAGCATTTTCTTGGGAATTATATCTGGTATAATATTTGGTTTATTCTCTGTACTACTAATGCTCCCGATGAAATTTGAAGATAAACGTATTGCTATTATTGGTTATTTTATTAATCGTTTTACGATTGGTTTCTTAATATCAGTAACTGTTCTTCCTATGTATGGTTGGACAGGAGACCTTTAAATTAAAATGTTACCTTTCTTCTGACAGACTTATTAAATTTCGAAAACAATCCATTCAATCATCTTTTCGTATAGAAAAACTTATTAAGAAACATGCACTAGAAAAAATATAAATCATATATAGGTGATATCCCGTTTAAAGCTTGAGGAGGATATTATGAAACCTATGTTACCTAGTGAAAAATATTTCGGTAATTTAGAACTAGTTTATGCTTTTTATGGGGCTATGCCTACAGGTGTTACTGTTTCAGAAACCGGTCGTATTTTCATTTGCTTTCCGAAATGGGGAGACGATGTTAAATTTACGGTGGGGGAAATTGTTGAGGATAAATTGCAGCCTTATCCTAATTTACAAACAAATTTGGTTAATGCCGAGAATATAACAATGACATTCATCAGTGTCCAAAGTGTTGTTGCTGATGGAAGGGGAACGCTTTGGATATTAGATACAGCGGCCCCCAATTTTTCTGAACCTATTAAAGGGGGGGCAAAATTAGTCGCTGTTGATTTAGAAACCAATACAATAAGAAAAGTATATACCTTTACAGAAGATGTTGTCCTGCCTACAACTTATCTGAATGATGTCCGTTTTGATTTTCGTGTAGGAAAAGCAGGTTATGCCTATATAACGGATTCTTCTTCAAGAGGACCAGGAGCTATTATCGTCGTAGATTTATCAAATGGAAACGCGTTTAGACGGTTAAATGGGGCAAATTCAACTTCACCCGATCCCTATTTTTTACCGAAAGTAGAAGGTCAAATTTTAATGAATCGAAACAAAGACGGTTCAACTTCTCCATTTAGATTGGCGTCTGATAGTCTTGCGATTTCTCCCGAGGGAAAGATATTATTTTTTGCTCCACTAACCAGTCGTCATTTGTTCTCGATCTCAACTGAAGCCCTAAGAGACAGATTGATACCGGACATGGATTTACCTTATCATGTGGAGTATTGGGGAGAAAAAGGTGCGTCTGATGGAATGATCACCGATGCAAAGGGAACTGTTTATGCTGGAGATTATGAAAACAACAGTATACGTAAGATATTGGCAAATGGCATAATGGAAACTATCGCACATGATCCGAGAATTTTGTGGCCGGATACTTTTTCAATTGGTCCGGATCAATATTTGTATGTCATTGTGAACCAATTACATCGACAGCCTAGATTTCATTATGGAAAAGACTTACGACAGAAACCTTATAGTTTACTTCGTATCAAAATTGATGAATTTCCTGCTCCGACCTTTTCATAATAAAAATAGTCAATTAATTGTTTTCAATTATATAGTGTAAAACAAACTCGAGTAAGCAAGAAGTATTAACTTTATTTACTTCTGCCAAATAAACTCAAAATGGTTTAATGGGAACAGTTTATTTGGTGAGTGTTAAACTGTTCCTGGAAATCTTTATAATGTCGGTAAGTTCAATGCTGTATTGATATTATTTAAATCCAAACTGATCTGTTCGTTTGTATCCCAAGCATGGTACCATCCTTTTTCTACCATATATGCGGATATTTGTTCATGCATATCAAGAGCTTCCACTAAATGGCGAGTGAGCATTTCTTTAATTTCCGGTGTTCCTGCCTCCGTAGCTGCCATGGCATAATTTCTAATTCCATTTTTAGCTGAAATGAGTAGATCCATTGCAACGACTTGATCAGATAGTCCATCCATGCCCGTTAAAGTTTCAATGATTGGATTCATGTTCATTCATCTCCTAATTTACTGCTTAGCGTTGGAAAGGATAGAAGCATATTCTTGTAATTGTCTCGTAGATACATCAATGTCTTGCTGCATAATATCTCTTAATAGCTGATCTGTAACTAACGCTTTCATCGTTTTGGATTTAGTTAAACAAGTGGTCTTAAATGCAGTTATCTCATGGACCTCAAGAACTTCATGTAAGGCGTAGTTCATTTTTTATACCTCCTTCCTCAAGGTTTCAACACGACTTTTATACAATCATCCATTTTTGTGTCAAAAATCTCATAGCCACGCTTTGCTTCACTAAGTGGAAGTACATGACTTACGACATCTCCCGGATCAATTTTTCCGGTCGAAACTAATTCAAACATATATGGCATATAGTGGATGACAGGTGCTTGACCGGAGCGGATATTGACATTTCGCTGCATAATATCTCCAAGAGGGAAACCATTATATCTACCACCGTAAACACCAGTAACTTGAATTGTCCCGCATTTACGCACTGCTTGTGAAGCCATGATAAGCGCACTTAATGCTCCGCCATGAAGCTTCATTCCGCTTGCAAGGAACTCCATATCAGTCATTTTACCGTCCATACCAACTGCATCAATGACAACATCAGCGCCGCCTTTGGTGATTTCCTTCAGGTAACTTCCTACATTCTCATGGTCCTCAAAGTTAACAATTTCTACTTTGTTGGTGCGCTTTGCGTGCTGCAGGCGATAATTGACATAATCAACGGCAATGACTCGCTTTGCCCCTTTTAACCAACAGAATTTTTGAGCAAAAAGACCAACCGGACCACAGCCAAGAACAATAACGGTATCTCCATCTTTAACGCCTGCATTGTCAACACTCCAAAAACCAGTAGTCATCGCATCGGCAATAACTGCTAACTTTTCATCTGGTTCTTCACAAGTCTCTGGAATTTTGAAATGAGTAAAGTTGGCAAATGGCACTCTTAAATATTCAGCTTGCCCACCAGGATAGCCACCCGTCGTACCAGAATATCCGAAATAGGCACCCATATCACCGTTATCATTTGAATTATCACATTGGCTTTCCAAATGGTTTTTACAGTAAATGCATTCACCGCATGCTATATTAAAGGGAATAATGACCCGATCTCCCTTTTTTAGTTTCGTCACACCTGGACCAACTTCTTCGACAATTCCCATTGGTTCATGGCCAATAACATAGTTTTCTTGCAGGTTAGGAATCATGCCATGAATTAAATGTAAATCAGAACCACATATAGCTGTACTCGTTACTTTAATAATCATGTCATCTGGTTTTTCAATCTTTGGATCTGGAACTTCTTTGACTACAACATTTTTAATACCTTGATACGTTACCGCCTTCATTGGTTACAGCCTCCAGTGTTAGTGTTCATCAGGTGTCCGGTCAAACATACCTTTTCTATTGGTCTCAACAGGAAATAGATTCATTTTGCCAATCATCAAAGTATTGTTGGCAGAGAGTTGGTCTAGTTGATATTGTTCACTTAATTCGTATGGATGGAACCATTTTTTACTAATCATTAATTCTGTAATTTCTTGGTGCATGGCAATCCCTTGTATTAACTGGTTTCGTAAGAGGGTTCTAACATCAGGTGATGCGGACTCCGTTAATGCAACCGCAATATTGCGCACACCTTCTTTGGCACGAAGAAGTAAATCCATCGCAAATGTGGTATCTGCTAGCTCTGGTACGTGTAGCGAGTTTATAGGGTCTAAATAGTCATTGTTCAATGAATTTGCCTTCCTTTCAATTTATTATTGGTGTTGGCCGGTTTTGAGGAATAGGCGCTTGAAAAGGTGCACGTTGATAAATTGCCTGTAATTCTCCAAGCGCTTGCATGGATTGTTCAACATCTTTTTGCATTAATGCTCTCAAATCATGATCAAATACCAGTCCTTGCATTAGTTTTGATTTCGCTAAGCATAGGGTTTTAAAATTAATAACTTCATGTAGATCCAATGACTCATGATCGGCTAATTTTTGAATATCCATTTCTAATTACCCTCCTTTTTACTACAATGGTATTGTTCCAAGTATAGGAGGAAACATTCTAAAATTTTCTTAGGATAGGTAAAGTATTTTGAATGTTTGGGATATTTGTGAGGTGGAGAAAATTCATTCAGCACTAAAACACTAATTCAGGGAATATGTACTTGCTTGGATAATCGATAAGAACGCGAGTTAAAACCCCTTGGTGCTCAAGGGGTTTTGTCTACTTCGTAAAATCACAGTTATGGTGAAGTTTCACTAAGATAATTCTCGTCGATCAACGGAACTTGGCGGTTCTTCAAACCATCCATTGGAAATCATGATGTTTGCGCAGTCTTCCGCAAGCTTCCCATCCCTTGCGATGGCAGAACTGATGAAGTCTTCATGAAGGATCGTAGTAAAAATTTCAATATGTTCTGCTGCCAGTTTTACCACTTCTTCCATAAACCGGCGGATTTCTTTCGATTTAGAGGTTTGGCTAAAACCGAGAGCCAAGTCTTTAGTCAAGATGGTTTTCTGCAAATTAAAATAAAGACTAGAGATTTCTATTGTGTTCAATGGGCGGCGTTCCCCGAACCAGCCGGTTAAAAAGCTTTGCTTTTCCGCAAATTCAATTTTTTCTGGAAGCACGATGGTGGGCGGACGTTCCAGGAGACCTCTCGACATACACTCCACACATGTTGAATGTGGAAACATGGTACTGAGAGCTGGTGGCAAGTTGGTGGCAGCCTGGTGGCAAAATCAATCATACTGCCACCAATTACATCCGTTTAAAGCATATATAGGAATAACAAAAGCCTACTATATCAACAATTTCAAACGATACCTGTTATAATCGGATTCGCTTTTCAACCTTGACAGGGTTGAGGTCGGGGGTTCGAACCCCTCACAGGTCATCACAAATCTAACATCAAAACGATGTTAGGATTTTTTTGTGCAAAATAAATGGATAAGATGTAAAGGAATGAATATTACAGTTTTAGATAACAAAATCTATAAATGATGGAGGTGAGAATATGAAGAAACTCATAAATGGTGTGATTTGTATTGTTTTTCTTGGTTTTCTGGCAGCCTGTGGCGGCGGCAATGATAAGGATACTGCAGATAAAGATAAAACTACCACTGAAAAAACCGAGGAAAAAGCGCCAGCCACTAATACTGCTAATGCTGATGCTACATTTCAGCAAACCTGTTCAGCCTGTCATGGCGCAGATTTAAAAAGTGGCAGTGCACCAGATCTAGATAAGATTGGTTCGAAATATTCAAAGGCTGAAATTCTGGATATTATCCAAAACGGTAAAGAAGGCGGTATGCCAGCGGGACTCCTTAAAGGTGATGACGCTGATGCAGTTGCTACCTGGCTTTCAGAGAAAAAATAAATGTAAAGGAAAACCAGAATGGTGTTGAGAACCAATCTGGTTTTTTTATTACGAATATTTGAATATTCAGTAAAAAGATTTTATAATTTAATTGAACCAAAATAATAGTTTTTGAAGGAGACGAGTGAAGTATGGAGAAAGTCAGTGTCGAGAGTAAAGGTTATTTTGGAGAATTTGGCGGAAGTTTTATACCTGAGGATCTTCAACAGGTAATGAACGTATTGGAAGAACAATTTCTAAAATACAAGGACGATTCTGAGTTCCAAGAGGAGTTCAAATATTATTTAAAAGAATATATTGGTAGGGAAAATCCGTTAACTCTAGCTGAAAATTTAACTAACCAGCTTGGCGGAGCTAAAATTTATTTAAAAAGGGAGGATTTAAACCATACCGGCGCCCATAAAATTAATAATGCCATTGGTCAAATATTATTAGCGAAGCGAATGGGAGCAAAGCGAATCATTGCCGAAACAGGTGCTGGTCAGCATGGTGTAGCAACTGCCACAGCATGTGCGATGTTTGGAATGGAATGCGTGATTTACATGGGCAAGCTCGATACAGAACGCCAAGCGTTAAACGTCTTTCGGATGGAATTGTTAGGCGCAAAAGTAGTTCCTGTGGCTAAGGGACAAGGCCGTTTAAAGGACGCAGTAGATGAGGCTCTGGGCGATTTGGTGCAAAACTATCAAAATACTTTTTATTTACTAGGTTCGGCAGTGGGACCACATCCATATCCAACAATGGTCAAACACTTTCAAGCGATTATAAGTGAGGAATCTAAGCGACAGGTGCTTGAAAAGGAAGGAAAGCTTCCGACTGCGGTTATTGCTTGTGCAGGCGGCGGAAGCAATGCGATTGGAGCTTTTGCCCATTATATTGAAGAGAAAAATGTCCGCCTAATTGGAGTTGAACCTGCAGAGGCGCCAACTTTAACGGAAGGAGTTCCGGCTGTTATTCATGGATTCAAGTGTTTGACGCTCTTAGATGAGAATGGGGAACCAAAACCAACGTACTCAATCGCGGCAGGCTTGGATTATCCAGGTGTTGGTCCTGAGCACAGCTATTTGAAAACAATTGGCAGAGCGGAGTATGCAACGGTAACTGGCCAGGAAGCGTTGGAAGCTTTTCAACGATTAAGTAAAACGGAAGGAATAATCCCAGCCTTGGAGAGCTCTCATGCGGTAGCATATGCTATTAAGTTAGCAAAAGAATTGTCAAACGAAGATGTAATTATCGTGAACCTATCAGGCCGCGGTGATAAGGATGTAGAACAAGTTTTTCATATGCTAAAAAAATAAATCATGGTGACTGACACCATGGAAAGAAGAATTGCTGGTGACTTAGCTGGCGATTCTTTTTTTGTTCAAATAAATTTCATTAAAGGTTTTGTGAACAAATGAAAATCACCTGCCAACTTTCGACATTTTCTAGGAAAAACTTTATTAGATGGGGCCAAAAAAAGTAGAAATCCTTTCAACTTTGCCAAAATCATCTGTTGGGAAATTATTAAGAAGAGCGCTTCGTAATGAAGAACTATCCAATGTAGAAGCTTAATAGAGTGATAACTATTACGAGATAATAAGTGCCCGATCAAAATTTGACCGGGCATTTATTATATTACCTTTGGTTATCAAGAAACTCTAACACTCTTTTATTTACTAAATCATTTGCTTCCGTCACATAAATGTGTCCCGCACCTTTAATAGTTAGAAATTCTGCATTTGGAATTTTCTCTGCTAAGGTTACACCATTTTCATAAGGAACTAACCTATCCTCATCCCCATGGATGACGAGCGCAGGTGCTTTAATATGATTAATTTCATTGTAGGTGTCATGGGCTAAGCAGGCTTGCAATTGAAGCATATAAGCATAAGGGAGAATTGGAAGCTCAATTCTTTTTTGGATATCCTCTGCAATTAGTTCCCGCTGATTTTCGATAAACGATTGACTATAGAGAATCGGAGCCGTTGCCCAGGCCATTTCCTCAGGAGTGGCTGTTGAAGAAGCTCTTGATAACATAAGCATCGAGACATCCGCACTAGGTTGTACATGATTGACACCTCCAGAGGTTGTACAGCCAAGGATAAGAGAGCGGACCTTTTCTGGATACTTAATGGCAAATCGTTGAGCAATCATACCTCCCATCGAAATACCATAAACATGGGCAGATTCAACCCCCGCAGCATCCAATACTGCATTTGTATCTTCTGCCATGAGATCAATGGAATAAGGGGTGTTCGGTTTTCCGCTGAGACCTACGCCTCGATTGTCGAAAATAATAACCTTGTAATGCTCACTTAAAGCCGGCAAAGTTCTAAACCAGGATTTTGAATTAAGTGACAATCCCATAATTAGCAGCAAAGGTTCACCTTCACCATGTACTTCATAATAAAGATCAATTCCATTTGCATTTGTTATAGGCATATAGGGCAACTCCCTTTCTTCTAGATAATACTAGATTATATGATTTCGAATACTTTGCAAGAACCTAAAGCCTTCAAAAAGACCTATTACGGTTATTGAATTATAAAAAATATTATATGAGAATATTGTTTTTTGGGGGTGAGGGTAATGAAGGGAGGAAGGTGAAATACTATTTGGTTGAATTACCCATGTATTATTAATGTTTGAATTTGTCGAACGGAAAATTTTTCGACAATTTACGCTATTATTTTTTAGAAGTGAATCTATAAAGTACTTAATTTAAGGAGTATTATCAAGAGTTTTCTATCCGAATCTCATAGAACCAAAGAACAATTGCGGAAAATTGTCGAGAATGATAGGTTTACAAATCTATATTTTTCTACAATAATTATAATTATATTAATATTCTAATTATTTATATAGTATATACAAAACATCAAGAAGGACAGCAATTTTAAATAAGAATGTTGATATGACAATATCATGAGGAGGCATCATGTATTATGGTTTATCAGCAAAAGCCGTGGTTGAAAGTTTATGATTCGAGAATTGATGAACATGTTCAGATTGAGCACAATTCCCTTTACGATTTCTTACAAGGTGCAGTAGACCGTTATAAAGACAAACCTGCTTTCACATTCTTTGGACATGTTTGGTCATTTAACACAACAAAAGGAATTACAGATCAATTGGCCTCGTCATTACACAGAGCGGGATTTACAAAAGGTGACCGTTTGGCCATAATGCTTCCCAATTCCCCTCATTACATTTTCACCTTATTTGCAAACTTTCGCTTAGGTGGAATTGCTGTCCAAGTTAACCCTATGTATGTTGAAAGAGAAATAGAGCATGTTTTGCAGGATTCAGGGTCTGAGTATATGGTCGTTCTAGATACTTTCTATCAAAAAGTAAAAAAAGTACAGGCGGGGACATCATTGAAAAAGATTCTCGTTGTCAGCTTTGGAGGAGAACGATTTGACCTTTCTGATGGGGATCATTATTTCGATGATTTCCTTATCGGAGAATTGAATATCCCTGATGTGGAAATTGACCGACTTGAAGATGTAGCCGTTTTGCAATATACAGGCGGAACTACAGGACTTTCCAAAGGTGTTATGCTTACACATAATAATCTTTTAGCAAACTTCAATCAAGTGTGTGAATTTGCCTATAAAACCTGTGAAAACAAACCAGATGATTTTAAGATGATAACTGTTTTGCCAATGTTCCATGTATATGGTCTCTCGAGTGTTGCACTTTGCGGAATTAGGGAAGGCGCAAATCAGATTATCTTGCCACGGTTTGATCCCAAAGAAGTAATGGAGATTGTTAAGCGGGAAAAACCATTCCAAATGTCTGGTGTTCCTACCATGTTTTTTGCTTTAAACAGTCAGGCGGGACTGGAGGAGTGTGGGTTTGACCAACTTTATTACATTAGTAGTGGCGGCGGTCCGCTACCAGTGGAACAAGCGAAATTGTTTGAAAAGAGGACTGGTATAAGGTTACTCGATGGGTATGGTCTTTCAGAGGCAGCTCCAACTGTCATTTTTAACCCTCCATTCGTACCAAGGAAATATGGCAGCATTGGTATTCCTGTCCAAAGCACAATCGCAAGAATTGTCCATGAAACAGAAGATGGATTTGTTGATGTACCTGTTGGCGAAGCAGGGGAACTAATAATTCAAGGTCCACAAGTAATGAAAGGTTACTGGAACCGTCCAGAAGAGACAGCAGCAACATTAAGAGATGGATGGCTGTTTACAGGCGATATTGCCAAAATGGATAAGGATGGATACTTTTATATTGTTGACCGTAAGAAGGACATGATTATTGCAAGCGGCTACAATGTCTATCCGTGTGAAATTGAAGAATTGCTTTATCAGTTAGAAGCAATTGAAGAAGCACTGGTAATTGGGGTTCCGGACCCATACCGCGGCGAAACGGTGAAAGCATTCGTCAAGGTAAAAGCAGGGTATTCGATTTCTGAAGAGGAAATTAAACAGTTTGGCAAGGAAAACCTTGCACCATATAAGGCGCCGAAGGAAGTAGAAATTCTTCCTGAGCTGCCAAAATCATCAGTCGGAAAATTATTAAGAAGGGTTTTAAGAGATCAAGAAGAAATAAAAATAAAGGCTTAATAAAAATAAGGCTTAATAAAAAAATGGAGGGGTAAAGATGAGTTTGATAGATTTATTTAGTCTAAAAGGAAAAACGGCGATTGTTACTGGCGGCGGCAGGGGCTTAGGTCAGCAAATCGCAGAAATATATGCCGAGGCTGGAGCCAATGTGGTAATTTGCTCAAGAGATATCGACGCATGTCAGGAATTAAGCGATGCATTGAAAGAAAAGGGAGTTGGTTCACTTGCATTTAAGTGTGATGTTTCCAATCCAGACGACATCCAGCATGTTGTTGACGAAACAATAAAAGAATTTGGCCGAATTGATATTTTAGTCAATAATAGCGGGACAAGCTGGGGAGCACCAGCCTTAGAAATGCCAGCCGATAAATGGGATAAAGTAATGGACATTAACCTAAAAGCAGTCTTCTTATTTTCCCAGGCAGCTGGTAAAGTAATGAAGGAACAGCGCTCTGGTAAGATTATTAATATTGCCTCAATTGCGGGAATGGGTGGCCAGAATCCATTAGTAATGGATGCGATTGGTTATTCCGTCAGTAAGGGTGCTGTTATCACGTTAACGCAAGAACTAGCAGTTAAATTAGCTCCTTATAATGTTCATGTGAATGCGATTGCACCTGGTTTTTTCCCTACCAAAATGACAAAAGCTATTTTGGGCTATTCAGGAGAGAAAATTCTTGAGCGTACACCAGCAGGACGTTTTGGCTCCGATGAAGATATGAAAGGGCCAGCACTTTTCCTAGCTTCCAGTGCTTCAGATTATGTAATGGGCCATGTTCTAGCTGTTGATGGGGGATCGTCAGCAGGAGTTCTCTAAGCAATTATCAATAAAGTTGAATATTTTTTGAATTTTTAACAAATTGTAAATTGACTTAAAGGCCTGAATTTACTATGATTAGATAAACATACCGACCGGTTAGTTATGAGGGAATTTAATGGATTCCGAACACCAAGATCGAATGACTTTTTATAAAAAACTTGAAGTTGAGCTCAATAAAAGCATCCATGCCCGTACCAATTGCCGTTCCTTTACCCGCGCCTTTGGCAGGGGAATGGATGCCCATCTTTCCCGATTAAAGATTCACAGAAGGTTAACAACTAAGTGGTTGAACCGCTTAAATCTGGCGAATAAAGATGAAATAGCTGAACTTTCTATAAGAATGGTAGATTGTGAGGAAAAGCTGGATTTTCTGGACGAGACAGTTTATATACTAACAAAAAGTCTGAAGGAGAACCGTCTTAAGGTTAAAAAAGTCCAAAAATCACTTGAAGAATTATTGGCTATTTTAGAAAAAGAAGTAAAGACAATCCAAGATTATAAAATAAAGAAACTAGAGGAAGAGCTGTTAGAATTAAAGCAGCTATTTACTACAGATTTTGAGATGGAGGAGAATATCGATGGCAAAGAAAAATGAAAAAGAGCTCGAAGCAGTTGTTGAAAGTCAAGGAACAGAATTTCGTCCTGAAGAACAGCTATCAAGTTTAGACATGTTGTGGAGGCTTGGATTTGATGAATTAGATTCATGGGCTGAAAGATTTAACAAGCGGGATGATCTATTCCTAGAAGCAGCTAGAAGCTTTGTTGAAAGAATTAGAAGCAATCAGGAAAATATTAAAGCAATTACAGAGCAATTTAACAAAGAGCTTAAGGAATGGGAAAAAGGAGCACGGGAGGAGTTACTTGTAACGACAACGTCCATCCAGCAATTTTTTCCAATTAAATCGTATGAAGAAATCAATCAAGTGGTGGATGATATTCAGACTAAAACCACTTCTCTGCTTTTAACCCCATTCCGTTCGTTAACGAATGGCCAAGCAATTGAAAGGTACTTAGAGACGCTGGACCAATATATTTCTTTTAGAAAAAAAGGCCGTGAAAAATATGTTGACAGCGTAAAGAAAACAACGAATGTGGTCTATGAAAATCAAAGAATATTTGCAAATCTATTTGCAAAACAAGTTAAATCGGCGATGTTCCCATTTCAACAATATATGAAAGGCGTAACTGAACTTACAAAAAAATGATAATAATGCAGGGGTGGAAACGATGACAGGCAAAAAAACATATGATCCATATGAATCTCTTCATAAGTTTAGCCAATTATGGGAAAAGCAGATAAATGATTTTATCTATCTTTGGACGAACAATAAAGAATTTGTCAAAATGTCCAATGTAGGAACTGAGATTCATTCCCGTTATCTTGATCAATTTAAAAAAAATCAAGAAGCACTTGCTAGTGTGTTAAATTTGCCTACTAAAAATGATGTGACGAACGTGGCAGCCTTGACGATTCAGGCAGAGGAAAAAATTGAAGCTCTTGAGGAACAAATTTGGGATTTGCAGGACTCTGTAAAGTCTCAAAGCAAGGATATTGAGAGTGTTGTAGAAGTATCTAAAGAAATTATTAAACTAACAAAGCAGCTTAAAACAGAGCTAGTGAAAACAAAAAAAGAGCTTTCAGATTCTAAGGATTTACATGCCGAGCTTCAGGAAATGAAATTTGAGCTCTTAAAGTTAAATGATTTTAAAGCAGAATTTGAAACACTAAAAGGTTTGATTGAAAAAGACAAAAGTGCTGAGCGTGAGCTTGCTGGTGCTGGGGCGACCAAATAATAGCGGAATGGAGGGAAGATAGTGGCTACAGAATCACCTTTAAAGAACGCAATTCCAGATTTGAATTACGAGAAGGAAATGGAGCGATGGTCTCAGGTTTTTAAGATTTTAAGTGAACCAGAGCCAAAAATAGGGCTTACTCCAAGAAATGAAGTATGGAGAAAAAATAAGTCGGTATTATGGCATTATCCTGCCAAAGAGAAAAAGTATGAGGTTCCATTATTTTTGGTATATTCACTTTTTAATAAACCGTACATTTTAGATATTGCCCCAAAGGCCAGCGTGATCGAGGGTCTTACCAACATGGGCTATGAAGTGTATTTATTAGACTGGGGTACACCAGGCTATGAAGATAAGAAAATTGGTTTAGACACCTACATTGATAAATATTTAAGAACGGCAGTAAAAAGGGCCATTCGTCATTCCGGTGCGGAAGAAATTACCCTTGTCGGTTACTGTTTAGGCGGAACTATAGCTTCACTCTATGCTGCAGTTGCAGATGAACCAATTAAAAACTTGATTGTAGCAACGGTGCCAATCGATTTCGGCCCATTCGTGGGACCGGATAAATGGGCTGAAGGTATGAGAAATGGTGATATGAATATTGACCATTTTATTGATGTTTATGGAAATATGCCACCTCAATTAGTTGAGGGCATGTTCAGAGCAATTGGAGCACCAATTTATTTTACAAACTATACCATGCTATTAAGCAGGGCACACGATAAGCGTTATGTGGATAAGTGGCGCAGAATGAATAAATGGACAATTGACCAGGTTCCATTTGCAGGGGAAGCATACCGTCAATTGGCGAATGACTTTTTCAAAGAGAATAAGCTGGTAAAAGGAGAATTCATGATCGGCAACAAAAAAGCGGATCTAAAGAATATTAAGGCGAATCTTTACGTCGTTTCTGGCTCCAGAGATCATTTAATTTTGGAAAATCAGAGCAAGCCGATAATGGACTTAGTCTCAAGTGAGGATAAAACCTATATCGTGGTAGAATCCGGCCATGTTGGTATGGCGCTGTCCGGAATGTTTGCTGGCATTGTCGATAAATGGGCTGCAAGTCGTTCTAATCCGATATAAAATTATTCTGTAATAAAATCCAGTACAAGTAAATATATAATAAGTATGAGCAATTGGGAGGAGGAAGGAACTCATTCCTTCCCCGCTAACTTGCCCTTTTGTGTTTATTTAAAAAGTTGCGCAGGACTTCATTGAAGGCTTCCTTCGCTTCAAGTTTGGCAATATGACCAGTATTTCTGAAAATAACAAACTCCGAATGGGGAATTTGTTTGTGCATGAGTAATTGAACCCAAACAGGGATGACAGAATCATATTGTCCGCCAATGATTAAGGTTGGAACTTTAATTTTAGGAAGCAGGCTTAAATTATTAACTTTTAGACAAGCTTCCATCGATTGAAAATAATATTCACTATTTGGTTTGTAAAATTGATAAAAGTGATCAAAATTTTCCTTTGACCATGAGTAAAGACAAACCTTTGCAGCTGTTTCTTTTAGGTCGTCAGGAGACTTATTTTCTGCACGCGCTTCCCTGAATTTCAAGAATAACTTGCCAAGCTGCTTCGGTGCATAATGGAAGGTGCTGACAAGCATTAAGGAACGGCACATTTCAGGAGCCTGGCGATAAATTTCTTGTGCAACCATCCCCCCCATAGACAAGCCGCAAATGTGTGCGCTTTCAATTTCAAGACCTTTTAAAAGGGAGATGACGTCGTAAGCAAAATTTTTAATTGATATCTCACCAGGTGATTGATATTCACCATGTCCCCGTAAATCGGGAATGATTAAGTCATATTGATCGGCAAATTCAAATTGATTTGTCCATCCCTCCTTAACTTCTCCTAAACCGTGAATAAAAACTAATGGCTCACCAGTACCGAGTCTTAAATAGGGAATTCCTGTACAGGTTTTGAATACTTCACTCAAAATGCATTCCTCCTCAAGTTTTAATAATAATTTATGTTTCCAACATTCCTAAGGTATAAACATTTATAAGATTCTGATTATTTTATTATATAATCAGTATTGACAGATTATGACACATAGGTGTAAATTACATATATAGACTAGCTAAGAAAATGCATACATAGAAACTGAAGTTCCAATTGAGGAACAAGCAAAAAGGAGAGGGATAAACTATGACTACTAAGAAAGTTGATCAAGAAGCAGTATTTGATTCCAATCGTTTTGTAGACACATTCTGGAATCAATATGAGCAATCATTAAATCGAGCAAGAAAGCTGCGTGAAAGAAGAGAAGATGCGTATCTTAATGCTGTAAAAGAAGCGGTAAAGTTTAATCAAGAATTTAGAGGCTCACTTGCCAATCTTTTTCAAACTTCCAGGCAAACAGGTACAGAAATTGTTAAAGGCGTTTCCAGCAATCTGGCTAAAAGAGTGGATGAAAATCAGGCAATTCGCCCTGAATTGAAGGACCAGTTAGGTGAAGTATCTGAACGAATCGAGCAGCTAACTATGGCTCCACTTACAGCGGGTCTAGATCTACTTCAACGATTTGAGGAAAATTTTGTTGAAGGCAGTGAAAACTATGTGAAATATGCAAGAGAGCGCCGTAATGGATGGCAAAAAGTTTCCGATGAATACCTAAAGGCTGCAAGGGAAAACCACAAAGAGGTAGCTCGTCGCCTTGAGGAAAGCAGAAAAGTTTTAGTAAGCTCCAAATAATGAAAAGATTTAAACTCCACTGACCTATAATAGTGGAGTTTTTTCGTTTTCTTTCCAAATGAAGGTACTTTGCGTTAAGATAGAGGATAGTTAATTACTTTGAAAAAGAGGTACAGTTCATGATCAAAAAGTATATGACATTCCAAAAAAATAATGGGATTGCTCCATATATTTGGACTGTTCTCTGCATTTTACCGTTTTACTTCATTTTTCAAGCTCCCACCACCCTTGAAATCATTGTAGGAATTTTACTTACGCTGTTATTTTTTATCCTTTATCGAATCGCATTTATTTCGAAAGGATGGCCTGTCTATCTTTGGACATTAATCCTTATTGGTATCTCCATAACAGCGACCAGTCTATTCAGTTATGTTTATTTTGCTTTTTTTCTTGCCTACTTTATTGGTAATATAAAAGACCGAGTAGCTTTTTTAACCTTGTATTTTATTCATCTTCTCAGTACATCGGCATCGATTAATTACAGCATCGTCATGCATGAAAAGCTCTTTTTACAGCAATTGCCCTTTGTCATTATCATTTGGATTAGTGTGATCCTTCTTCCATTCAGTATTTATAACCGGAAGGAAAGAGGGCAGCTTGAAGAAAAATTGGAATATGCCAATAAAAAAATTTCTGAGTTGGTAAAATTGGAGGAACGGCAGCGGATAGCCCGGGATCTTCATGATACATTAGGACAAAAGCTTTCCTTGATTGGATTAAAGACGGATTTGGCAAGAAAATTGATCACGAAAGACCCCGAGCAAGCCAGGAATGAATTGAAGGATGTTCAGCAAACGGCAAGGACGGCTCTAAGTGAAGTAAGAAAAATGGTTTCTTCGATGAGGGGTATACGTATAAAAGATGAAATGTTCCGAGTTAAGGAAATTCTGAAGGCCGCCCAAATTAAATTAGTTTGTGAAGAAGAATTCACTCTGACGAATGTTTCGTTATTGACTGAGAATATATTAAGTATGTGCTTAAAAGAGGCCGTTAATAATGTGGTTAAACATAGCGGGGCCACATCTTGTTATGTTTCAATTGAGCAATCGTGGAAGGAAATTGTATTAACCATTCGTGATGATGGTAAATTTAAAGGTACAGAAGAGTGTTTAGCGGATGGGCATGGACTAATTGGAATGAAAGAACGGCTTGAATTCATTAACGGCAGTCTTGAACTTGTGACTAACAATGGAACAACCTTAATCCTAAAAGTACCGAATGATGTGAAGCCACATTTGGATAAGGAGGAGCGAAAATGATAAAAATCGTTATCGCTGAAGACCAGCAAATGCTTCTAGGGGCCTTTGGATCACTGCTTAATTTGGAAGAAGACATGGAAGTAGTAGGAAAGGCCTCAAATGGGGAAGAAGCTGTTTCACTAGTAAAAAAATTCAAGCCAGATGTCTGTATCATGGATATTGAGATGCCGGGAAAAAGTGGGCTTGAGGCAGCTGAGGAGCTTAAAGGACTTGGCTGCAAGGTAATCATCTTAACTACTTTCGCTCGAACGGGGTATTTTCAACGGGCGTTAAAGGCTGGCGTTAGCGGGTATTTATTAAAGGACAGCCCTAGTGATGAACTAGCGGGCTCGATCCGCAGTGTCATGGCAGGCAGAAGAATTTATGCACCGGAATTAATGGACGATGTATACGGTGAAGAAAATCCTTTAACTGACCGTGAAAAAGAAGTGTTAGAGCTTGTTGCTGATGGCAAAAATACAAAAGAAATTGCAGAGGAACTCAGCATTAAAACGGGAACCGTTCGAAATTATATCTCCATCATCTTAGATAAACTTGAAGTAAAAAACCGTATCGAAGCAATTACCCAATCGAAGGAAAAAGGCTGGTTTAAATAAATCTTATTTACACGAATTAAACATCAGAACCACCAAGCATATAAGGAGCTTGGTGGTTTTTTAGACTGCTTGAAATTTCCCTAGAAAGCTTTGGATAGAGTCAAAAATCTCGTTTGGCCGTTCTTCCGGGATTGCATGGCCAGTTTCTTTTAGTACTATCAGTTCAGAATTGGCTAAATCTTTGTTTAGTTTTTCGCCAACTTTAAGCGGCATGGACTTATCATGGTCACCCCAGAGCAGCAGGCAGGGAGTTTTGATTTCCTTTAGGATTTCCGGTGGAAGGTCCCCTTCACGGTCCCTTATCATTCTTGTCAGAGCAATAAAGATTTCATCCTGTAAAAAGGGCTGTAAGTAACCGTTTATCATTTCTTCATTTATGATTGAGTGATCATAAAGCGCTTCTTGGAGATTCTTTTTCACCCCTGTTCTAGCGAACCAATACTTCACAAATAGGTGAAAGTAAGGAATGTAGCTGGTTAGGACTAGAGGCAGTTTTGATCGTTTGAGATAGGCCGAACTGCACAGCAAAATGGCCTTATCAGCAAGCTCTGGCATCATGTGAAGAATATTCAAGACAATCTGCCCGCCCATTGAATGCCCGATAAAGGTCATCTTTTTTAATCCAAAAGACTCTGTAAGTTTAATGACCGTTTGAGCTAAATTCTTATAAGAATAGACATAACGATTGCATTTTGTGCTTTTCCCAAAAGGGGGAAGATCAACGGATAGCACTTGATACTCATTTTTGAGTAAGGAAATTAAATGGCGAAAAGTAAAGGTGGAAGAAAGAAAACCATGTAGTAAAACGAACGTTTTGTCCGATGATTGATTTGGATAAAATTCATAATAAACATTAATATTATTTACTGGATGAAAACCAGTTAAGACATCCTGCTTCATTCAATTCCTTCCTCCCATTCCATATTTAATAGTTGAAATTAATTTTCCCCAATTTTTTTAACCTTACACCAATAAAAATTTTGGCAATCTTATTTAAGTTTTTCAATTTTTTTGTTTTTTTTGAAATAAAGTGTTTGAATTTTTAGAAAACTTCTAGTATAATAAAAAAAAGCTCAAGGAGTTGATTTCCATGGAAAAGAAATTGCTAAATTCACCACAACATTCTGATGAAAATACAGATTCTGTTGTTGCAGAGATGTTTTTAAACAATGCCATTAAAGAATTTAAGAGGGAAAAGCTCCGCAAGGAAATCGACCAAACATTACAAGACGGGAATAAAGATTTATTCCTAAAGTTAACGAAAGAGCTTAAGAAAATTTCCTAATTCAATGACAAACGTATTTACGACTAAAAAATGAAGCCCTATCCATTACGTGGATATGGGCTTCATTCTGTTTGCAGGTATTATTAAATTAATTTCGCTGCTTCATCAATGAATAATTTTGAAATCATTGATAGGGTTCTATTTTGATTATAGACGAGGTAGAAATACCTTTCTTCCGTGAAATCATCAAGTTCATATATTTTAATGGAATTATGCTTTGCATGTTCCTTGGCTGCGACTTCTGAAATAATAGATATCCCTATGTCCTGCATCACAAATTGGATAATACTCTGGACACTGTCGGTATAAGTTATTATATTCATGTCTTCTTTTTGAATTTTATTCCTCTTTAAAACTCTTTCTATCGTCGCATTAGTCCCTGAAGCAGAATTTCTCATAATAAAGGGATATTTAGTGATGGTCTTTATGGTCATCTTTTCCATCAGCGGCACTTGATTTGAAGTTACAAGGACTAATTTTTCTTTTAATAAGGGAATGAAATGGAGCTTATCATTTTCATATTTTTCACCTAATATCCCAATATCAACAGAACCATTAAGCACCTGTTCAGCAACAAATTTGGAAGAGGATTGGTTAATATGAAATGTTGCATTAGGAAATTGCTCTCTAAATCGCTTGACCATCTTAGGTACAAGATATTGTCCTGGGACAGAACTGGCTGACATTCGAATCATTCCCCGTAACTCTGTCATTCCTCGATTTATGTCCAGCAAGGCTTGCTCCTTTAAGAATAGTATTTTTAGTGCCCACTGGTACAAACGTTCGCCATGGGGAGTAAGGACAATTTCCCTTCCCACGCGGTCAAATAGGTTAACATTCAGCGTTTTTTCTAATGAATGAATATGAGAGCTTACCGTTGATTGGCTTAAAAAAATATCCTCAGCTGCTTTTGAGAAGCTTTTATGCTCCACAACCTTTGTAAAAACATATAACTGATGCAAATCCATGCCTAAACGCCACCTATATAAAAAGTCGATTGGGTTCTATAGAATTAATAGATAAGTTAAATAAATACTATTATAGCATTACCTAAAAATCATAAAGCAAAAAAAGAAGCCCCATCCACATGGATGGGGCTTCTTTTTTTGCTTTATGATATTAGTTATCATCATCGCCGCTGTGTCGATTTTGATGTGCGCCATCCTCTGTTTTCTTATCGTCATCGCCGCTGTGTCTGTTTTGGTGTGTCCCATCGTCAGCTTTTTGGTCATCATCGCCGCTGTGTCTGTTTTGGTGTGTTCCATCGTCAGCTTTTTGGTCATCATCCCCGCTGTGTCTATTTTGATGTACGCCATCAACGGTTTTATTATCGTCATCGCCGCTATGTCTGTTTTGATGTGCTCCATCCATTGTTTTATTGTCATTATTCACGCTATTATTGGCAGACAGTGAACCATTACTATCATCGGACTTTACCTTAATATAAGTCTTTCCATGCTCTGTTTCAATTTCAACCTTTTGCCCATTTACACTTGTTTTGACTTTACTTTTACTGTCATCCTGATGATTCGAGTCATCGGCTCGAGTATCATTTTTTGATGCACTTGCAAATGCCGCACCACCCAAAATTAATAATGCAGATACCGCCCCAACAATAATCTTATTTTTCATTGTAAATTCCTCCTTCAAATTTGTTTCTACATTGATAGAATATCCAGCGAAGATTAGAGGATAGGGAAGAGAAACATTAGAAAATAATGAGAATAGTTGTTATTGTTTCTCTCGTGGGCGTTATCAGTTATCATCATGTTTATTATCGTCTTTTTTATCATCTTTTTTCTTATCGTCTATTTTTTGATCATCATCAGCTTTACTATCGACCTTATTGTTTTCATCCTCTTTTTTGCGGTCATCCCAAGTTACAGATAGGACCTTGCCGGTTATGGCATGTACTTGGACAACAGCCTCTTGACCGTTTTGTGATTTTACTTTAATCAGGTAATAGGTGACATCTCCTTTTGTTTCAAGCCAAATATGGTCCACAATTCCCTTCACCTGAGTAATGGCAATCTGCCCGGCCTCTGATTCAGTTAAACTCTTTGGGGGTTCATTAATATTGATTGCTTCGGTTGAGAGGATTGAGCCTGTTAAGGCATTTACGGTTATCGTTGTCTGTTTGCCTTCTGTAGTGACAACAGCCTTGTAAATAGGACTTCCATTGCTTTCCAACTTTTCTAAAGACGCAATTGTCCCATTTACCTCAGCTAGGATGATGGCTTTTATTTTTTCTTCCGATAAACCTGTTGAAGACGGTTCATCAGGGAGTATTGTTTTATTATCCAATTTCTGTAAAAATAATATTTTACCGTTTGTGGCATCTATCTTTATCAGATAAAGAAATTTTTGTTTTTCTAATTTCATATGATATTGCTTGCCTGCCAGTTTAATTTGTGTGACTGTTCCCTGGTATCGGTTTTCAACGAGTATTTGCGCTTCCTTTTCTGTTAGAAATTCAGCTTTCGCCTTTGAAGGTCCAAGCTTATTCCAGCCTATAAAAATAACTCCTGCCAAAAAAACGCAAAGAATCAGCCATTTCCATCCTTTTTTCTTCATTTTTCCACCTCACCACATATGCATACTCTTATTTTCTTATATGAAAATTAGAAAATGCTGAGAAAATGATTATTTTCTTACTTTTTTAGAAAAAGAGCAGCAGTGGTTCCGACTCCTTCTTTGCTATCAAGCTGAAGCCTTACATCTATGGCGTCTGCGATTTCCTTTGCTAAAGAGAGTCCCAGGCCAGCCCCCCCTTTTTTTCTATTTCTGGCCTTATCGACTCGGTAAAAGCGATCAAAAACCTTTGTCAGTTCTTCAGTACTCATCCCTATACCGCGATCCATTATCCTGATATATACCTCACCATTCATAATTCCTGAAGCAACTTTTATCGTGTCATCACTATATTTTCGAGCATTATCAAGAAAGATAAATAATAGCTGCTTTAATTTTTTTTCATCAGTAAGTACAGTTAATGGTGGCTCGCCATCATTTTCATCGGCATAGTGAATGTCAATGTTGTAAGCATTCCGAAAAGTAATTATTGATTGTTTTAAAAAATTTATTAGATTTATTTCTGCCTTATGAATGTTCCATTGTTCATGATGCTTTGCAAGTAATAATAGCTGTTCGGTCATGTCTTTCATCCGAATAGCTTCTGAATGAATAGCTTCAATTGATTCGTTAAAAATTTTGGGATCAGCCAAACCCCTTCTTTTTAATAGGCTGGAATAGCTCTCAATGATTGTTAAAGGGGTTTTAAATTCATGGGAAGCATTTGAGACAAACATCTTTTGTTTTTCATAATTAGTTTCAAGCAAATCAATCATATGGTTGAAGGTCTTCCCCATTTGATAGAGCTCATCCTTTGATTTTTCCTCGATTATTAGGCGCTTAAAGCGGCCGCTCTGCCTAATTTCGGTCATTGTTTTGATCATCGAGGTCACCGGCATGGTGATCAGCTTGCTTAAAATCCTGCTGGAGACAACCACTGGAACCAATGCAAGAAATGTAACCAAGATGAGAACAAGGCGAAGAATGTTTAAATTATTTGTGGTTGTTTTTATGCTTTTTATAATTTGAAGGTTCCCTTCATTACCGTTAGACATTATGATGGGCATCGATTCAAATATATAGGATTGATTTTGATATTCAATGAATTGACTGATTTCCGTATCGGAAAATTTCGTATTTTTATCTTTAAGTTTATTTTCAGTTGAACTTGTCACTGAAATGATTCGTTGGTTATCTTTTGGAACAAATCTGATCATTCCGTCGATAGGAACATAAGAGCGGAGCAAATCCAAATCCGGAACAGAACCGAATGACTTCCCAATGTCATCTGCTGTTTTATCTAATTCCCTATTTGCAGTTTCTATTTCACTGTCAAGAAGTAATTTGCTAAAAGAAATATACACCGAAAAATTCATGATAATTAAAAGGAAGGCAAACAAGACAGCCGTTGACAAATTGATTTTACTGCTTAGCTTCATTTGGCTTCCTTTAATACATAACCGACTCCACGGACAGTGTGAATTAAGGCTGCCATATTTGGAAGGTCTATTTTCTTCCTTACGTACCGAATATACACATCAACAACATTTGTATCTCCCATAAAGTCATAACCCCATACAGCTTCTAAAATTTGGTCCCTGCTTAATACCTGACGTTTATTTATTAGTAAATAAACGAGCAAATCAAACTCTCTAGGAGTTAAATCGACGGTTTCTTGTCCGCGTAGTACTTCACGCGTTTTTTGACTAACTTTTAAATCAGCTAAAGTCAAGACATCGGTTTCTAATGAATTTTGTTCAACTTCTTTTACTATTTTGATTCTTAGGGCAGCACGAATTCGCGCAAGAACTTCTTCAATTTGAAAGGGCTTAGTTATGTAGTCATTTGCCCCGTAATCAAGACCTGAGACTTTATCCTCTACAGATCCTTTTGCCGTTAATAATAAAACAGGAGTTTGTTTATCATTTAATCGAATCCGGCGGAGCAGTTCAATTCCACTTAAGCCGGGTAGCATGACATCTAATAAAACTAAATCCCATTTACCAGTCCGATAAGCTTCAAATGCCTCCAAACCATCCATCACCTTCGTAACGCTATATCCTTCATACTCAAGTTCAAGCTCAAGCAGCCTGGCAATTTTTTCTTCATCCTCAATAACCAATATTGATTCTTTGCTCATCAAAAGCCCCCCTAAATCCTAAAATTCGAATAATTCTAACGATTCATTTTATTAACTTTTTTTCCACAGAAGCACTAATTTATCCTTCTTATTTCAGACAATAAAAAAACATTCACAAAATAATTCTTAAGTGAATGTTTAAGTTTATATTTTGTTAAAGTATGATGAATAAAGAGAATTTGATAGGAGTGAATGATTTGCCGCAACTTCATGTATATAGTAAAAAAATCCCTTATTCATATGAAAGGTTTTTCCACCAATTTCGTACATTCGCTCAAAACAGTAAGTATCACGTTTTATTAGAAAGCGGACGTGGAGGGCGTTATAGCATTGCAGCCTTTGATCCTGAAACAATTATGAAAGGGAAAAATAATCAGTTGGAAATAATAAATGAGAACGGTACAGAATCAATTACAGGAAATCCCCTTTATTTATTAAAGGACTGGATGGATAAGTATCACGTCGATAAAATAGATGGTCTCCCAAGTTTTTTAGGCGGAGCGATTGGATACATAAGCTATGATTACGCTCGTTATATTGAAAAGCTTCCAGAATTAGCGAAGGATGATTTAGATACACCTGATATTTGCTTTTTTATCGTTAAAGAATGGTTTGTATTTGATCACGAAAATGATGCTTTATGGTTAATGTTTTTGGCTGAGAATGATCGGACTATCGATGAGAAGCTTTCTGTTTGGGAAAGCCGCTGGCTTCAGGAAACATCTGCGCCCCCACGATCAAGGGACAGGGAGATTGACAACAATCACTTAGAGGTTTCAATGACGGAGAAAGAATTTAAAGAAGCAGTCAAACAGATTCAGCAATATATCGCACAAGGGGATGTGTTCCAAGTCAATCTCGCAGTGCGCCAATCCAAACCGCTGCAAGTAGAAGCGATTGATGTTTACCAACAATTAAGGTCTTTAAACCCATCTCCATATATGGGGTATTTTCATACGCCAGACTTTCAGCTCGTAAGTGGTTCGCCGGAGCTTTTAGTGAAAAAGAGTGGAGCTGAAGTTAGCACACGGCCGATTGCTGGAACCCGTTCTAGAGGGAAGGACCATGAAGAGGATATCCATCTTGCCAATGAATTAATCGAGAATGACAAGGAACGAGCAGAACATGTGATGCTTGTCGACCTTGAGCGGAATGACCTTGGGAGAGTATGCAAATACGGAACTGTGGAAGTAGATGAATTTATGGTGATCGAAAAATACTCTCATGTGATGCACATCGTGTCAAATGTAAGGGGGGAATTAGCGGATGATAAAACAAGTTTTGATATCATTGACGCTGTATTCCCCGGAGGAACGATAACGGGT
Organism: Neobacillus sp. NRS-1170; assembly: GCF_050468025.1. NCBI lineage: Bacteria > Bacillati > Bacillota > Bacilli > Caryophanales > Bacillaceae > Neobacillus > Neobacillus sp. NRS-1170. Next base: position 9,284 of record NZ_JBITPF010000007.1, on the reverse strand, counting down.
GCACCTAAAGTAAGGACCATGGAAATAATAGAAGAGCTTGAGCCTGTTCGAAGGGGAATTTATACAGGCTCTCTTGGCTGGATAGATTTTAGCGGGGATTTAGAATTAAACATTATTATTCGAACGATGCTTGTAAAGGATGGTATGACACATGTTCAAGCTGGCGCGGGAATCGTGATTGATTCCAATCCTAAGCATGAATATAAAGAATCGCTGAAGAAGGCAGCCGCGTTATGGAAAGCAAAAGAAATGGCAGAAGGGTGAGCAGCAATGATTTTTATGATAGATAATTATGATTCTTTTACCTTTAATTTAGTTCAATACCTAGGAGAGCTAGGAGAAGAGTTAGTCGTGAAACGAAACGATCAAACCACGATTAAAGAAATAGCTTCTTTAAAGCCAGGATTTTTAATGGTATCACCTGGGCCGTGCAGTCCTAATGAAGCTGGGATTAGTTTGGAGGCAATTCACGCTTTTGCAGGACGTACTCCTATTTTCGGTGTTTGTCTTGGGCATCAAGCCATTGCTCAGGCCTTTAACGGGGAAGTTGTTCAAGCAGAACGGCTCATGCATGGTAAAACATCCGAAATGTATCATGACGGAAAAACCATTTTTCAAGGGCTGCCCAATCCATTCCAGGCTACGAGATATCACTCCTTAATCGTCAAAAGAGAAACATTGCCTGATTGCTTTGAGATTTCAGCATGGACAGAGGAAGGCGAAATTATGGCGATTCGACATAAAGAGCTTCCGATAGAAGGGGTACAGTTCCACCCGGAATCAATCATGACTACATGCGGCAAAGAGTTATTGCGCAATTTCGTCCAACATTATCGAAATGTTCAATTGGTAAATTAATATGTTAATTTATTTAAACGGTCAAATGGTGGAAAAAGAAGCTGCATTGATTTCACCCTTCGATCATGGTTTCTTATATGGGCTGGGCCTCTTTGAAACGTTTCGTGTTTATGATGGGCATCCATTTCTCTTAGACGATCATTTAGAGCGGCTTAATTATGGATTAAGTGTTCTTAACATTAAATATCGCTTTTATCGAGAGGAAACAAATAATATTCTGCAGGCCTTACTAGAAAAAAATAATTTTACAAATGCATATATCCGCTTAAATGTTTCAGCAGGTTCCGGGGATATTGGGCTGCAGACAGAACCCTTTATGGAGCCAAACCTTATTATATTTCCAAAAGAGCTGCCACCCGCAGGCGAATTATTCGAAAAAAGGGCCAGCCTTCTAAAGCTGAAACGTAACACCCCAGAGGGGGAAGGTCGTCTTAAATCCCATCATTTTATGAATAATTTGCTGGCAAAAAGAGAGATTGGGCCTTCTCCTGAGCAAGAAGGAATCTTTTTAACCGCGGATGGCTATTTAGCTGAGGGAATTGTCTCCAATATTTTTTGGATTAAAGACAAGGAACTCCATACCCCAGCCTTATGCACTGGTATTTTAAATGGCATAACACGTCAATTTGTAATGGAGCTAGCAGGGAAGATGGGCCTAAGTGTAAAAGAGGGCCTTTATACTCTAGAACAAGCACTTGATGCCGACGAGATGTTTGTAACCAATTCCATTCAAGAGATAGTCCCTATTTTCTCTTTTGAAGGCCACAAATTACCTGGGAAGAAGGGGCATTGGGTTCAACGATTCCATCAGGACTATCGCGATTTTTGTCAACGTCTATGGACAAGGAATGGTTTAAGGAGAGATTAAGTTGAGAGAGAAGGTTCTTGAAGAAATTAATAGAATCGAAAATCAGTATGATGTGAAAATTTGTTATGCGGTTGAATCAGGGAGTAGGGCATGGGGGTTTCCTTCCAAGGACAGTGATTACGATGTCAGGTTTATATATGTCCATAAAAAAGAATGGTATTTGTCGATTGACCAAAAACGAGATGTGATTGAGCTTCCAATCAATGAACTACTTGATATTAATGGATGGGAAATTCGAAAGGCTTTAAGACTATTTAAAAAGTCTAACCCGCCGCTTATGGAATGGCTCCATTCTGGAATTGTTTATTATCAAGCTTTTTCATTAGTGAAAAAAATGAGGGATATTCAAAACAAAGTATTTTTACCGCAATCGGCTCTTCATCATTATTTAAATATGGCAAAGGGAAATTACCGAGATTATCTTCAAGGTGAACATGTAAAGATCAAGAAATACTTTTATGTATTAAGGCCGATTTTAGCATGTAAATGGATTGAAAAGTATAATACAGTGCCACCAAATGAATTTCAGGAATTGGTTAAAGACCTTCTTAAAGAAGGACAGTTGAAAGACGAAATCAATACATTATTAGTGCGGAAAATAAAGGGTGACGAGCTAAATCTTGAACCAAAAGTTACGGCTATTAATGAATTTATCGAAAAAGAAATCAATCGCATAGAGGTTTATACGAAAACATTATCCGTATCGAAAGAAGACATCACACCAATGCTCGATGAATTATTTAGAGAAATTCTCGAAGAGGTTTGGTCATAATCCTTTAAGCATTAACCAAAAGCCCTCACATAAAATGGTGAGGGCTTGAATTGGGTTTGTGTTATATGACAATCCCTTTTTGAGTGGGATTTCTCTTTTTTTGGATAGATGCTACTAATCCTTTAAAAATCTTTAATGAACGTTGAAAAACAGGACTTTGGATAAAGGTATAAATAAAAGTGGCGATAAATATAGGACCTCCCAAAAGGAATCCGATAACTAAAACAAGGCTTTCAACGATGATTCGTGCTTGACTAACCGACAACTTTGATTTATCAGAAATGGAGAGCATAAAGCCGTCCCGCGGCCCGGCACCAATCCCAGCCGCTACATACATTCCGCCGCCAATTCCGGTAATGACAACTCCGGATAGAAGGATTAAATAATCAACCCAAGTATTTGTTGCTTTTGGCAGTATATCCAGCCAAAGGAAAAAGTCCATAATCGGACCAATGCATAAGGCATTTAAAATTGTCCCTATACTAATATATCTTCGATCAACAAACAAAGAAACGAGGATCAGCAAGAGTCCGCAAATTACTCCCCAAGTGCCAATCGTTAATCCAAAATGCTGATAAAGTGCTACATTAAGTACTTCCCATGGGTGCAGTCCCACATATTTTACTTTAACGGCTATTGCATTTCCTAAGGCAAAAAAAGTTAATCCTAGGAAAAATAAAACAAATTGAAAGAATTTCAACTCCAGCAACCCCCAATGACCTCAGTGACTTTTCCGAATATTCAAACCTATCCTAATATCTTAAAATATGAGTCGATAATAATCAATGGTTAATTTGTAGGTGAATTGTTATAATCTGAAATATGTTAAAATAAATAAAATTATTATTCTACGAAAAATTCAAATAGAAAATGAATTGTGGGGAATGTGCTATGAATATTGTTGCATCGGAAAAGCTTCAAAAAATGTCATCAAGTATTTTTCAAGAAATTGCGGAACGAAAACAGGAAGCGATTAAGAATGGGAAGGATGTCATTGATCTAAGTGTTGGCAGTCCAGATTTTGCACCGCCAGAGTTTGTAATGGAAACGTTGGTTGAATTCACCAAAGACCCTAGAACCTACGGATATACTTTAAAGGGCATTCCAGAATTTCACGAAGCAGTCACGTATTTTTACAAAGAGCGCTATTCAGTTCACCTTGATGCTGCCAGTGAAGTCCTGCAATTAATGGGGTCTCAGGATGGGCTGGCCCATTTAGCCTCAGCAATCATAAACCCTGGTGATTACGTACTAGTACCAGACCCAGGCTATCCAATCTATGAAGCAAGTGTCAACATCGCTGGAGGGGTTATTTATCCCATGCCATTATTGGCTGAGAATCGCTTTTTACCCAAACTTGAAGATATTCCTTTAGAAGTATTGAAGAAAACAAAAATGATGATTATTAGTTATCCCGGGAATCCGGTAACTGCTCTTGCTGATAAAAGCTTCTTTGAAGAGATAATTCGCTTTGCTAAGCTTCATAATATCTTAATTGTACATGACTTTGCTTACTCAGAATTGATTTTTGATGAAAACCCACAAATTAGTTTTATGGCAGTACCAGGGGCAAAAGAGGTCGGTATTGAATTTAACTCACTATCTAAAACTTTTAACATGGCTGGCTGTCGAATTGGTTATGTGGTTGGAAATAAACAAGTAATTAATATTTTGGCTTCTTTTAAATCACATATCGATTATGGGATTTTTTATCCGATTCAAAAAGCTGCGGTCAAGGCCTTAACTTCTGATTTTTCATTTCTTAAAGATCAAGCAAGACAGTATGAAATCCGTCGTGATGCTTTGGTAGAGGGGCTTGAAAAAAGCGGCTGGCAGGTGGCGAAGTCTCCAGCAACGATGTTTGTGTGGGCAAAAATACCAGCAGGATGGAAGTCAAGGGAATTTGCTTTTGAATTAATTGACCAAGCAGGTGTGGCGGTCATTCCTGGTGATGCCTTTGGTACACAAGGGGAAGGCTATGTCAGAATTGCCATGGTTCAGCCGCATGACCGGCTATATGAAGCGGCTGAAAGAATCAGCCAGTTTCTTTTGACATACTCAGTAAAATAAAACATATATATTTAAAAAAAAGACCTTCAACCACTTGAAGGTCTTTTACTTTGAAAACGAAAGAGGGATACAAATGCCAAGCGAACTCCAACATTTAGAACTAGATATCCCCATCGAAGTCATCTGGGATTTCATAAGAGATTCGAATAATTGGGCCCCACTTGTACCAGGTTATATCTTGCATGAAAATATCAATGAGCGACTTATCAGCTGGGAGTTTAAGAGCGACCTCGGTATAGTGAAAAAAAAGGTTACTCTGTTAATTGATATAAAAGAGTGGAATGAACCAAAAAAAGTAAGCTTTGAATTAAGGCGTAAGAACGAAAAGTGCATTGGAGAAGGGTATTTTGAAGCAAATGCATTAAATAAGAATAAGACTCGCATAACAGGCTTTCTTGACATAAATGCCACTGGTCCTATGGGTTCATTAGCAAATTCTCTTTTTAAAAAAGCAATTCAAATTTCAGATGAAGAGGCAACTGCAGCCATCTCTTCAAAATTAGAGGAATTCAAACAGAGATAACCAAAATGCCGCAAACTGGCTTAAACAGTTTGCGGCATTTTTTTTCAAAAATTAAGATAAACTTAAGCATCAAGTGTTACAGTTAGTCCAAATTCCATTTCCAATAGGAAAGCAGATAGGAGGATTAACAATGCTTAAAATGATACAAAAAAAAGGTATTTACGCAATGCTTGTGGTCTCATTGGTTAGTTTGGGGACGGTTTCTTATATACCAACCGCATCAGCCGAAAGTATTGCACAAGTCGAAGCAAATTCACTTTCCAAATTAGAGATAAAAGGGATAACCCTGGACAAAGATTTTTCTGCAGAAATCTTTGAATATACTGCTGCTGTTGCAAATGATGTTAAAACAATTACACTCCATGCCGAAAGTGATGATCCAGCCTCGAGCATATCCATCAATGGCAAATCATTGGCAGATGGAAATGAAGCCCCTTTTACGCTTCAAACGGGTGAAAATACGTTCACAATTACGGTTAATGATGGAGTCCACACAACGAAAACCTATACGCTAACGGTCACAAGAGAACAAAATAATAATAACCTACTGAAAGATATTAAACTATCAACAGGAAAATTGTCACCAGTTTTTTCTTCCATGATAACCGATTATGACATCGATGTAACAAACGCTGTTTTATCGATTACTGTCACAGCTTCTGCGATCGAAAGTACATCTGTTATTAGCGTGAATGGAGCTGCAATGAATGAAACGGGGATTAAAATAGAACTTCCTGTTGGGAAGACGGATATTCCCATTGTTGTAACTGCGGAAAACGGTGAGCAAAGAACCTATACCATTCATGTAACGAAAGCCTCAGCGACGAATTCACAAATGAACGGTTCACAAATGAGCCCTTCAGCACAAAATAACAGAAGCAGTTCTATTCAACCTTCCTTGCAACAGGTAAGCAACAGTTCTGGAACTGTTCAAAAAACAACAAAGGCCAAGCTGTCAGCCTTATCTGTTTCCACAGGTACTTGGGACAGTACTTTCTCGTCCGATGAATTTACCTACCATATTGCGGTTGCAAGTGATGTAAAAACAATAACGATTAACTCAACAGCTGCTTACAGTAGTTCTTCCATTAAAATTGAAGGGGGTACAAACAAAACAATCCAGCTAGAGGATGATAATAAAACAATTATTTCCGTGGTTGTATCCTATGACGATGATGATCGGAAAACGTATGTCCTTGTATTTGATAAAGAAAAATAAGCTAACGCGCATGAAAAAAAAACCTGTATTTTACGGGTTTTTTTATATTAAAAATTTTTTCTCTATTTTTTGAAAAAAAAGAAAACATTTTTTGAACAATCCTATTAAAGATATGTTATATTAATAAATAAAAATTTTACCGAATCACAGAAAGGGAAGGTGAAAAGGTGTGGCAACCGAATTGAAACTAAATGACAGCAGTCTTCCATTACGTCGCGATGTTAAATTATTAGGGAAAATACTAGGTGAAATTCTTATTAACCATGGTGGAACCGAGTTATTTGACAAAGTCGAAAAAATACGGCTGATGTGCAAAAATCTTCGTACGGACTATAGCCAAGAAGAATATGCGGCCTTAAAACTAGAAATAGCTTCTCTCAGCACTCCAATGCGGAAACAAATCATCCGTGCATTTTCAATGTATTTCCATTTAATCAATGCGGCGGAACAGAATCACCGAATTCGGAGAAGAAGACAATACCAACTTCAAGACGATAATAGTGTCCAACCTGATTCAATTGAAAGTGCAATTTTAAGACTTAAAGAAAAGGATATTGAAGAAGAGACCATTCAAAATGTTTTGGATACATTGTCCCTGGAACTTGTTATCACTGCCCATCCGACCGAGGCAACAAAGCGGTCGATTCTTGAGATTCAACAAAGAATCGCGGAAATATTAAAAAATCTTGATCATCCTTTGCTAACAAAAAAAGAAAGAAATAAGCTCGAGGAGAGTTTATTTAATGAAGTGACCATCCTTTGGCAGACAGATGAATTACGGCATTATAAACCAACGGTTATGGATGAAGTTCGAAATGGTTTGTATTATTTTGACCAAACGCTTTTTGATGTGCTCCCTGAAATTCATCGTGAATTGGAAGCAAGCTTGGAAACAAATTTTCCACAAACCGAATGGCAGGTTCCAAATTTCCTTCGCTTCGGTTCATGGATTGGCGGCGACCGTGATGGAAACCCAAATGTAACTCATGATATAACATGGGAAACATTACTAAGGCAAAGAAGGCTAGTTCTAAAAAAATATAAAGCTGTTTTAGTGGATTTAATGAAGCGATATAGCCATTCTACTACAAGGGTTGAAGTAAGCCGCGAACTCCTAAATTATCTCGGGGAAAAAGAGGACTTTTATTTAACCGATGATAAAAAATGGCCAGTAAAAACGGAAGCATATCGTCGTGCTTTTGCGATCATAATTGAACGGGTAAAGCAAGTTGGTAAATCAGTTATCGGCTATAAAACTGCTGATGAATTATTAAAAGATTTATACTTGATTCAAAATAGTCTCAAACAACATCATCCAGCTGCCCATGAATTAAAAACAATTCAGAAACTGATTCGTCAAGTACAGATGTTTGGATTCCATTTAGCTACACTTGATATCCGAAATCACAGTGGAGAACATGAAGCAGCGATTACAGAAATATTGAAAAAGGTCCGGATTAGTGAAAATTACGCTGAACTAGCAGAAGAAGAAAAGTTGAAAATTCTTCAAAGTATTCTAATCGATCCGCGGCCACTTCTTTTATTAAATGAGGATTATTCTAAAGAAACGCAAGAAATGATTAAAGTATTCCAAATGATTAAGAATGCACATGAAGAATTCGGTAAACGGGCTATTTCTGTCTACCTGGTCAGTATGACAAAATCACCTAGCGATTTATTAGAGGTTCTGGTATTGGCAAAAGAAGCAGGCATCTATAGGCTTCATTCAGATGGGACGTTGGAAAGTCATTTAAATGTTGCTCCACTTTTAGAAACCATTGATGATTTAACCTCAGGACCTAAGATAATGGAGACACTCTTTGAAATGCCTGTTTACCGTAATCATTTGCAAATCCTTGGGAATCAGCAGGAAATTATGCTGGGCTACTCAGATGGAAGCAAAGATGGTGGTACCTTAACCGCGAATTGGAAGCTATATAAAGCGCAAATCGAAATTCATGAAATGGCAAAAAGGTATCAAATTGGTCTTAAATTTTTCCATGGCCGAGGAGGGTCTTTAGGCCGTGGGGGCGGTCCTTTAAATAAAAGCATTTTATCGCAGCCAGCCGAAACCATTGGAGATGGGGTTAAAATTACGGAGCAAGGAGAAGTGTTATCTGCCCGTTATTTACTTGAGGATATCGCTTACCGCAGTCTAGAGCAGGCAACCTCAACTTTACTGCAGGCAGCAACACACGTTTCGAATGAAGCGGAACAAGGGCAACTTAGGGAACTAATATGGGAAGAAGCAATAGAAGAAATTTCAAGCTCTGCTTTGGGCAAATACCAATCACTCGTTTTTGGCGACCCTGACTTCCTGACTTACTTTAACGAAGCTACTCCATTAAGAGAGCTAGGTGATTTGAATATTGGCTCTAGACCAATGAGTCGAAAAAATCGCGGACGATTTGAAGATTTGCGGGCGATACCATGGGTTTTTGCCTGGACACAAAGCCGCCAGCTCCTGCCAGCATGGTATGCTGCAGGAACAGGTTTAGAAAGCTTTGCTTCAAGAAGTGAGCAAAATATGCAGCTACTAAAGCAAATGTATTTAAAATGGCCATTCTTTCAATCTACCGTGGATAATCTGCAAATGGCATTAATGAAAGCAGATATAACGACAGCCAAGGAGTATATAACACTTGTTGAAGATAAAGAGATTGCTGATAGGATTTTCACTAATATATTAGAAGAATATGTAAAAACTAAAGAAATTTTATTGAAAATTACGGGCGATAAAGAATTGCTGGACCACACACCAAACATTAAGGATTCAGTTTTTAGAAGAAACCCATATGTTGATCCATTGAATTTTTTACAGGTGGAGTTAATCAAGGAATTACGTAAACAGGAAGAGCCGAATGATGAACTTTTAACTGAAGTATTACTAACCATAAGTGGAATATCTGCCGGATTGCGTAATACTGGCTGATAAAGTAAAACACAAACTCATTTTTGAACTGCACCCCGTCAA
>NZ_JBITPF010000006.1:0-121374 GCF_050468025.1 Neobacillus sp. NRS-1170 | reverse complement strand
CCGTACTCCCGCAGGAGTCTTCGCTCCTTCCGCTCCAATCAACAATGGTCTTTAACATTGCCGATTGATTAGTTTGGATCTTTATAATTCATAGCCCTTTCACTGTCTCCAAAACCTTTGGTGGTTGGATCTTGAACGAGCCCGAGCATAGATAGTATTACAAATATGACATTTACTAATGTCAAAATTGAATTTTGAATCGCATCAGTTAGTTGAAAATCGGTAATCCCTAGTGAATTTAATCCAGCCAGCACCAGTTGAGCAACAATCATCAGCTGTGAAATAAATGCGATTACCCAGTTTTTGTTGCGAAATCGGACCTTCCAGTTGATCATCATCCCATCCCCTTCCCTATGTTAATTGGCCTTTCTATAACATATGCTTGGACTGGAATTGGTTGTCCACGGATATCACGAATTTCTTATTGTTGGTCTTTTTCCACAAGAAAATTTATAATATAAAAAATCAATAATCCCTAATAGAGAAGGAGTTCTTATGGACAAGTTACATCCACTTTGGGAAATGGTCTCACGTTTTTGGAAAAAGAAACATCTAACACAAATATTCTTATTACTCATCCTGGTTGTTGTTCTCGTGACAATCTGTTATTTTGGCTGGCTGGCGACCAGAGCAAATGTTCAATCCCTGAAGGAAGGATTAAGCCAGCCGACCGTTATTTATGATAAAAATGGCAAAGTGGCAAGCAATGTCGCAACAAACCGTACCAAAGGTATTAAAATGGAAGAACTGCCAAAATATGTGCCAAATGCGGTGGTGGCCATTGAAGATGAACGCTTTTATGAGCATAGCGGCTTTGATATTCAAGGAATCGCTCGTGCCTTTTTCGGCAACCTTTTTGCAGGAAGGATTACTGGCGGCGGCAGCACACTAACACAGCAGCTGACGAAAAATGCCCTTTTATCTCCAGAAAGAACTTATAAGCGAAAAGCTGAGGAATTGTTTTTAGCAGTAAAAATTGAAAAGGTCTATACAAAAGAAGAAATCCTGCAAATGTACCTTAATCAAGTTTATTTCGGCAGCGGCGCTTGGGGGGTCGGCAACGCTTCAAAAAAATATTTCAATAAAAATATAAAGGACGTCACCGTCAGCGAAGCAGCCATGCTTGCAGGGCTATTACATGCACCAAATTATCTGGATCCCTATAAAAACTATGACCTGGCCATGAAACGGCGTGATGTGGTATTGGCCAAAATGAAGGAACTAGGGTTCATCAACACTGCTCAGTACAATCAGGCCAAAAAAGAAAAAATTCGTCTTCATGATGGAGGGGGAAGCTTTGTTGAACGAAAATACCCATATTATGTGGATGCCGTTTTAAATGAAGCGATATCCAAGTATGGATTAACCCAGGATGAAATCTTAACAAGAGGTTACCGAATCTATACCGAAATGGACCAGAACCTACAGGCAGGACTTGAAAAAGTATATAGTAAAAACTCATTATTCCCTAGAGGAAGCGGAAATACATTGGTTCAAAGCGGTTCGGTATTAATGGATCCCGCCTCAGGTGGAGTCCGTGCCCTTATCGGCGGCCGGGGTGAACACGTTTTTCGCGGTTTTAACCGAGCGACTCAATTAAAGGCACAGCCTGGTTCCTCGATCAAACCACTTGCTGTGTATACTCCTGCGCTTGAAAATGGCTATGACTATTCATCCGAGCTTAACGACGAACCGATGACGTTCAGTAATTACAAGCCGGAAAATTTTTCAAAAACCTACCAAGGCAAGGTTCAGATGTATAAGGCTTTAGAAGATTCCTTGAATATTCCTGCCGTTTGGCTGCTCGATCAAGTGGGCTTAAATAAAGGGATCGATTCATTAAAACGGTTTGGAATACCTGTTGAAAAGGAAGATCGAAACTTGGCTATCGCCCTTGGCGGAATGAGCAAGGGCGTGTCACCCTTACAAATGGCTAATGCTTTTTCAGCTTTCCCAAATGGCGGAAAGCGGCAGGACAGCCATTTAATTACAAAAATTGTTGGTCCAACTGGGAATATTATCGCGGAGCGAAAAGCAAAAACGACAAAAGTCACCTCTGAAACTGTCGCAAATGAGATGACCTCAATGCTCTTAAATGTGGTGGAAACCGGAACAGGAAAGCGGGCCCATATCCCTGGAATGCAAATTGCCGGAAAAACAGGTTCAACTCAACTTCCGTTCGCCAATGTCAATGGAACGAAGGATCAATGGATGGTTGGCTACACGCCAAACCTTGTCGGCGCGATTTGGTTAGGCTATGACCAGACAGACCGGCAGCATTACCTGCCGAGCTCAAGCTCAGCCAATGTGGTTCCGATTTTCAGAGAAATCATGCTGGAATCGCAGCGCTATCTTCCAAAAGATAGCTTTGATGTCGTATCCATTAACGCCAAGCTGGCAGGAGAAGAGAATACCGAAAAAAGCATCCAAGATCAGGCCAAAAAAATTGGTAAGGAATTAAATGAAAATGCCCAAAAAATTGGTGCTTCAATCAAAGAACATGCCCCGGCATGGAAAAAAGCATTGGATAGTGCACTATACAATATAGGAGAAGCAGTTAATTCCTTGGTGGAAAAACTCAAGAAGTAAGAAAATAGCACGCTGAAATCAGCGTGCTATTTTTCTTCTCATTATTCTAACAATCCATATTTTCTTTTAAATCTTGATAAAATTTTAATCCAGGTATCGCCGAAAATCAGTAAAAAGATCACATTAGATACAGAATGAAACGTATCGAAAAGAATGCTTGCACCAAAATAAATAAGAAACGCCTTAATCGTAATGTGACTTTCTGCTTGCGTAACAGCTAAGAACCCCCATACATTCATAATCAAACCAAACAAATAACCCCAGACGATTCCAAAGAAAATCCGGCCCGATTTTCTATTCATAAGCTTTGTCTTGCGCAGCAAGCCTGCCGTTAATCCAACCAGTCCCCAAGCAACCATTTGCCATGGTGTCCAAGGACCTTGGCCCATTATCATATTTGATGCCAAGGCTGCAACGGCCCCTATTATAAAACCACTTTCTGCACCAAAAACAAATCCTGCCATCATAATGACAAAGGTCGTCGGCTGGACGCTGGGGATACTGGCAAAGGGAATTCGACCCACTGCAGCAATAGCCGCTAATATGGCTAAAAGGACAATTTCTCTCGGTTCCACTTTCCTACTTTCAAACCTAACAAAGAAAAACAAAATTGAAATAAATACCATTCCGAAACTTATCCATAAATAAGAGTTCTCAAACCTCATCGTTAAATATAGCAAGATCCCGGCAAGGAACAGAAAAACTATAGCCCAGACTTTTTTGAAGTTGCGCATCACTATTGTACCCCGCTGACCGACTGAGCAGCCCGATTCGGTAAATCACGGGCAATTCTTTGCAGCATGGTTGTATAAAAGAAATTACCTTTGAAGAATTCACTGGGTACATCCTCGGATGTAATCTTCCCCTGAAACATCATCCCGCATTTCGTTGCAAACTGGGCAGCAAATTCCACATCATGTGTCGACATCAGAATCGTCATACCTTCAAAATGTAGTGATTGGAGAATATTGGCCAAATTCTGTTTTGAAATGGGATCCAACCCTTTTGTCGGCTCATCGAGTAACAGTATCTCAGGTTTTCTTATCAGCAAACACCCTAATGCTGCTTTTTGCAATTCCCCTCCGCTTAGATCAAAGGGATGGCTCGATATAAGATGTTTAATTCCTAAGTTATTGAGCAGGGTATCCACTTCATTAACATTGGTTAAATCCCAATGGTCCATAGTGTATTGGATTTCTTTTTCTATCGAATCTTGTATAAAAAACAGCTTTGGGTTTTGTGGTAAATAGCCGATTAAATTTATTAATTCACTGTTCTTCATTATTTTCGTTTTCTTTTTGTTAACTAAGATTTTCCCCATTTCAGGCTTTACCAATCCAGCTAAAACCTTTAAAAATGTGGATTTCCCAGAGCCATTTCCGCCTAACAAGGCATAAAATTCACCTTTAGCCAGGCTAAAATCCAAATCATTTAATATGAATTCATTTTTTTTATCATAGCGGAAAGAAATGTTTTTTAAGCCAATTCGTTCATCACCAATTGGATACTCCAGCTTTTTGGGTTCTTCTGAAAAGATCGTGCTCGATTCCTGAACCCAATTTCGTCCTTCCTTTACAGTTAAAGGGATCATACCCGAACCCTTTTGGCTTAAAAATAAGCTTGGGATAGTAGGTACAAAAGCCTGATTCTTCGAGTTCCAAATTTGTGGAAGAACCTCCCTTGGTTCCCCTTCGAATAAGATTTGCCCTTTTTCCATCATGATTATTTCATCTGCAAGGGTAAATACTTCTTCCAAGCGATGCTCTGCCATAATAATCGTCATGCCAAATTCCTCATTCAACCGCTTAAGCATATCTAAAAACTCCCGTGAACTAACAGGGTCAAGCTGAGCAGTTGGTTCATCCAATAGTAAAATGTCCGGCTGCATTAATAGAACAGAGGCAAGGTTTATCTGCTGCTTTCTCCCGCCAGAAAGCTCATGCGATTTCCGATGGAGCAAGGACTCTGCTCCAAAAAAATGGACCATTTCAGCCAGGCGGTTCCTCATTTCACTCGTCTTAAGTCCAATATTTTCTAAACCAAAAACAAGCTCATGCAGGACATCATCTGCAACAATTTGATTTTCTGGATCTTGAAAAACAAAACCAATTTCCTTCGACAGACCTGTTTTCTCCTGTATTGGCGCACCATTAACCGAAATCTGCCCTTTCAGAATTCCATGTGGCTGGATTTCTTTTTTTAACAATCTTAATAGAGTACTTTTGCCAGATCCGGAAGACCCGAAAAGCACCACAAATTTACCTTTATTTATTTTTAAGGATATATTCCCTATGGCTGGTTCTAAGCAATCTGGATAGGAAAATGAAACTTTGTTTAATTCAATATACGCCATCGGAATAATCCACCTGCTTCAATGATTATTGGAAAACTTAAAAACAGGATGTAACCAGCTAGTACAAAAGTATCCATCGATGTAAGCTGCCAGGTTTCCATGATTGGATAAATAGTTAAATAACCTAACCCGTGTACCCTGTTAAATAGTATAAACACAAATAATCCTACGAGAAAAACCACTGCTGCTGCATCTGTTTTCTTAAATTTAAAATATTCGTAGGATGAACGCGGCCCATTTCCGTAGCCCCGTGCTTTCATGGAGTCCGCCGTCTGAATCGCTTCCTCAAGAGAATAGGTTAATAGGGCTTGCACGTAAAGCATTCCCGTTTTGATTCGAAAACTCCATTTTCCCTGATTCACAAAAATCCCTTTACTCCTTTGGACGACTGAAATTTCTTCCAGCCTTCGCCTCATCAGCGGAATAAAGCGGAGGGTCAGCATTAGAAGGACAGCGAATTGCGGTAATATTTTTGCAAATAAAAACAGGAGCTTATTTGGTGTCATAATCACGTTATAGGAAACAAAGACGGCAATGACACCGATGATGGACATAGCATTCATCCCGCCATAAACAACGGCTTCTAATGTAACTCGATGCTGCCCAACTTCAAATAACAGATGTCTTCCTCTTTCATTAAAAAGAGGATTGATTACGATCATGAGGATGAAACTTGTTATGATCAGAAATAACCAACGTTTAAGCCCTTGGAAACGATCATGGAAAAAATTTATGATGAGTATAAGCAATAAGCCTACCCCCAAATAGAACGGATGCAGCAAAAGAAGTAAAAGAGAAACTGCCCCTACATAAAAGAGGAAGGGAATGAAAGGATGAAATTTCTCAAATCGTTCTTTCATTCCCATTCCCTCCTAACTCCCTTCCGTGTAATAACATTCAATCCGATCACCGTCTTTAATCTTTATGACTCCTATGCTTTTAGTAATACTGGCACCATTGTGTTTAAAAACCCAGCCGCTCTTAGCACCATAATCAAATTCATAAATATTGTCAATTCCTTCAATATAGGCCGTTGCCCCGCTTCCCCGTGAATCGACAGTGATTCCTTGTTTTTTTGTCGCCTGTGAGATGATATCAAAAATAGTATCTCCATCATTAAAATTAACCTTCGTTGCTCCAAGAATGGTCCCGCGGTCTTTTGGGCCAATGATAGAAAGAGTAACGGAAGTGACAGGTTTTGGCGTTTGAGTCGTTGTATTTGGTTTTGGTGTCGTGGCAGCGGCAGATGGTTTACTTTGTTGAGTTGAAGTCGACGTACCGTTTGTTTTTGCCGGCTGGGTGGTTGTCTTGCTTGGTGTTGTTTTCGGCTGGCTAGTTTGGGCAGTTTGTGTTGTTGAGTTAGCTTTTGGAGCTGCTTGCTCAGGTTGTTTTTCTTCTGTTGGAGCGGCAGTAGTGGTCTCATTCTCTTTCACTTGTTCGGGTTTCTGTTCCTCAACAACTTTAGAGTCTTTTTCTTCCTTTTTTACTTCTTCAGTCGTTTTAATTTCTTTTTTTGTTTCCTTCGAACTGTCAGAACCTTGACTGCAGCCAATTAAACTAAAAGCTAATAGAAAAATAAAGATTAATAATGCAGATTTTAGTATTTTCATCCTGTTGCCCTCCCCATCCGCCCCCTCCTTGTAAAAAAGAGGGGGCAAGGAATTATAATGCCTTACGTTTCCTTTGGATCATGTATAATACGCTGCCAAGCATTAATAAAAATAATCCCAATGCTAATAAGTTATACATATTTGAAGCTGTATTTGGAAGCTTGTGGCCTTTTTGACTAGTAGTTTGATCTTCAGTTGCCGGCGTTTGGACTGTAGGCTGCTCTACCTGTGGTGTTTCCGGCTGTGGTGTTTTCACCTCAGGTTTTTGTTCTGCTAACGCCATTTTATAAAGAGCACCATTTCCTTTTGAATATAGCTGATAGGCAACTACTGCTTGAAATGCAAGTGAGGTTGTAAATACGTCACTTGTGTCTCCGCCTTGCCAATCAAAACCGCCATCGGCATTTTGGAAAGATAAGAAAAATTGGAACAAGCTGCTGTTACCTCTTGTAAATTGTGTATCATTTGCATCCATTCCTAATGCAGATAGGGCAATAATCACTTGTGCAGCGGTTGAGCTATTATCAATTTTACCGTTTTGATATTGCGATATTAAATATTGAATCGCGCTATCTACTTTTTCTTTTACGCCTGCCTGATTTTTATAAGGTGCGAGGGCTGTTAGAATCATTCCGGTTGTGTCAATGTCACTTGTTGTGCTTTCATCCCAAGCCCAGCCGCCATCAGCGTTTTGTCTTTCAATCAAATGGTTAACGAGCTTTTCCCTTGTCCATTGGGCCGTATTCGGAACAGTGAAATCCGCGCTGTCTAATGCAATCAATGCGAAGGCTACGCCGTTCAATCCCTGCTTAGTAACATTGCCGTTATAAATTGATTCAACAAGGTTGTATCCTTCAACATTCGTCGGGTCACCTCCTGCTGCAAGAATCCCAAGTACATAGCGCTCAGTATCAGTAATTCTTGTAAACTTCCCTTGTCGCTCTTTAACTAGCGCCTTTACGGAATCCAGATAGTTGGCAGGAATAGTTTTACCAGCTTGCTTTAGGGCTATAGCTTCCCATTCACCAACTTGTGATTTTAAAACATAGTCACTCACTGAATCGACTGCATGTTGAAGGTCGGCCGCTGAAACAGTTCCTGCCGGAGGATTTGGATTTGTAGAAGGATCCCCATTACCTCCAGTCCCCGGATCAGGCTGAAAAGATTCTAATTGAAAGCTGATTTGGTTTCCCGACTGAAGCGAGTACCCTTCAGCCCCAGTGGATGCCATTTCTCCGTTGATATAGAAAGCCCAGTAATTGTTACCTTCTGCTTTAATCCCATTAAGGGATGTAATCATTTTTCCGTATTGGGTATCGGTGTATCCTACATTTTCAACGCCAAGCGCGACTTGTAAAAGCTGAAAAGCATTAGGGTGACCGATAATTTCAATTTCAGGTAATTCCTTAACAATGTTTTTCTTATTATCCATTACTTTAAGTGAAACTTTATTTTCGACAGGCTTGGTCCAGTCTTTTAATTGGAAGGTTAATTTATCGCCATTTTGAACGATATAGGAATCCGATCCAACCTGAGCAGAAACCCCGTTAATGTAGAAAGCCCAAAAATTGGTTCCTTCTGCCTTTACTCCATTAATACCGGTTAACATTTTTCCATATGTAGTGTCGGTAAATTCAACGTTACTCTCTCCAACTGCACTAATTAAACTTTGCGTTGCTGTTTCGTTTTCACCAAATGAAACAGATGTTTCAGGCAGTATTGGATTTGTTTCTTCTGTCCCTATTACGGTAATAGTCCCTTGATTTCCAAGGCCAGCAGCAAAAACAGGTGTCTGAACGCCGCTTATGATAAGTGTGAATACAAGCAACAGAGCCAGCCATAAATTCTTTCTCTCTAACATCCTCTTTTCTCCCCTTCTAGTAATCTCAAAATTTTTGACATAAAAAAATCCCCCAAAAAGGAGGAGTGCTATGTACCAAAATAGAAATACAATAAAATTCCTATTTTAACACACTCCTATCCGCGTAGGCTTTAGGTGTTTAAAACAGGCAGGTTTCCTGGCTCATGGTCATCGCTTCCTATGTCTTCCCATCTATTTGACAGTGACAGTTTATAGGTTGCTCCCATTTACAGTGGCGGGACCGCGTTGGCTCTTTCCAACTTCCCTTTTAAGCTTAAGTTCAAAGACTTTAGCACCTGTTTTTTCATCATATTTTTTTATGTTATTTCTATTATAGTAAAACGCTAATTGTTTTGTATATGGTTTTAAATGAATTATTGCTCAATGTTTCGGCAAAGGTTTGCCATTTCAATGGCTGCACTCGCAGCTTCCCAGCCTTTATTGCCGGCTTTCGTACCTGCACGTTCAATAGCCTGCTCAATCGAATCAGTCGTTAATACGCCAAAAATAACAGGCACACCGCTGTCTAAATTGATACGAGATACTCCTTTTGCGGTTTCATTACAAACATAATCAAAATGTGGGGTTGAACCGCGAATAACAGTTCCGAGTGTAATGACAGCATCATACTTTTTACTGTTTGCCATTTTTTGAGCGATTAATGGAATTTCAAAGGCGCCAGGAACCCAAGCAACGTCTACATCTGTCTCGCTTACTCCATGCCGTTTGAGTGCATCCTGCGCTCCGCTTAATAATTTACTTGTGATAAATTCATTGAAACGTCCTACCACGATTCCAACCTTTAATCCTGAGCCAACTAAATTACCTTCAAAAATATATCCCATCTTAATTCCTCCATTTTTTTATTTGGTGCGATAAACTAAGTTGATGATTTCGCTACGGGCTCTCGCTTTCCGCGGGCGTGCCGGGGCCTCCTCTGCGCCTAAGCGCCTGCGGGGTCTCCCCGGACCCGTACTCCCGCAGGAGTCGAGCACCATCCGCTCCAATCACCAATTTCTAAAAAAATTTATTTCTTTAGAATTTGTTTGCAGTATCTTTTTCTTTATTCTTTCGGTATTTAATTAAATCTTCAATGGTAATCATTTTTACCTTTAATTTATCAGCAATTTTACGGAGTTCTGGGACACGAGCCATCGTTCCGTCTTCATTCATAATTTCACAAATGACTCCCGCAGGCGCTGAGCCGCATAGTTTGGCTAGGTCTACGGCCGCTTCGGTATGTCCTGTTCGCTTAAGAACTCCGCCATTTCTTGCGACAAGTGGAAAAATGTGCCCCGGTCTTTTAAAATCTTCTGGATTTGATTCTGGATCAATCATGCTTAGGATCGTTGCTGAACGTTCAAATGCTGAAATTCCTGTAGTTGAAAATTTATGGTCAATGCTTACGGTAAAGGCGGTTCCATGCGGGTCCGTGTTTTTTGAAACCATCGGATCAAGTTCCAGCTTTTGTGCCAGTTCTTGGTCAATTGGAACACATATAAGGCCTCTTCCATGGATAGCCATAAGATTGATGACATCTGGTGTCGCATATTCAGCAAGGGACAAAAAATCTCCTTCATTTTCCCGACCCTCGTCATCACAAACAATGATCACTTTTCCCTCTTTTAAATCGGAAATTGCTGCTTCAATGGTATCAAACACGGATAATCACTCCTTTTAATAAAAGCCGTTTTCTTCTAAAAATTTAGCGGAAATCCCTCCACTACTTTTGTTCTGATTATTTTTTCCAAGATTATTCATAAAATGCCCCACGTATTTGCCAATCATATCGCATTCCAAATTAACGATATCACCAGAGTCTTTTTGCCCTAATATACTTTCACCAAGGGTATGCGGGATTAAAGATAAGGTAAAGCTATTTTCGGAAACTGCAAAAACGGTAAGGCTAGTCCCATCAACTGCTATAGATCCTCTTACAATGATATATCTTAATAATTCGGGGTCTGTATCAATTTCATAATATACGGCATTTTCTAATGCTTTTTTGCTTTTAATGATTCCTGTTCCATCAATATGCCCTGAAACGAAGTGACCACCAAACCTTCCTCCAGCAGCCATTGCTCTTTCAAGGTTGACTTTAGAACCACGTTTAACCATATTTAAACTCGAAGCCCTAACGGTTTCCGGCATTACATCAACAGTAAAGCGATTTCCCGAGAAGGAGGTCACAGTCAGACATACACCATTAACAGCAATACTATCACCAAGATGGACGTCTTCAAGAATTCTTTTCGCGTCAATGGTTAATACAAACGATTCTCCTGTCCTCTGAATATTTAAGATTGACCCAATTTCTTCAATAATTCCGGTAAACATTTTTTCTTCTCCTTTATTAAGGAATACAAAAAACCCTGAAGAATTTTCTCTTCAGGGTAAAATAAAGACAATAGGAAAGTAAGGCTTAGAAATAGGCAATTTTTGCCATTTTCATAATCCTGTTTTTTCCTTCTCCCATCCAGACTTTAACTGTCGGCCCTGGAATTTCACCAGATCCACCGTTTAACGAGTACGTTAACCGGGTCACGGACTAAGAAGCATCGCTTCATCACCGCCGGTTAGGAATTTCACCTTACCCCGAAGGAATTATTAAAATATACTTTCTATAGTAGTATACTTTAATAAAAGAGTAAAGGGAAAGGACTCCTATTTTCAGAAAAATTCTGGAATGTCATATTATTTTAATATGTTTTCACAGGTAATAAGATTTCAAAATGGAGATCACCATTCGCATTTTGTTGTTTATGTTCTTCTTTATAGACTTCTAAACTTAAAGCATAATGATCCTGTTCATAGCCATATTCCTTCATCCATTCGAACATTTGAAGATATGTATTCTTAACTTCTTCGGGTCTGCCCTTATGGACACCAACGACATAGTTTTTTCGCGGGATAGTAAATCCCACCATGCCTTCTGGGATGGCTTCAATTTTTTCTACAGGTTTCGCGACATAATAGGTAAACTCCGTTTCCCTGCTATGAAACGGCGCAATCAACACTGGTTCTTCCGTTTGATGGGGAACTTCGCTTAAACGATTCTCCATCTCTTTAAATAGACTCGGAATGAGCTCAGCTTCTGAATAAGTTCCACTCCAAGAAATTCCAACTACTTTTATCTCTTCTTTTTCTACAACTTGGATTCCCAAGCAAATCCCCCCCTTAAAATCATCATATTATTAATATTCTAAATTTAGTACTCAAATCCCTCCTTAATAATTCGGTTAATATAATATTTCATTAAAATTTCCATTAAAAAAACAACCTATGTTGTCCTAGGTTGCGCGCGAAAGAAGTTATTTCAAAATATTTTGTGAAATATTAAATATATTCCATAGGAAAGTAGCATATATCGCTGATAGGATCCAAGCTAACCATGGTTTTTTATAGTGGACAGCCAAAACAGAAAACATAACAAAGCTAAAAAATGCAGACCACCATAAATTCCAGCCGTTTTTATGGACCATGGCTCCTAATTTCAGATCTGTGTATTCATTTATCGTATAGACAAGAGTCCAAGCGAGGATATGAAGCATTTTTTTCCAAACCGCCTTAGGCATATGGCCGAGAAAAATACTGATTGTCACAGGATATTTTATTAACATAACTAAGAAAGCAATATGTGTGTGCTTTGCCCATAATTTATCGCTTCCAATCGGAACATATTCCCACATGCTATGTTTAAAAAATAAAAACTGATACACCAAATCCCCAACCATCAAGAAAAGAAAGGTAGGGTAATAGGTCCCCCAATTTTTCCAATCACCCCATTTTATTGCTGAAAAAATAAAAATGGCCCCATACATCACGTTCAGATTCACATGACTGCTCCTTCACATTCTAATTACCTGTATTTTTTCCAGTAAATTGTAAATTAATCACATAAAAAACAGAGGTAAATAAATTACCTCTGCTTCACTAGTCTCCTGCTATAGCAACGCTAGCCGGGTCTTTAATCATCCCATCTTGAATTTGCAAATCACCGAAGGAAATTCGTTGGAGTTCATTCCAAACTGTAAGTTGTTCCCGATCATTTTGTTTTACAATTTGATCGTTAGAGATACGATAAGGCACAAACGTCATCCCAATTTTTTCATTCTTTATATCCAAGTGTAATACACCCGTTTGCGCTGCATTCCCTTTTATATAGTTTGGAAAAAGGAAATTTCCGAGCGAATAGGCAATCGGTTTGTCTTTATAATATTCAAAGCCTTGCAGCACATGTGGATGACTTCCAATGACCCCGTCCGCACCTGCATCAATCATTAACTTTGCCCATTCTCGCTGGAAGGGTTCAGGAGTGCGCTTCGTTTCAATGCCCCAGTGGATAAACACGAATAAATAATCGGCGTCCACTTTTTCTGTTTGAATGGTCCGATTGATCAGACTGATATCATAACCATTCGCTAGACCAGGTTTTGAAGTTGTCGCTACCCAGCTAAAATCAGGCAGAACCTTTGAGAAAGCCAGTATTTTAACTATTTTCCCTTTTATGCTGTAGGATTTGGCTGCATACGCTTCGTCTTTGTTCAAACCACCGCCGACATAATCCAATTGATATTGCTTTAAATTGAAGACTGTATCCGTAAACCCTTGTAGCCCAAAATCAAGCGAATGATTGTTGGCCAGACTAACGAGTTGAAACCCCGCGTTCTTTAATCCTGATAACGCAATTGGGTCTGAACGAAAAGTATATTGTTTCCCTTGCTTAGTCCCTCCGGTGGTAATGGATGTCTCTAGATTGACTACGCTTAAATCACTGGAAGCAAGTTCCGTTTTAATATATACGAAAGGATAATCCGCTCCTTTTTGTTTTACTGTTTGCTTTACTGACCAATCAAACATCGCATCCCCTGCAAACGTTAACCGAATTGGTTCCTCTATGACTGTTGAAGCTACCTTCTGTTTAACGGAGATATTATAGGGTGTTTGCTGGAGAGCCAAAAGTTGATCATAATAGGAAGGCTCCCTATCCATGGAATGAATTTGTTTATTAATTCTTTCAAAAAGCTTATCCGCATAAAAATTGAAAAACGATTTTTTTTCGTAGGTTATGTATTGTTTGCCATAGGCCGTTGAGTGTAATAGTACTTGACCACCTATAAAAATCAACATGATGACCAAGATTTTATATTTAAGCAATTCTCTCCCCCCCTGACTTTATCAATAAGTTTAATAGGAGAAAAAGGAAAATACTGTCGTATTTTGTTGAATTTTTTAGATATTTTTAATGTAAAAGACCGCTCAGTAACTGAACGGTCTTAATAGTTTAATAGATAAATTTAACTTCCTGGGGAATGGCCAGATTTAGCCCTTTTGCTATCCGCTCGCCATACTCCGGGTCAGCTTTGTAGAAATGCTGGATTTGACGGAGCTTAATATCATCTCTTTCGACAGGCTTCATCGCCCCAACGATTGTTTCTACTAAACGTGTCCGCTCATCCGCAGACATTAGTCGATAAAGATCCCCAGCTTGAGTGTAATGATCGTTTTGATCATATGCTGCCTGTTCAGCTGCACCTGTAACCTGAAAGGCCGTTTGCTTTTGTTCTGGTGCTTCCTTTGGTCCGCTAAAGCTGTTCGGTTCATAATAAATGGAACCTCCGCCATTGTTGTCGGAACGCATCGCACCGTCACGTTGATAGTTATTCACTTCAACCTTTGGACGGTTAATCGGCAATAGATTGTGGTTCGAGCCAACGCGGTAACGATGGGCATCGGAATAAGCGAATAAGCGCCCTTGAAGCATTTTATCTGGTGATGCCTCGATTCCTGGTACCATTGTTCCAGGCGAGAAGGTTGCCTGCTCCACTTCTGCAAAATAGTTCTCAGGATTGCGATTAAGCACCATGCGTCCTACCTCAATCAGCGGATAATCCTTGTGAGACAAAATCTTTGTCACATCAAATGGGTCAAAGCGGTATTTATAGGCATCTTCAAATGGCATAATTTGAACATGCAATCTCCAAGCAGGGAAGTCGCCTTTTTCAATCGCATTAAATAGGTCTTCAGTATGATAATCAGGATTCTCGCCTGCTATTTTACCTGCAACATCAGCTGCCATGTTTTTAACGCCTTGCTCTGTCTTAAAGTGATATTTCACCCAAACTGCTTCACCTTCAGCAGTGACCCACTTAAAGGTATGACTGCCGTAGCCATTCATATGTCTTAAGGTTGCTGGAAGTCCGCGGTCTCCCATTAAATATGTGACCTGGTGCAGCGATTCAGGTGACAATGACCAGAAATCCCAAACTGCATTTGGATTTTTCAAGTGGGTTTTTGGATCTCTTTTTTGTGTATGGATAAAATCTGGGAATTTAATCGCATCACGAATAAAGAAAATAGGTGTGTTATTTCCAACAAGGTCGTAATTACCTTCTTCTGTATAAAACTTCACCGCAAAGCTGCGGGGATCACGAACGGTATCTGCAGAACCTAACTCACCAGCAACGGTTGAGAAACGGATAAACATAGGTGTTCTCTTTCCAACACCGTTAAATAGCTTAGCCTTTGTATATTTTGACATATCATTTGTCACTTCAAAATAACCATGCGCACCAGCCCCTTTTGCATGAACAACACGCTCAGGTACACGCTCCCGGTTAAAATGGGCCAATTTTTCAAGGAGATGAACATCTTGGATTAATGTTGGTCCCCGTGACCCTGCTGTCATTGAATTTTGATTATCACCAACTGGTGCTCCAGTTCCTGTTGTTAAGTGTTTGTTTTCATTACTCATTTGATCACCTCGTAAACAATTTTTGAACCATTGACTAAATTATAATATAAATTTTATTAAAATCAATATTAATTTGTAATTATTATAATTTAATATTTAATATCAATTATTAAACATGTACACACACTATTACATAGGATTAAAAAGAAAGGACGTTATTCCAAAATTAAGGAAGAACATCCAAAAAATTTGTATATATAAAATTTTAATATGTAAAAAAATAGATTATACTGTATTTATCATCTATTTTAGGAGGCAATTATGTCAGAATCCAATCAAGTAAATCCGGCTGAAACACAAAAAAAGAAAATTAGCTTACAAGAAGCTATGAAACAGCAGCTAGAAAACAAAAAGAGCAAGGCAGCCGCTGGAAGTGGGAATATGAGCGGTTCTCAAGCGACGAAAAAACTAACAAGCCAGCAAACGAAAAAAGTAAGCAACTCACGCAGAAAAATGGGAGTATAATGAAAGGCTAATACATTAAAAAAACAGACTCAGTAACCTGAGTCTGTTTTTTTAATGTTACTTATGATTTACGGACGTTAACCGCTTGTGGTCCACGTTGTCCATTTTCGATTTCAAACGTAACCTCTTGACCTTCATCTAAGGTTTTGTAGCCTTCACCTTGAATTGCTGAGAAGTGAACGAATACATCATCGCCGCCTTCGCGCTCAATGAATCCAAAACCTTTTTCACCGTTAAACCATTTTACTCTACCTGTTTCCATTTCTTTGTAGCCTCCTAGCATGTAGCCATAACATTTTTTTGCAAATTATACTTGCTTGATTATTTTTACCAATCCTTTTTCTTCCTATACAATCTTTATTCCAAAACATGAAAATTTTCTTATTTAAGCACCCATTTGCGAATGGCTTTGGCAACTCCATCCTCTTCATTTGTTGATGTAATCCAATCAGCAGCCTGTTTGACCGTCTCCTGGGCATTACCCATTGCCACCCCAAGTCCGGCCTCTGTAATCATCGCCATATCATTTAGACTATCCCCGACTGCCATCACTTGATTCATTTGTATCCCTAGGCGTTCGCAGACAATTTTGAGTCCTTTTGCTTTATTGATTCCCGATGGATTTACCTCGATGTTTTTTAAGGTGGAATTGCTTAGTTCGAACTCCCCTTTAGCCTGTAATTCTTTTTTAATCAGCTCTCTTGTTGCATCATCCTCGATATTAAAGCCAAATTTTAACCATTCCTTAGTATGTAAATCCTCAGGCATATCATCATGCCAATTGCGTTCGGTGCTGATTGCCCAGAATTTTGTTTTATGCTGTTTAGATAACTCCCACATCCACTCGATAAGCTCCGATTTAACAAGATTTCTTTCAACTATTTCGCGTTTTTCATCCCATATTTCGCTGCCATTTACAGTAACCAAATAGGATGTGAGTTCAAGAGCGTCAGCGTGTTCCCTGCTGGTGAGCAAAGAACGGCCTGTGCTTAGAACTACAAAAATGCCCTTTTCTTGTGCTTCCTTAATTGCCTGCCTATTCTCTTCTGAAATTTTTCCTTTGTTGTTTAATAGTGTCCCGTCCATATCCAGAGCAATCAGTTTAATGTCAGTATCCATTTCGAAATAACTTTCCCCTTTCAAATGTTTTCATTGTTTAAGTAAACACTTTTTATGAATAAAAATCAAAATTTCTTGACTGTATGAATAAGAAAAAAACTGCGATTTTATCAGAAACTAAATTCCAAATTTATTGATTGTCCCTGCAAATAGTCCTGTTGATTTCAACCAAAATTATTGCAACACACCTATTCTTTCTGGCTAAATGAGTTGCAACTTATTTTATATTTTTGACAAGCTTAGTAGGGAGGGCCTGTTCTCATACATGCTTTAATCCCCTTTACCGGCAGTTTCGAAACCTTTCAGTTCTTTTAAACTGCATAGCTGCGCTAAATTTTCTCCTTTTAAAATTTATAAAGCATTTTTCCCATTAAAAAACACTCTGTTGATTGGCGCGGAAGGCACTAAGACTCCTGCGGGATTACGGGGCAGGGGAGACCCCGCAGGAGCGCAGCGACGAGGAGGCTCCCCGACAACGCCCTCGGAAAGCGAAGTGCCTGGAGAGCCAATCAACAGACATGTTAAAAACTATAAAATTTATTACTAATAATATAACAAATTAACACGGTGAATTACTAAAGGACACAAATAAAATAAAAGGCTATCGAGAGTTTTTCGATAGCCTGACTGTGATTAATTTGCAGTTTCAAATTATTGCTGGTATTGCACACGGTGGAGATTGGCAAAAATTCCTCCCTGCTCAATCAGTTCATCATGACGGCCCTCTTCTGCTATGCCGTCCTCGGTCACGACGATGATTCTGTCGGCATTTCGGATCGTTGCCAGCCTATGGGCAATGATTAATGTCGTTCGATTTTGCGCGAGTTCTGTCAAGGCTTCTTGAATTACCAATTCCGTTTCTGTATCAAGTGCAGAAGTTGCTTCATCCAATATTAAAATTGGCGGGTTTTTCAGGAACATCCTAGCAATGGCAATTCGTTGTTTTTGACCACCGGAAAGCTTTAAACCTCTTTCCCCAATTTGTGTTTCGTATCCATCTGGAAGGGAAGCAATAAATTTTTCAAGATGGGCGCGGCGGGCCGCTTCTACGATTTCCTTATCGGTTGCCTCATGTTTTCCATACGCAATATTTTCCCTGAGTGTTCCTGTAAAAAGAAATACATCTTGTTGAACAATGCCAATTTGTGACCGCAATGATTTTTTTGTCATATTCCGAATATCAAGTCCATCGATGAAAATAGCGCCGCTGTTAACATCATAAAATCTGGGAATCAGCGAGCAAATTGTTGTTTTCCCTGCGCCAGATGGACCGACAAAG
The DNA here is from genome assembly GCF_050468025.1 of Neobacillus sp. NRS-1170. Classification (NCBI taxonomy): domain Bacteria; kingdom Bacillati; phylum Bacillota; class Bacilli; order Caryophanales; family Bacillaceae; genus Neobacillus; species Neobacillus sp. NRS-1170. Next base: position 103,344 of record NZ_JBITPF010000006.1, on the reverse strand, counting down.
GCAACAGTCTCGCCAGCAAATATATTTAGATTTATTTTTTCTAGCACGGGTTTTTGCATGTCATAGCGAAATGAAACCTCATTAAAGGTAATTTTGCCATTAAGTGCAGAAACTCTAACGGCGCCTTCTGTATCTTTTACATCCGGCTCATCATCGATTAACTCGATAAACCGTTTAAATCCAGCCATTCCTTTTGGGTACAGTTCCATTATTGCGCTAATTTTATCAATTGGATTAAAAAGGACATTAACATAGAGTACAAATCCTACCAGTTCCCCGTAGGAAAGCTGTCCTGAAAAGCTTAACCACGCACCGTAAACTAAAACGATAATCGTAATTAGTCTTGTCATCATGTAAATGCCTGATAAACTGAAGGACATAACTCGGTATCCCCCAAGCTTAGCAGCGCGGTATCGTTGATTATTTTTTCTAAATCTAGCAATCTCAAATTCTTCATTTGTAAACGATTGAACGACACGGCTTCCAGAAACACTATCCTCGACGCGGGCATTAACATCAGCGATGCTTGAATACATTTGCCCCCACGCCTTGTTCATTTTCAAATTACAAACAATCACAAGTAAGATTAATAATGGAAGAACTAAAATAGAAACGAGGGCCAGCTTAACGTTTATGGTAAGCATAATCCAGAATGCCCCGATGAACGTCATAACCGCAATAAAGACATCTTCAGGCCCGTGATGGGCAAGTTCTCCGAGATCAAATAAGTCATTTGTTATCCGGCTCATTAAATGCCCGGTTTTGGTATTGTCAAAAAAGCGAAACGACTGCTTCTGTACATGCTCAAACAGTTCTTGCCTCATATCCGTTTCAATATTAATCCCAAGCTTATGCCCCCAATAATTGACGACAAATTGCAGAAATGTACTTAATAAGTAAAGCAGGAATAATCCAATACTAACCGAAACAATGGACGGCCAATCTCCTCCAGGCAGCAGTACGTCAATAAACCACTTGACTGCGAGCGGAAATGCTAATTCTAATACTGCAACCACCACTGCACTGCTAAAATCTAAAATAAATAGCCTTTTGTGGGGTAAATAATAAGAAAAGAAGCGCCGAATCATACCATTCTCCTTTGTTCAAAAGTAGCAATAATAGGATTATATGTAAAAATTATGAACAATTTCAATATTTTTGAAAATAAGACTAAAGCGTTTTTTGGGGGAATTTTTTTAGGTGAGCATTTTTTTAGGCGGGCTGAATTTAAGGCCTCTTAAGGACAAAATTGGTCTTGTTTTCATCCAAAATGTCCTTAATTAAGACCTCATTAATGGCAAAAATCGGTTTAGCACCAAGCAATTTTTTTAATGATGATGGTGATGGCTGCCTTTTGATGGATTGGTAATGACCCATTCCTCTTTTGGCACTTGGAAGTATTGAATCCATACGCCATCCAAGTACTCATCGTTTTTATCGAGTATAAAATCAATATCCTTATCGGTTCTAACAACTTCATCCTTTTCAGTTGGCGTATCAAGCATTAAATCATAGTGCGCATGATCTCCATGAATACTGGTGACGTATACGCGGAACATTTTTCCTTCTGCTTCTTCCACATCCATCATTTTTTTCAATGCTTTGGCTGCAATTCGATTAATTTTGACTTTCATCGTACCTGTCTCCTCTTTCTATGTAGTATTAACATTATCTCATTATTATTCTAAAATAGACAATTTTAAGCCATTTTTCAACAATGATTAAAGCTGTGGAATTATATTTCCAAACTATTCCATGATTAGCATTTTAAATCCTTAACAAATTTGTCACAACTTTTTTTAAAAACCTATATTATCATCATAGACATCTTGGTAATATTGTGAAAGAGGAAACTTAATCCGAAAATTAATCTAAAATAATAATTAGTTTAATTGGATTTTTTGCTTGAATTTTTTTAAAAACGGAGTTATCCTATTGAAGTTTGTGAATGAATTCACGTAAGGATTGTGAAAAAATGAACAATTTGCCTGAGAGGAGCTTTACAATGTTTAAAAAGGGCTATTTAATCCCCCTGTTGGCTTTCCTGCCTGTCTTATTATTAAGTGGCTGCAACAAAATGGTGGTATTCGACCCAAAAGGTCCTGCTGCCAGAGACATTCTTGGTTTGATAAACTGGTCACTCGTTTTAATGCTGATTGTGGTTGTCGTTGTTTTCGGATTATTCGGGTACATTGTTTGGAAGTACCGTGCTACACCAAAGAATAAAGACTACGTGCCACCTGAAGAGCACGGCAGTACAAAATTAGAGATCATTTGGACTGCCATCCCGATTTTGATTGTTATTGCTTTAACAATCCCTACTGTAAATACCATTTATAAACTAGAAAAAGTGCCTGCAGGCTATGAAGATAAAAAGCCAATTACCATCAATGTCACTTCAGCTGATTGGAAATGGATCTTCAGCTATCCTGAGCAAGGCATTGAAACTGTGAACTATGTTAACATTCCCGCTGGGACACCGGTTAAGTTTAAATTAACCTCTGCTGGAACTATGCAATCCTTTTGGGTTCCTGCACTTGGCGGTCAAAAATATACGATGAACAAAATGGAAACAGAGCTTTATTTGACTGCTGATAATCCTGGTGAATTTTTAGGAAGAAATACGAACTTTAACGGGAAGGGATATGCCGATATGGAATTTACTGTTGAAGCAAAATCCTCTAAAGACTTTGAAAAATGGGTTAAAGAAGTAAAAACAAACGCTCCTAAGCTTACAGAGAAAAAATACAATGAGCTTTTAAAACCAACTCACTTAGGACGTGAAACATTTACTGGCACCCACTTAGCATGGGTCGACCATGGGAAAATGAATTCGAAAACTTATACAAATCCTGAGTTATACAAGGTTCACGGAGTTCAAGGTAAGATTTTTAAAGATGAAGAAAACAACACGGAAATGAATGACTCTAACGGAGGTGAACACAATGGGAATTAATTGGCATGACTTTTTCATTGTAGGAAACCCATTAATCCTAGGTTCACAGATTGCTATAGTTTTAACTATGGTTGGTATAGTTGCTGGTATAACCTATTTAAAAAAATGGAAATGGCTGTGGCGCGAATGGCTGACAACTGTTGACCATAAGCGAATTGGGATCATGTACATCCTTTCAGGTGTATTGATGTTCTTCCGCGGTGGTGTTGATGGTCTGTTAATGAAGGCACAAACCTCCCGCCCTGAAATGAAATTTTTAGATGCACAACATTATAATGAAATCTTTACGACTCATGGCGTTATCATGATTTTGTTCGCAGCAATGCCATTGTTAATTGGTTTAATGAACGTGGTCGTTCCGCTGCAAATTGGGGCTCGTGACGTTGCCTTCCCGCAATTGAATGCCTTAAGTTTTTGGCTGTTCTTCAGCGGTGCGATGCTATTTAATATTTCGTTCGTTGTCGGCGGATCTCCAGATGCTGGCTGGACGGCATACTTCCCTCTTGCCGGTAAAGAGTTTACGCCTGGGATTGGTAATAACTATTATGCGGTTGCCCTGCAGATTGCTGGGATCGGGACATTGATGACAGGTATTAACTTTATTGTTACCATTTTAAAGATGAGAACTAAAGGCATGACATTAATGAGAATGCCAATGTTCACTTGGACATCATTTATTGCTTCGGTCATTATTGTCGCATCATTCCCTATCTTTACCGTTGCTCTTGCGTTGATGACCTTTGACCGTATTTTCGGTACCCATTTCTTTACGATCTCAGGCGGGGGAATGGATATGATGTGGGCGAACCTGTTCTGGCTATGGGGTCACCCAGAAGTATATATCGTTGTACTCCCTGCTTTCGGGATGTTCTCAGAAGTTATCTCAACCTTCTCACGTAAAAGGTTGTTTGGATATAATTCAATGGTATTTTCAATCGTCGGTATTGCATTTTTAAGTATGCTAGTTTGGGTTCACCATTTCTTTACGATGGGTGCCGGACCTGCAGTAAACTCAGTCTTCTCCATTACGACGATGATGATTGCCATTCCAACTGGTGTTAAAATGTTTAACTGGCTGTTTACGATGCGGAAAGGCCGAATTGAATTAACAACTGCGATGCTTTGGGCACTTGCATTCATCCCATGCTTTGTCATCGGTGGTGTTACCGGGGTTATGCTGGCAATGGGTGCAGCCGATTATCAGTACCATAATACCCTTTTCCTTGTGGCCCATTTCCACTATGTATTAATACCGGGTGTAGTATTTGCCGTATTTGCCGGTCTTTATTACTGGTGGCCTAAGATGTTTGGACACATGTTAAATGAAAAAATTGGTAAAATTCATTTCTGGTTCTTTACAATTGGATTTAACTTAACGTTTATGCCAATGTTCTTCCTAGGATTAGATGGGGCTGTTAGACGTTCTTACACCTATTCTGCTGAATCTGGTTATGCTCCGTTATTCCTATTATCAACGATTGGTGCCGTTATTCTAGCGATTGGCTTTGGTGCCCTTTGCTATAACATTTACTGGAGCGCAAGATATGCAGACCGTAATATCTCAAACGATCCATGGGATGCACGTACACTTGAGTGGGCTACCGCTTCTCCAGTTCAATTCTATAATTTTGCTAAACTTCCAGAAGTAAAATCAATCGATGCCTTCTGGTATATGAAGAAGCACAATGAAGGTTTAACCTTAAAAGATGAAGAAGTAGAAGAAATCCATATGCCAAGCAATTCAGGTCTGCCATTTTATATGGGTGTTGTCTTTGGAATCACCGGATTCTTCCTGGTTTTCGAATGGAAGATTGCAGCTCTTGTAGCAACAGTCGGAATCCTTGCTGGGTTGATTATCCGGTCATTCGATTATAATGATGGATTCCACGTTCATAAAGATGAAATCAAGAAAACTGAAAAGGCATGGAGAAGTGTGAATAAAGGGGTGAACAACCATGTCAGCTAACATCAATACTGCTTTGCCGCTTGAATATCAAACAGAACAAAACAGAATGAATATTTTGGGATTCTGGATTTTTCTTGGTGCCGAAATCATCCTATTCGGAACATTATTCGCTGTCTTTTCTGTTCTAAATGCCCGCTATGCTGGCGGGCCTACCCCTAAGGACCTTTTTGAAATTAAGGTTGTCATGGTAGAAACCATCCTTCTGTTAACGAGCAGTTTCACTTGCGGTCTCGCAATCTATGAAATGCGCCGCGGTAGCCGTAATGGATTGTTACTTTGGTTCATCATCACTCTTTTACTTGGGGCTGGGTTTGTTTTCATGGAAATAACAGAATTCATTCATTATGTCCATGAAGGCGCAACAATGCAAACTAGTGCGTTCTTATCAAGCTTCTTTGTATTACTAGGAACACACGGGCTTCACGTTTCCATGGGGATTGGCTGGGCCACTATGGTCATCATTCAGATTTTCCGAAGAGGTTTAACGCCAGTTACTGCAAGAAAGACATTTATCATCGGGTTATACTGGCACTTCTTGGACGTTGTGTGGATCTTTATCTTTACATTTGTTTATTTAGCAAGGATGGTGGCGTAAGATGGAGAAAAATCATAAAGGATTTCCAGTCACACATGTAATCGGATTTATTATGTCACTGGTGCTTACCTTTGCAGCACTAGGAGTTGCCATCAAAACCTCCCTTCCCTTTAAAACTATACTTTGGATTATTGGATCGCTTGCCGTCATTCAAGCAGGTCTTCAGTTATACATGTTCATGCATATGAACGAAGGCGAAGATGGAAAATCACAGGTAATCAACGTAGCTTACGGCTTCTTCATCGCAGTCATCACAGTTGCAGGTTCGATTTGGGTTATGTCTTTCGGGATGTAATAAGAAAAAACGTAAAAATAAAGGGTATCAGGCACCATTGAAATATTCACAATGGTGCCTGACACCCTTTTGTTATTTTGGATTTCGTTTTCGTTTTGTCCTTACAAGCTGGTAGCTGATAAAAGCGACATATAAAGGAATCGCCACATATATGAAGTATGGAAACCGGTACTGTTCTTTTTTAAACACGAAATAAATGGCATATCCTAAGAAAAGCGTGATGATGATCCCGTATTTTGGCAGCGGGATATCCTTTAGACTCGGTATTTTAATCGTACTAACCATTAAATAACATAAGACAAAAAACGAAATAGGCAGGATAATTTCAGGCATCTTCCATTGAAACGTTGTTAACAATGTCAACAGACCGCCTGCCGCGGTTATCGGGACACCTGTGAAATATTTAAGTGACGATTTCACCGCATTAATATTAAACCTTGCCAATCGATAAGCTCCGAATAACGGGAAAAGACCGGAAATCGCCATGCCTGGTATCCCAAAATAAGAAAAATAGGAATAATATGCCATCATCGCAGGTGCCACACCAAAGGTGACAATGTCCGCCAATGAATCAAGCTCTTTCCCCAGTTCACTTTCGACCCTCAGCATTCGCGCAATCCGACCATCCATACTATCCAGCATCATCCCTATTAAGATAAGGATGGCCGCATTTTTATAATCACCTTGTGCCGAATACATCACCGACAAGAAACCGCAAAATAAATTTAACAGTGTAAATAAGTTAGGTATACTATTTCTAATAATATGTATCACTCCAATTTTTAACCGCGAAGCTTTCAGTTCTCAACCTCATATCTCGCTTTTATATTTCTTATTATACCGTTTTTCCTTGTAAAATTGGAAAAACCATATTAATACTGCCAGCCAAAATCCACTGGCAAAATAACCGCCGATAACATCACTTGGATAATGTACCCCTAAATAAATGCGGCTAATACCAATTGAAAGGATCATCACAATACTAAAGACAATCAAAATACTTCTTCCCCATTTATTCGGAATATGCCGCCAAAGTAAAAAGGTGATGATCCCATAAACCGTAAAAGCATTCATTGCATGTCCGCTTGGAAAACTGTATCCCTCGATCTCAATCAAACGGTGCAAATCCGGTCTGACACGCTGAAAAATATTCTTTAAAATCCCATTAATACAAGCAGAACCAAGGATGGCTGTAATAAATAAAATAAGTTCAATTCTATGATGGAGTACTTTATAAAGGAAAAACATAAGCAACAGACTAAGAATGATAACAAAGTTTGCTGAACCAATATACGTAAACGTCTTCATAACGCTTGTTATTCCAGGGGATTCTTGTCCTTGAATCATCTGAATTACCAAACGATCAAACCTGATTATTTTCTGGTCGCTGATTAATAAGGAGATTAAACTAAAGCCTATGATACATACAACGCTAACAATAAAAGCCATTATCAAATAGGCTCTTAAAATCATGAAAAAATTCCCTCCACCCTAGTTTATTTTCACCTTAACAGAAAAAGAAGAAAATGTAAAAAAGCAATCCCCCTCATAGAGGAATTGCTTTCACTCATTTAAGAAACCTTTGGTTCTTTTTTCACCGGATTTGATTCCTTGTCTTTCGAGAAAAACCAGCCTGCTGCCGCAATACCAGCTAATACAATATAAAAGCTTATTTTCCAGGCAGTTGAATGGGCAAATTCCTCATTTAAAATAGCAAGCTCGGGATGTGAAAGAGTATATACAGCAAGCTTAACGCCTACCCAGCCGACAATAGTAAAAGCAGCAATTTCAAGACCTGGCCTTTTTTCCAATAGCTTCACAAACTGATTTGCGGCGAAGCGCATAATGATTAATCCGATAATCCCGCCAGCAAAAATGACCAGGAATTTTCCTCCATCAAGTCCGCCAATTGCTGGAAGCGGTGTATCTGGAAGGACAACTGCCATCGCTACCGCTGCAAGAATCGAATCAACGGCGAAGGCAATATCCGCTAATTCCACCATAAAGACCGTTCTCCAAAAGCCCCCGCCTTTACGAACCTTACCATCCTTTTCATTCTCTTTCTTTTTTACAACCTTGCGGAAAATATGATTACCAGCCATGAACAATAAATAAAGTGCACCGATTGCTTGAACCTGCCATACATCGACTAAGAAAGAAATCGCAAATAATGAAGCAAAACGGAACACAAACGCCCCTGCTAATCCGTAAAATAATGCTTTCTTCCTCTTCTCTTCTGGCAAGTGCTTTACCATTATCGCCAAAACCAAGGCATTGTCGGCAGCTAAGAGTCCCTCTAATGCAACCAAAATCAATAATACCCATCCATACTCAAGTAAAATCGTTAAATCCATGAAAATTCCTCCCTTAAAGTTAGATTTTTTCAAAATACTCCTTATGCCATAAAAATAGGCCTTTACTGTATACAGTAAAGGCCATGTAAAAAAGCATACAAAAAGACCTTTACAGTAAAGTAAAGGTCTTGCTAACAACGTAAATGTTGCCAATAAAGCCGGAGAATAAAATTCTCGGAATGACGACTTTATTGTAGCAGCTACTCCCCTTTAAAAAGGAAATATTTAATTACTATTAATATACGATATTTTATTCAAGATGTCAATTTTAATAAAGTCTATTCTTGTAACCTTCTATAAGGCTTGCTTCGATTTCATCGACCGAAACCCCTTCAATGTTTGCGTGCTCAGCTAAGATTTTTGCAGCCCTTGGAAGGAGGGCTTTATCCTTCCATATTTCCGGCTTCCAAAGCCCCGAGCGTAAAATTGCTTTCGCACAATGAATAAAACATTCTTCAACTTCAACCCCTATCCCCAGAAGAGGTCTTTTCCCATTCACCGCCATTTTTTCCAACAAATCATTATCCTTCACTAAACATGCCTTTCCATTTATCCTCAGTGTTTCACCTAATCCTGGGATAAAAAATTGAAGGCCAACACGCGGGTTTTCGAGAATATTCTTCATCGAGTCCACTCGCTTATTGCCGGGTCGTTCAGGGATCAGAAGCTGTTTTTCATTTAAAACCATGACGAAGCCAGAGTGATCCCCTCTTGGGGAAACGTCACAATTTCCTTTTTTATCAGCGGTTGACATGACTAGAAAAGGAGACAAAGAAATAAAATTTTGACAATGTTCGTCAATATAATGGATAACCTTTTTTTTCGCTCTTTCACTCGGCGTGCCAATCCAACTTCGAAGCTCTTCATAAGTTGATATAACGTCTTTAAAAACAAGTGTCCGTGGTATCATAAATTAAAATCCATATACCTCAGCATATTTTTTCTCAAGATACTCGACAAGATATTCTGCGTTTAATTCCTCACCCGTCACCTTAACGATTAATTCATTTGGCGTGTAAAGCTTGCCGTACTGATGGATATTTTCTTTTAACCATCCTTGAATCACGTCAAATCTGCCATTTTCTATATGGTTATAAAAATCAGGCAGGTCATTTTGAATTGTGCGAAGAATTTGTGCAGCATAAAGGTTTCCTAAAGAATAGGAAGGGAAATAACCGATACCGCCAAAGGACCAATGGACATCCTGCAGCACGCCTAATGTATCCGTACTTGGAGTAATCCCAAGGTAATCCTGCATTTTTTTGTTCCAAATTACAGGCAGGTCTTTTGCCTCAATCTCTCCAGCAATCAACGCTTTTTCAATTTCATAGCGCAGCATAATATGAAGATTATAGGTTAATTCGTCTGCTTCCACACGAATAAATGATGGCTCAACCGAATTCACAGCTCGGTAAAATTCATCAAGGGAAACATTCTTCAGCTGGGCTGGAAAATACTCCTGCAGTTTAGGGTAAAAGAATTTCCAAAATTCCTTGCTGCGGCCGACCATATTTTCTAAAAATCTTGATTGCGATTCATGAATTCCAAACGATGCCCCGCTTTGAAGGATGGATTCTTCAAATTCAGGATTAATATGCTGCTCGTAGATTCCGTGGCCGGCTTCATGAATGGTACCGAACAGGGCTGAGCGAACATTTTTTTCTAAATAGCGAGTCGTTAATCGGACATCCCCTGTATTAACAGTTTGGGCAAATGGATGAACAGTTTCGTCTAACCGGCCGGCATCAAGATCAAACCCAATGATCGGCAGAATAAAGCGATTAAACTCTTTCTGTTTTTCAATTTCATATGACTGTTGAAAAACTTCAGCCATTGTCCGTTTTCCATTCTCTCGAATACGCTCTAAGAGTTTAACACTTGATTCTCTTAACTTAGCAAACAATGGATCTAGTCTTTTTACTGTTAAACCAGGTTCAAACTCGTCTAATAAAGCATCGTAAGGATGCTCCTCATAGCCGTATATTTCAGCAAACTTGCGCTTATAGGCTACTATTTTTTCCAAATAAGGCAGGAACTGTGCAAAATCATTGTTCGCTCTTGCTTCTTCCCAGGCATCATTCGCCTGAGCCGTTAGGATGCTATATTCCTGAAAAAGATCGGCAGGAATGCTCTTTGATTTTTGATAATATGCTTTGTATTCACGGACCTTTGCTTTCGTATAGTCGTCTAAATCCTTTACATTTTCTGGTTTAGATAAGGTTTCCAGCAGTTCCCCCATTTCACCTGATACCATTAGCTTAAACACTTCAGTTCTAAGAGTACCGGTTGCTTTGGCGAAAATAGCTCTGCCTTTTTTCGGCGCCATGACCTTTTGGTCCCAATCAGTCAACCCTATGATACTTGAAAAATGGGTGATTTTTTCATCTAGTGCTGTAAATTGTTCCAATGCCTTCTGTAAAACTGGATCAATTACTTTCTGTTCCATATGTAGTAGACCCCCTATTTTCTTTTTTTAATGGTTGGTCGATGAACATTACCAATCCAAATTCATTATAAATTAAAAATTCCAATAAGGGAAAAAATTAGAAAATATTTTGGTTGACAAAAAATTCAGTTTAAAAAAATTCTGTCGACACCTGCATTATTACCCCCCTAATTATTAGAGAAACAGGAAATACTTTACATAAAATCGATGAGAAACGTAAAATAATAATATCGTGGGATGTTTACTGGCTTGTAAAGGATGTGCAAACCTTTGGAAAAGCAAAAAAAGAAAAAATCTCATTTTCCCTTTCGGTTAAATTTTTTGTTTTTTAGTGTATTTCTGCTATTTTCTATCCTTATTTTACGACTTGGCTTTGTACAGATTGTCTATGGGGAAAATTTTAAAAGAGATTTAGAAAGAAAAGAGGATATAACGGTTAGTAATCCGGTTCCAAGAGGAAAAATGTATGACCGTGATTTTAAAGTTATTGTTGATAACATTCCAAAAAACGCCATCACCTTCACCAATGAAGGGTTCAGTCAAAATGAAATGGTTGAAACAGCTGAAGAACTAGCCAAACTCATTGATAAGAAAACAGATAAGGTGACAGACCGCGATCAACGGGATTTTTGGATTTTGAAGCATCCAAAGCGCGCTGATGACAAGATTACCAAAAAAGAAAAAGAATTATATGAAGCCAAAATACTAACCGATAGTGATCTATATAAGTTAAAGCGGGATCGGATAACTCCTCTGGAATTGAAGGAAATCAATCAGGATCTGGAAGTACTTGCACTTTATCGGGAATTTAATAGCGGGTATAAATACACACCGCAAATTATAAAAAATGAAAACGTAACAGAGCAGGAAATTGCTGCCGTGAGTGAAAATCTTCAATCACTTCCAGGTGTTGACACCACAACAGATTGGGATCGGACCTACTTGTTCGAAAACACATTAAGATCCGTGCTTGGAAAGGTAACAAAGTCAGATGAAGGCCTGCCCGCCGACAGATTGGATTATTATTTAGCAAAGGGTTACAGCCGAAATGACCGGATAGGTAAAAGCCAATTGGAAATGCAATACGAGGATATTCTTCATGGCTACAAGTCCAAGGTCAAAAATATTACCGATAAAACAGGAAATGTGATTGAAACCCAAATAATCACGAATGGCAAAAAGGGAAATGACCTTGTCCTTACCATTGATATGGACCTACAAATGGCGGTTGATAAAATTATTGAAGAAGAACTTTGGGCGGCAAAGCAATTTCCTGGAACCAGTCTGACCGACCGGGCTTATGTGGTGTTAATGGATCCTAGAAACGGTGAAGTCTTGGCCATGTCAGGTAAAAAGATTGAAAGAAATCAAGAAACTGGTAAAGTAGAAATGGAGGATGATGCTCTGGGGACATTCACGACCACTTATAATGTAGGATCTGCAGTGAAGGGCGCCACCGTCTTAACAGGGTATAAAACAGGGGCCATTTCTCCTGGTACCATATTTGACGATGCCGGTCTGAAAATTCAAGCCACTCCCTTGAAAAAATCATATGCCTACCTTGGGAAATTGAACGAAATCAATGCCTTAAAGAAATCCTCCAACGTTTATATGTTCCGTACAGCCATCAGAATTGGTAACGGACATTATGAATATGATAAACCTTTGAAAATTGATAATACCGCTTTTGATACCATCAGAAATTCATTTGCTTCTTTCGGTCTCGGTACAAGAACAGGAATTGATTTACCGAACGAGCAAACGGGTGTAAAAGGACAAAGCAAACTACCTGGTTATTTACTCGACCTCGTGATTGGCCAATATGATACATACTCTGCGATGCAATTAGCCCAGTATGTTTCGACGATTGCCAATGGCGGCTACCGGATGCAGCCACATGTGGTAAAGCAAATTCGTGAACCGGTCGAAGGGTCCAATGAGCCTGGAGCAGTTGTAAAAGATATCCAACCTCTAGTACTTAATACGATTGATGCGAAAAAGATGTGGATGTACCGCGTACAAACAGGTTTTAGAAAGGTCATGCAGGAGCCTGGAGGTACAGCCTATAAATTTTTCAGCGGTGTTACCTATGCTCCTGCAGGTAAAACCGGGACTGCAGAAGCTTTCTATGACGGACCGCTTCGAAGCCGTTTTGGGAAAGAGCCGCCTCCTGTCATGAACCTTAGTTTAGTCAGTTATGCACCGAGTGTAAATCCAGAAGTGGCCATGGCCGTATTGGTCCCATGGGCTTACGCAGGTAAAGAGGATAACAAAGCAAACCTAAAGATCGGCCGCCGGGTATTGGATATGTATTTTCAAATGAAAAAGAAATAGGATGCCGTGGGGCACCCTATTTCTTTTTTAACACCGATTTAACAGCCCGCTCAATTTCAGCATAACCAGTACAGCGGCAAATATTCGATTCAAGCCACTCCTTGATCGTTTCGTCATCTGCATCTGGTTGCTGCTCAATTAACGAATGACAATTCATAATAAAACCAGGTGTACAGTAGCCGCATTGGAAAGCGAAGTTTTCAATAAACGCTTGTTGAATTGGAGTATTTTGCAATCCTTCGATTGTTGTCACCTTTTTCCCAATTGCTTCCACGGCCAGCATTAAACAAGATTTCATGGGCCAGCCATCGATGTTCACCGAACAGGCTCCGCAATCACCATTTAAACATCCAGGCTTCGCACCTGTCAGGCCAAGTTTCGCGCGCAAAGTGTATAAAAGAGTATCAGCTGACCTGACGGTAATCATTCGATTTTCTCCGTTAATGTTTAACGTGATTGTATGAAATTTCAAGCTTCACCACCATCCTTCAACGTAACTATCAAACTCTCACATCATCCAACGCCCCAAGCACATCAAACAATAAATTTCGCAAAACAAATAATCGGTATTCTGCTGACCCTTCAACATCATCTAAAAGTGGATCCGGCATAACTTCCAGGGCCCCTTCCACTCGGTCTTCAATCGAGAGTCCTTTATTATTTATAGCGGCCTCTACTTCCTTGGAGCGAAAAGGGAATGGACATAAACCACTGATTGCAACACGCACTAAATCGTGAGTTTTCAATGCGGCTATGGTTATCAGCGGATACCCCATATCCCATTGCTGACGGCGTTTGATACTGATAAACGGCGCCCTGACAAACCTGCTCTCCGTTGCTATTTGAACCAAAAACTCCCCTTTTCTCAATCTGAGTTGGCCGAGAAATATCTCATTAATGGGAATGACTTGTTTTCCTTCAGATCCAACAATTAATACTTGACTATCGGCAAGCAAAAAGGGCAAAACAGCCTCCCTGTAGAAAATCTGCGCACAAATATTTCCACCCAAGGTAATTTTTCCACGTGCTGTATGGTCGGCTACTTGACTTGCTGTCTTTGTTAATAACGGAAAAAGATTGGCTTTTTCAATTTGAGTTAAGGTAAGAGTGCTGCCGAGAAGTACATGATCCCCACTTACCTGCATCACCTTACTTTCCGAAATATCCTTTATGTCAATAACCGCATCCGTATAGGCTAAATCGATTCTCCCAAGCGTAATTAATTCCGTTCCTCCTGAAAAAAACATCGGCTTTTTACCCTGTTGATCTAAATATTGATACAAATCAACTGCTTCTTTCAAAGTTTCCGGCTTATAATATTCAAAATCAAACGGAAGCATTACGTTGACGCCTCCTTTGTTTTCCAAATCAACTCAGGGATCAAGGGCAGATTTTGAAGTGAAACATTTGCTGCAATCGACAAGGCATTCCCGATTGCCCCTGGCATTCCCATAAGTCCTAATTCCCCTATTCCACGAGCACCATAAGGGGAATCAAGCTGTGGGGACTCTACAAATCCCACCAAGTATTCAGGATTTTCACCATATCTTAGCGGCCGGTATGTTCGAAGCTGCGGGTTTAAGACCCGGCCGAGTTCATCAAAATAAAATGTTTCACGACAAGCGAAGGCGATACCCATACTCATCGCACCCATTACCTGCCCTAAAGCCGCTTTTTCATTCAAGACCTTTCCTGCATCTACGACACTACAGGCTTTAATGATACGGTACGTCAAATTGCGCCGATCAAATTCAATTTCCACTGCATATGCTGCAACTGACCATTCAGGCCCAGGCTTCCCTTCACCCGTTTCAGGATCTAAAGCTGTTAAATGCCTTAAGATATAATTTCCTCTTCCAATGATTTGACCGCCAATTGCGTTTCCATTCGGATACTTGTAGCCATAACCGATTTCTTTAAAATGGAGCCCTATGGTTGGATCATCTCTTAAAAATACCCTGCTATTGGCCACCTCCAGGTCTTCCTTTGGTGCCCTTAAAACACATGAAGCTACATCTTTCAGCTGTTTGATGACATCCTCTGCAGCTTTTAAGACAGCCCTTCCTGCCATAAACGTACCTCTGCTTGCAACTGTCTTAAAATGCTCAGGCATTGTTTGAGTATCGACTTCCATTCGTACATGTATATTGTCAATATTCATTTTCAATCGTTCCGCCAGAATTTGGGCTAAGACTGTTTTTGTTCCAGTGCCAATTTCAACCAGGCCTGACATCAAATTAATACTTCCGTCGGGATTAAAGGTTAGAATGGCTCCAGATGGAGCATTCGTGTCAATCGTTGAGGTCTTCCAGCTGCAGCTGACCCCTTTAACTCTTACAAATCTTTCATCTAATTTTTGCACTGCTCCTTTATCCCAGTGGAATATTTCCCTGACTTTTTCAATACATTTTTGCAGATTCCCAACGTTACTTTCATTTAATCTAACCCTGGTCGGCGTGGTGTCGCCTGGTTTAATCGCATTAATATACCTAATTTCAAGCGGATCCATATTTAATTTTTGCGCAAGCAGATCAATTGTTCTTTCTATTACAAAGGTAAGTTCGGAGTGGCTAAAGCCCCTATAGGGTGATGCATATGGATGATTCGTATACATACAGTAGGAATCGCACCAAACATTTTCAATTTTATAAGGACCTGTACAATCCACCGCTCCTGACCTTGTTACATCGATGGCTTTATCCGAATAGGCCCCTCCATCCCATAAATACTGAATATCAGCAGCTTTAATTTTCCCAGTTCTGTCTGCCCCTAATTTAACAGTGGCATCTAAACCAATGTGACAAGGTGAGGTGATAATATCTTCTTCTCTTGTGTTAAAAATCTTAACCGGATTTCCCCCGACTTCTTTGGAAGCAACATAAGCCAGCAGTTCAAGCTGAACAGGAGCTTTCCCTCCATAACCACCCCCGACAAATGGTGTGTGAACAATAATTTTCCCGATATCCTCCCCGAAATAATCGGAGATTAACCTTTTGACCATATACGGTGCTTGAGAAGAAGTCATAATGATGATATTTCCATCCGGAAGAATTTCCGCTGTCGCACACCTAGTTTCCATGGCCGAATGGTCGGAAGGGGCAAAGGAAAAGCTTGCTTCCACCATTGTTTCACTTTCCGACCAGCCCTGATCCATATTCCCCTTGCGGATTTTTATATGGTTGGCAATGTTGGTACCTGGCACAGGATCGGAATCTTCTTCTTTCTTGTATTCACCTAATTGCTCATGGACAAGTGGTGCATCTTTTTGAAACGCTTGTGTAGGTGAATTGACAACCGGCAGTAATTCATATTGGACTTTTATTAAATCGCCTGCTGTTTTGGCTTGTTCAGGAGAATCGGCGACGACAAGTGCAACAACTTCCCCGTGGTACCGAACCTTATCAACCGCAATAACAGGCCGATCACGAATCGCTTCCCCTGTTAATGGATAGTGATTCCCAGCGAGAATTGCACGCACACCCGGAACTTTCCAGGCCTCCTCAGTGTCAATATCGACAATTTTAGCATGGCCAAAAGGGCTGATAACCTTATGCCCCGTAAGCATTGAAACTGAATGATAGTCATTTGTATACTTCGCCCTGCCCGTCACTTTATCAAGTGCCTCTTTGCGAATGACACTTTTTCCTATAACCTCCAATCTCCAGCCCTCCCTTTTAATGGCCAAATCTCTAATAATGCTTGATAGTCATCAAACGTATCAATATCAAAAAAATAAATGCCACCATTTAGTTCCACTTGCTTTCCTTTCAATGCTTGCGCCCCGCGAATTAAGGAACGTGCTCCCTGGTCCCCTTCCAATTCCATTAAAGATGGAAAAAGTTTTCTTCCAAGGAGAACAGGCGGTTTAGAAATTCCATTTTGCGAATAACTTAAATGAGAATACTCATTAGAAGCAGAAAATTCATCCACTAAACGATTAATCATCGCACTTGTCACAAATGGCTGGTCGGCAAGGAGTATCACCACTCCGTCCGCTCCTAATTCCTCTGCAGCCTTTACCCCTGACTTTAATGAAACACTTTGCCCCTGGTCAGCTTCCTCACAAACTAGAATACTTATATCTTTTCTATTTGAAAAAGGAGCTAACCACTTAAGTGAATCTCCTATTCTTGTGACAATTATGGTGTGCTCCAGCTTTGATGCCACTGCAGCCCGTAAGGCCAAGCTTCCCAACCATTGTTCATCGATGGGTAAATTCAGTTTATTCCTGCCCATTCTAGTGCTTTTGCCGGCCGCCAAATATATTCCAACTAATCTGGAACTGTCCATAATAACTCCACTTTTTTGCGAACCGGCTTTCTTAACACTTCAATCATTTCGGATACAATACTGACTGCGATTTCAACAGAACCCTTTGCACCAATTGCGAGGCCAATGGGAGAATGGAGCAGTTTGGGAATCTCCTCATTTCTAAGCAGCCGTTTCGTTCTTTCTTTTGGTCCCAACACACCTAAGTAACTAACATTCTCATTAAGTATGGACAGAAGGATCTCTTGATCTCTCTGAAAATGATGCGTCATAATAATCACAAAATCATAGGATGTAAACGAAATTTCTTTCAGCAGCTCACTGGGAAATCCCAGTAAAAGACGGTCAGCACCAGGGAAATATTTTTTTTGACAGAATTCGTTGCGCCAGTCACAAATAGTAACAGAAAAACCAGTTTCCGCTGCCAAGGAAACCAATGGTCTAGCATCAGGGCCTGCCCCGAATACAATCAATCGAGGCTTTGGCTGATAGGTTTGTTGATAAATAGGCAGTCCCTCGATAACTCCAGATTTCTCCCCGATATCAACATTTGGAATAACGCCTGACCATTGACCAAATGGCGGCCCTTCCTTTGTAAGAAAAACATACTCTCCCACATTATCTAAATTTTTCAATACCATAACTGGATGATTGTTTTCTAATTGTTTCCTTACCAATATCAAATCCTTTTGAAGCTGCTCGCTTATGGGCTCAAGCAAAATATCAATTGTCCCATTACAGCCTGCCCCTTGCCCCCAGCCTAAATCATTATCGTCGCTCATGTCATACTGAAGAGTATAGGCCCTTTGCTTATCGAACACCTCCTGTACCCTGAAAGCTAGATCTGTTTCCAAACAACCCGCACTTAATAGGCCGAGTTGACTGCCATCTTCAAAAAAAAGCATGGACGCTCCTTCTTTTTTATAAGCAGAGCCATTTACACGAATGATGGTCGCAAGCACCTTTTTCCTAGAACATTCTATTGCATCCAAAATCAGGAATATATCTTCCATCCAAACTCCCTCACTTCAGACAAGTAAATTCCTATTTTATTTATATTAAGAAGGAAGCTATTCCTAGAATGGTTAATTTTTCATTCGAATCAATCATAGATATTAGTAACATCAAGAATAAGGGGAGTCATTCATGAAATTAACGAAATTTACAGATCCCTTACCAATTCCCCCTGTTTTAAAACCAAAGTGGAAATCTAAGGATTACACGTATTATGAAGTGTGCATGAGGGAAGCCAAACAATCATTGCATCGTGATTTGCCAAAAACAACGATTTGGGGATATGAGGGAATTTACCCAGGTCCTACGATTGAGGTCAAAAAAGGAGAAAAAGTATTTGTCAAATGGGCGAACGATCTTCCAGCCAAGCATCTTTTTCCAATTGATCACACCGTTCATGGAGCGGAAAAAGAAAAACCAGATGTACGAACTGTCGTCCATCTTCATGGAGGCAGGACAGAACCAGCGAGTGATGGCTATCCCGATGCTTGGTTTACCAAAGACTATAAAATAAAAGGACCCTTTTTTCAAAATCAAATATATCAGTACTTTAATCAGCAAAGCGCCCGTGCCCTTTGGTATCATGACCATGCAATCGGGGTTACCCGATTAAATATCTATGCCGGACTGGCTGGATTTTACCTTATAAGGGATGATAAGGAACGTTCTCTGAACCTTCCTAGTGGACCCTATGAAATACCCTTGCTGCTCCAGGATCGATCGTTCCATGTGGATGGCTCGTTATTATATCCGGAACAGCCTGAGAAAAATGATTCTGGAATCTTTCCCTCGATAATATCGTCCTTTTTTGGAGATTCAATCCTTGTTAATGGCAAAGTATGGCCTTATTTAGAAGTTGAACCGAGAAAATATCGCTTTCGGTTGTTAAATGGAGCAAATTCCCGTTTTTTTGGACTATCCTTGGATTCAAGGCAATTGTTTTACCAAATCGGCACGGATAGCGGATTTTTGGAGCGGCCGATTGGAGTTAAAAGGCTATTGCTTGCGCCAGCGGAAAGAGTCGATGTAATCGTAGACTTTACAAACCTCGAAGGTAAGATGGTTACGTTGAAAAATGATGCACCTACTCATTTTCCCATTGGGGACCCTGTAGACCCAGAAACAACTGGAGTAGTTATGCAGTTTCGAGTAAATAAAACCTTGTCCACGATTGATACCGCTGTGATTCCACCCCATTTAGATCCAATTGGCAGGCTCGCGGAGCAGAACGCATGGAAAAATCGATTTTTAGAATTAAGTGAGGAAAAGGATCAATATGGAAGACCGCTTTTGCTGCTTGATAAGAAGAAATGGGATGATCCGGTTACCGAAAATCCCATCGTCGGTTCAACTGAAGTCTGGAATTTCGTTAATACTAATGGCGATGACCATCCAATACACGTCCATCTCGTTCAATTTCAAATAATCGACCGCCGCCCGTTTGATGTGGAATATTTTAAAACGACCAAACAAATTAAATACACAGGCCCGACAGTCTCCGCAGATCTTTCGGAACTAGGTTGGAAAGACACGGTAAGATGTCCTCCTGGTCAAATTACAAGAATCATCATTCCATTTTTCCCCTTTATAGGACAATATGTCTGGCATTGCCACATGCTCGAGCATGAGGATTACGAAATGATGCGGCCATACATTGTACGGCCGCGGTATTAGCCTATATTTCGGGGCAATTCGTTCAACCTTTTTAACAAAGACGTTGTTTCGTGGTATAAGGTAACATGATATTGATGTTTTTCTAATTCCTTAGAGATTGTTACTTTTAAAACTTGACCTGGTGGGCTTATTTCCACCGGGTTTTCATGTGCCTGAAAAAACGGTGCCAAATTTTAGTTTTCCTAAATGGTAAACATTAATTTATCTGACTAATCAATTGAAATAAATCCTTTCAAAATAGCTTGCAGCAATGCGTAGCATAGCTCTGAATCTTGCAGCTGATTTTCTTTGACAAGTTGAAAACATTCTTGAATACTTATTTTCTTGACTTTAATTTTTTCATGTTCTTCAAGCTGTTGATTAAGGTATACCCCAACTTCTTTCGTAAAAAATACATGCGTTACCTCATTTGTTCTCCATGATGCTGGTTGTAGAGTCCCAAGATAATGTACGGATCCGCATGTATAACCTGTTTCTTCTAGAAATTCGCGTCTAACTGCTTGTTCCAGATCCTCCCCTTTTTTCACGCCGCCACCCGGTAACTGCCATACAGTAGAATTGACAGGCCTTCTATATTGCTCAATTAATAATAGAGAATCATTTTCCTTTGCAAGCATGACAACCCCATGAAAATCCTCTAATTCGAAAAAAGGTCTATTAAAGGAATCCTCCTTTAAAACCATCCCACTTAAGGCTATTAATGTTTTATCACCCATTAAAGGCCGCCCCCAGTCTCTTTTCTCTCCATTAATTTTAGGATATTCTCTTTCGGACTCCAGCAGTTAAATTTATAGTTTGTTTTGGTTTCATAGCCTAAACGGCTGCAGAAATAGCGTATTCTTTCCGGCTTCTTCTCGACTATAAAGTGTTTGCATGTTGCACAGCAATGGAAATCTTTCAACCTGCTCACCTTTCTTAAACTATTAAACTTTCTTTCATAGTTTGTTCATATTTATCGATTAAGATATAAACAGGTTCACAAAAGAACCTTAACCTCCGCCCCCCTTTATATAGATTTTGTTTGGTACCCGGCATTAGGCCGGGTATATTTTTTTGAAGACATAATTATGTATACTTCTATCAAACCCTGTCAATAACAATACCAATCAAGCTAATGAGAAGGTGTTAGGATTGAAGGGTATTTATTTTATCAATGACCGAATAAGTTTAAATGGATTATCAAAGGAAGATAGCAGTAGACTTCAGGAAGAGTCGATTAAACATTATATACTTCAGCAAAAGATAGAGATTGTAACACTCAATCCCTATCAAGTAAATGATTATTACACTATTCCGCATGCCCTTTTATATGATTTAAAGAAAGAAAAACGAGGATTGGATTGCTTGATCCACTATTCCCCTCTGGTTTTGGAGGATTTTATTTACAGCTATCCTGCCAAATGGCTTATTTTAAAAAGCTTTTTTACCGATATCATCCAGGTTGAGAACCAAAATGATGTAAATGTACAAAAAGTCATTTAATCTAAAGATTTTTTGGCTGTTTTTCGATAAATGATGACAAAATTGATGAGGAAGATAATAAGTATATAGATACCATATAAACCAAAGGAATACAGCTTATTGCTCTTAAATAAGGCTCCTGCATAGGACAAGATTAAAATATTTGGAAGCTTTCCAATTGTCGACGCGATAAAAAAGATTGGCCATTTAACATGACTTAATCCACAAATAATATTAACTACCGGGGCAGGAATGATTGGT
Organism: Neobacillus sp. NRS-1170; assembly: GCF_050468025.1. Classification (NCBI taxonomy): domain Bacteria; kingdom Bacillati; phylum Bacillota; class Bacilli; order Caryophanales; family Bacillaceae; genus Neobacillus; species Neobacillus sp. NRS-1170. The sequence continues at coordinate 81,719 of NZ_JBITPF010000006.1, read as the reverse complement.
ACTAAGCGGCATGAAAGGATGGCAATGAATGAGTTTCTGTTAAGAAAATCTTCGTATTCTTGAACTTTCGTATGCTTAGCTAATTTTGCCTGCGCGAAATCCCGAAATCCATATCTGCTTAAGAAGAAAAATCCCATTGTCCCAATCATGGCGCCTGTTAAGGAAACAAACACCCCCTGGACTGTTCCAAAGACGCCACCTATGATTCCTGCCAAAACAGGAAAGGGAATGACTGGGAAAAACACACAGATGGCTACGAGAAGCATGCTAATCAGAAGAGAGACAGAACCACCTGCTTTTATTAAATGCAATAATTCATCCTTTTGAAAAAATCCTATCGCAATGATCAACAGTAAAATCGTTAAACTTACGAATCGCTTTATCATTCTATCTCCTCTAAACTCCAAATAATTTGAATTATTTTTTTGATGGAATAGGAAGCCAAATGGTTACGGTTGTCCCATGTCCCTCTTCACTCTCAACGTTTATTTTTCCATGATGGCTTTCAATAATTCGGTAGCTGGTCATTAACCCAAGACCAGTACCTTTTTCCTTAGTTGAATAAAATGGTTCACCAAGCTTTAACAGCCTTCCTTCAGGTATGCCGCAGCCGTTATCCTTAATCTTTATGATAACAGCTAATTCATCCACACAAATAATAACATCAATTTGGCCTTTTTCGGACAATGCATCTAGGGAATTTTGAATGACGTTCATGAAAACCTGCTTTAATGAATTCGGATCTCCAATAATTGCAGGCACTGTATTATTGGAGATAAAATTGATTTCATTGTTCTTCATCAAAGCCTGCGTTTGTAATAATTGAACCACCTGCCCAACAAGACTATTTAATTGAACAAGGCTGGTTTTTTCGGTATGGGGCTTTGCCATCGTTAAAAATTCGGAAATGATTACTTCGAGGCGCTGTAATTCATCCAACACTATACCTAAGTAAACTGGATTGATTTCTTTTTCGGCGTTTAATAACTGCATGAATCCTTTAATAGGAGTTAGAGGATTTCGAATTTCATGAGCTACCGCTGCGGCCATTTGGCCGACAACAGCCAGCTTTTCAGATTTACGCAAACGTTCACCTGTTTCAATCCGGTGCTGGATATCCCGCGAAACTTTCACAATTTCCTGCACTTCACCTGTAAGAGGATTTATTAAAGCCTTGATGGTTGATTCTAACCAAATATAGGTTCCGTTTTTCTTTTTACAACGGTATGTCACTAGCATCGAAGTATTTTCCGTACCTATTTGGCTATGCTGTGTTAGCATTGTCTCCATATCATCCGGATGAATGATTTCCACAGGATTTTTTACAAGCAATTCCTCTGGCTCGTAGCCCAGAATCGTCTTTACTGAGGGTGATATATATAGATAGGAAAAATCCACGCGATGAAGCATGATGACATCTGATGAATGCTCAGCCAGCAGTCTGTACTTTTGCTCACTTTCTCTTAAAACCGTTTCCATTTGTTTTTTTTCCGTTATATCAATAACTTGTGCGAGTAAATAATCTTCCTCGGTACCTTGGGCTCTAATTCTAGAAACATTTAATATACCGGTTTTAATTTCACCAGACTTGTGTATATATCTTTTTTCTATTTCATACTCATTTCTTTGTCCACTTAAAATCTCTTGAAACAAATGAATATCCTTGGCAAGATCCTCTTTATATGAAACTTCTTCAAAAGATATTTCAGCTAATTCATCCATTGTAAATCCAAGAAAATCACAAAAAGCAGGATTGAATTGTATATTAGTAAAGTCAATGCAGCCAATTAATTGAGGAATCCTTGATTGATAAAATACTTCCTTAAAATGTGTGGAATTAAACATATAATCCTCCCAACAAGCTTGCAACTAAAAAAAGAGATACCTATTTAGTATATAGCTAAAACCCTATTTCATAAACTATTAATTTTCGAATTTTCCGAAAGAAAAAAACCTTCTATCATTTTAGATAAAAGGTTTTTTACTATTTTATTAATACGGGGTTCTTGCACCAAGGTATTTTGGTTTCCAATAGGTATTTGTCATATCAGCGATGGCGACACCATGTGATCCCGCTTGAATAAATTTATTGTCGCCTAAATAAATTCCAACATGTGTTGGTCCTGGCGCATAAGTTTCAAAAAATACTAAATCACCAGGATTTGGGGTGCTGATTACCTTTAATCCAGACCACTGGGTTGCAGCTGTACGTGGAATTGTAATACCAACTTTATTGAGGACATAACTTGTAAACCCGCTGCAATCAAAGCCAGCCGGAGTATTTCCTCCCCATAAATACGGGGTTCCGATATATTTCTTTGCTTCATCCATTACCATTTGAGCCTTTGAAACAGTTGGAGTCGGAATTGGAGCTTGCGAATTCGCGACAACCTTTAAAACTTGGCCCACATAAATCGTATCTGATGTTAAGTTATTGATAGATTTAAGCTGTGCTACCGAGAGATTATTTCGGGTTGCAATTCCCCAAAGGGAATCCCCTTTTTGAACTGTATAAGTTGTTTCGTGAGTATGCGGAGCTAATAATGATAGTTTCTGATTTACATAGATATTATCGCTAGTAAGCTGATTCCATGCCCTTAAATTAGCAACCGACACTCCGTTTGCTTGCGAGATTTTCCATAGGGTGTCACCTGATTGGACCGTATAGATATTTTCATGTGCATATACAGCCCCTCCAAAAGAGCTTATCAAGATGCCGGCAGCGGCCGCGACTGTCAGTAGATGTTTTTTCATGGAGGCCCGACTCCTTTAAATTATTATTGGTATATATATCATAAAGGAGATAGATGCCTGGTTAATATGGCAAAGATATGGTTTTCAAGACAGTTCATACCTAAATTGGTAATGAATGCACCTATTATTACATGAAAGAAATATTGCCTTTCTAGGAACTGAATAGGCTAGAACCAATTCTATCGAAAAATCGGCTGCACTCATGTAACATATTTGTAATATATTAAGAACTAGATTATTTACTAGTTTCCTTGAAAACAATGTAGAAATTTTGTAACAAACCATCCATGCATACTACGACGATAAAATTATAATGAACCTATAGAAACAATTTACATGTTTTTAAAAATAATAATGAATCTGGTGATGAAAATGCACGGAATTAGTAAAGGACATCCGCATGGAATGGGAAAGCAGATTGATTATGATCAAAATCCATTTATTGTAATTTGGGAAGTAACAAGAGCTTGTCAGCTAAAATGCGTTCACTGTCGAGCTGATGCGCAGCTTATCCCTGACCCGCGGGAATTATCCTTTTCAGAGGGAACCAATCTCATTGACCAAATTTACGAAATGGATAACCCAATGCTTGTGTTTACTGGGGGAGATTGCATGATGAGGGAAGATCTTTTTGAGCTCGCTGATTATGCCATTAAAAAAGGTATGCGTGTTTCAATGACACCTAGTGCCACGCCAAATGTAACAATCCCAAAAATGAAAAAGGCAAAAGAAGTTGGTCTTTCCCGATGGGGTTTCAGCCTTGATGGACCAACCCCTGAAATACACGATCAGTTTCGTGGAACACCAGGTTCATTTGAATTAACGCTTGAAAAAGTTAAATACTTAAATGAATTAGACATGCCGCTGCAAATTAATACGGTTATCTCACGATACAACTATGATTATCTCGAGGATATGGCCAAGTTGGTTGGTGAGTTAAAGGCAGTAATGTGGTACATCTTCCTGCTTGTTCCAACTGGCCGCGGTCAATTAGAAGCTTGCATTTCACCGGCAGAGCATGAAAAAGTTTTCCGCTGGCTATACGAATTAAGCAAAACCGCTCCATATGATATTAAGACGACCGCAGCACAGCATTACCGCAGGGTGGTATTGCAGCAAAAACAGCGGGAACATTTGATCGAAAAAGGCGAAATTAACTACGAAGATACGATTACAACTGATTTCGCCTCGATGCACGATGGCTTAAAGCGTGCGCCAAAGGGTGTAAACGATGGAAACGGCTTTGCGTTCGTGTCACATATTGGCGATGTAATGCCAAGCGGCTTATTGCCGATTGTCGGCGGTAATGTTCGTGATACTCCACTTGCAGAAATTTACCGGGAATCAAAAGTATTCAAGGCGCTTCGCAAGCCTGACAATTTTAAAGGCAAATGCGGTGTCTGTGAATACAACAAAATTTGTGGTGGTTCCCGATCAAGAACATATGCGGTGACTGGAGACTATTTAGAGAGTGAACCATTTTGTGTATATATTCCACAAGCAATGAGGAATAAAGAAACATCCGCTTTAGTTTAAATTAAAAATGGGCAGTTTTAGGAATGCCCATTTTTTTCATTCAATTAGTCCCGTATCACTAATCTTTACCTTGGTATCTACCTTAAAGGCAAGTTGAGGGTAAATTCGCTGCCATTCCTCCCAATCATTCTTATTAAAATGGCGGGAGCGATAACGTAAGCCAAAACTAATTGGGTCTACATTTGCTTTTTGAATTTTCACCAGTACTTCTTTAATTTGCTTTTTTAATCGCTTTTCGGCTGCTTTTTCATAGCGGGATAATTGTTCATTCGTTATTTTTGCGGTCGTTTCCTAAATAGTCCCTTTTACCTTCACACTTACTTTAATGTTTGGCTGTTTTCCTTTTGGTGTAATGATTTTATATTTTGTTTTTATTTTGGTCGTGTTCACAATAAATTTAATGTTTCCTGTTTTCACTCATAATGCACTTTTATTTTCCCGATTCATTATGTGATTAAGGATTTTCGTCTCTTCTTGAGTTAGACTAAGAATCAATTTGCTTTTATTAAAAAGCCCTACTGAGTTAACTTCCAGTAAATCTTTTTTCGCTTCAATGATTGGAAGAAAGGGGTCTAATCCTCGTTCAATTAATCTTTTTTTCATATCAAAATAAAACTCGGAAATGATATAGGGCGTTTCAGATCCATCTTTACCAAGAGATAGGAATAAGGCGTTTGATGGGAGTTGTTCCGATTTAGGCTTCACCTTCAGTACCTCAATTGCGTTTGGTTTCCCAACTGCTACCCAGGCAATTTCTTGGATATCTCTTCTTCTTGCTAACCAATAATACACCCCTGCGTTATCGTCCATGGATAGAGATATTCCTGCACCCCAACTGAACCGTGAAAACCAATGGGAATAAAAAAGGTGGTAAATAAATTAAATATCCCCAAAAATAAGATTATAATAAAATTCCAAATCTTTATCTTTTCTTTGATTACCCGATTAAATATGATTAAATTTGTAAAACCAGAAAAACTATAAGTTGCTGCAGCAATTGCTTTTAAGCTTGGTTTCTCAAATAAGTGTGTCCCTACTTCTAGTATAGAATCCCAGCTTAAAAACTCGCTTGTAAGCGTCTTATAGATAATAAAACCTATTAACGGTGTATTAAGAAATAAGACAATTTCCAGAAAATACATGACCCTTTTGGTCGGAAGCTTGATGATAAGAAAAATCGCTGCTAAATAAATCGTAATCAGAAAAAGTTTCGGCATCTCCGGATTAATGAAACGGCTTAATATATCGGTAAAACCAAGTAAAGTAATAAGCCCAGCTGAAAACCACATAATTTGAATACTCCATAAGTGAAGATTTACCAACCACCGGTGCTTTGAATGGGCTAATATTTCTGGTAAACCCTGGCCTGGGAATTTATTAAGCGAGTGACTGTATAAATAACTCATTCCAATCCCGATTGGTATGGCAATAAGGACCCCCATAACCGCACCCTCATATCGATACTCAATCAATATTTTCGGAACAAAGATAATAACATTGATCAGCATATTCAATATTTCAATAAAACTAAATATAAAAAATATCGATTCACTGACCTCCGCCCTTAATCAGTTACTATTCTTTGGTGGATTTGGTTTGTATCAGAGTTAAAAATGGCCGCCCGGCTGGAAAAGTGGTTCTGCTTGTATCAGGTTCAATGTATTTTTCATTCGTATGGAGTTCTTTGAAAACAGCATCCTCCGATTGCTGAATTTTCTCTTTTAATTCTTCTTTGATGGATAGAACTTTATTAGATGGCACCTCAGTGCTCCTAACAATTTCTTTCATCGTAATTTCCCTCAAAGATTGGAATTTTATTCTATTAAATCGGGAATGTTGAGTTTAGACAGCTTTTATTTGAAAGGAATATAATGAAATGATGATAAAGGAAAAACAGGTATCACAGGCATTTTATCAATTTATTCTCCCCTTCTCATGGAAGGCAGGTAAGATACGTAATTTCATCTTATATCTACAAAAGAATCAATTTACTTCATTTCACTTAAATGAATTACAAAATGAATCGGCCTATTATGGAGGTTACCAAGTCTCACACAGTGAAATGGAGTCTTTTTTTCTTCCATTAACATCCCAATTTCTTTTCCCTTCTTCTGGACATGAGAAGGGATTCCAAAGATTTACGAAGGCTTTTAGCATGGATGGTTTATTGTCAACTACCGAATTAAAATTACCCTTTCTAATACATTCCATAGATTTAATCATTTGTCCCTATGAGCTTGGATTTATTACGGTGCGGACAGAAATAAAGGATGTCTCTTTATCGAATGCGATAGAGTTTGCCAATCAAATTAATTGGAAGGATTTTGAGGATTTGCTTCCAGATTTTTCTACCTTTGTTAATTGGGATTCCCCTCCGCCTTTTCTGGAGCCAGACAAAATGCATATCCAATCGCTTCTTCAATTTGCAAATGAAGAAGCCATTGATGAACTAGATGTTTTTCGCTCCGTCACACTTTGTGGTGGTGACGCAGGAAATCACGAATATATAACAAACTATGTACAAGACCACATCTATAGCCGTTGGGTTCCCAATACATATATCTGTGTAAATGAACACTGTTTTACATGTCTAACAAATAGCAGCAATCCAAATTTAATGACTTTGGCCAAAAGCTTTTACGGGGAAAATTACTATCTTCACTTGATCAATTTATTTAATAAATTGGTATTTGTTAAAATTGCCCATCTCTATTCAACTATTCATATAGAGAAGGATTATAATAAGATTGAAAAACTGATCTATTTTATAAATTCGTTTACCTCTAATTTTTTCTTTGCCGAATATCCAGCTAAACTCGAAGGGCAGGAGCTTTTTAAACTTTTTAAACGTGCCTATAATATTGACTCGTTGTATTTAAATACAAAAGAAACCCTTTTCAGCTTGTTTAAGTATGAGGAAAATTCAGTGACAAAAAAAGACAGTATGCTCCTTTTAGTCCTTACGCTTTATACGGTTATCTGCGGAATCTTCAGTATGAATCTATTTACAAAGGATCTAGAAGGAAAGATTCATTGGTCACACTTTAAGTCTTATAATCCCTTTGAATACTTCGCCGTCTTTATTGTTTTTAGTGGTATAATCGTGGTAGCCATACTTGGTTTCCAAAGCTTGTATCAAGTCATTCAGGAACGAAAAAATAAAAAACAATGGGATGAGCAGGCGGTGATTTCATCCAGGTTCCCGAAAAAAAGTAACTAGGAGTTTTTAATATGATCAGCTTCATGGGTATTACCCAGTCAAATACATTAGAAAAAAAAGATACCATTGATAAATTAACTTTAACCAAATATAAACGGTTTTGGGTGGATTTTAATGAACCGACTGATGAGGAGATAAAACATTTAAGCGAAACTTTTAATTTTCATCCACTGGCTATTGAAGATTGCATAAATACTACCCTTCAAAGACCTAAACTCGATTATTACGATGAATATACATTTTTTATTACACATATTGTTCGAGAAGAAAGAGAGGAAATCATAAAGGAGGAGCTAGAATTTTTTGCAGGTGAAAACTATATAGTTACTTTTCACCTTAAGCCTTCTATTGAAGTTTCTCAGGTAGTGGATAGAATAACAACTTTAAAAAACTTAGATAAGTTTACTAATACTCATGTGTTTTACGAAATTTTAGACAAAATCGTAGACAACTACTTCCCTATTATTTACAAAATTGAGGATAAGTTAGATGAAATTGAAGATAACACTCTTAATAAACCAATGAATAATTTATTAAAAGAATTATTCGAAACAAGATATATGTTATTGAATCTAACACATACTGTTAATCCAATGCGTGATCTGCTCTACCGAATGTTAAATTCTCAGCATTTGAAAAACATAATAACAAGAAAAGAATATTATTCTGATATCTACGACCATCTCTTAAAATTATCGGAAATGCTAATGGCAAACCGAGAGATAACCGCTGACATTCGGGATAATTATCTTTCGTTAAATTCCCATCAAACCAATAATGTGATGAAGGTTCTTACGATTATGACTTCCATTTTCGCCCCATTAACCTTAATTGCAGGAATCTTCGGGATGAACTTTAAAAATATGCCTGAATTGGATTGGAAATATGGGTATGGCTATTCTCTTGTATTAATGGGAGTAATCGGATTATCTATGTTTCTCTGGTTTAAGAAAAAGGGATGGTTTTAATTGCGGGATATTTGGGAAGCAACAGCCACGTTTAACACAGTATAAATAAAAAAGCTGGCCCAAAAGAGTCGTCATTCAACGGCCTTTTCGGTCAGCCTCTTAACTTCATATTAAAAATCCTTTAGGAATATAAGCGTACCTGAAAACCCCTTATCGAATTCCTTATTTTCTATAGGTGCACATCGACCTTCTATCTTAACTGTTTTTCCATTTACGATGATAGGCCTTATTGCAATAATTAAAAAAATATTTTCATTTGAGTAAGGAAATGAATAATAACCTGTCTCATTGCCTTTCCAAACATTTTCATAAATACCTGACATTTTCCCTGCCCAATGTTTCTTTATAGGGAGGTCAAAAAATGTTTTTCCAATTATATCATGTCGTTTTAGGTTAACGAAATCAAGTAGACTTTGATCTATGTCTGTATATATTAATGTATCATTTACTTTTATCATTTCAAATCGAGCCCTGCCATTAGCTTGTTCATAGTTTTTAATAAGCGTATTTATATGGTGTGTAAAGTTATCGTCCTTCATTATAAAATACCTCTAAAGAGAATTAATTCTAATAGAATATTTGATATTAAAATCAATTAATATACTATATTATTTTACCAGAAATTTGAATTCTCTTCTAGAAATTTCCTGTACCCTTTATAAAAAAATTTTCAAGAAAAAAGGCTGGTCCAAATAAGACAAGATACTGCTGATTATAGGTATAATAAATATGTATGAAAATGCTGAAAGGGGAACATGCCGTGCCAAATAAATATACAGAGGAAACCATGAAATTATTAACGGACTTAGTATCAATTCCAAGCCCGTCCGGCAATACAAATGAAGTTATAACTTTTGTTGAAAAATACCTTTCCGAGCTGAAAATTGAGACGAAAAGAAACCGCAAAGGCGGATTAATTACGACGGTTGAAGGGAAGGATCAAGGGCGCCACAGGATGCTGACGGCTCATGTAGATACACTCGGGGCAATGGTTAAGGAAATCAAATCGAATGGCAGACTCAAAATTGACCTAATCGGCGGATTTAAGTTCAATTCGATTGAAGGAGAATATTGCCAGATAGAAACAAGCAGCGGCAAAAAATATACGGGGACCATTTTAATGCACCAGACCTCCGTCCACGTATATAAAGATGCCGGAAAAGCAGAACGAAATCAGGAAAACATGGAAATTCGAATTGACGAAAAAGTACATAATGCTGAAGATATTCGGGCCCTTGGAATTGAAGTTGGCGACTTCGTATCCTTTGACCCGCGTGTGGAAGTAACGCCGAGCGGCTTCATAAAATCCCGCCATCTAGATGATAAGGCAAGCGTGGCCGTTTTACTACAGTTAATGAAACAGATAAAAACTGAAAATATTACACTCCCTTATACAACTCATTTTCTGATTTCAAACAATGAAGAAATCGGCTATGGAGGTAATTCCAATATTACACCGGAAACGGTTGAATACTTAGCTGTTGATATGGGAGCTATGGGTGATGGTCAATCTACCGATGAATACACCGTTTCCATCTGCGTGAAGGATGCGAGCGGTCCTTACCACTATGGATTACGAAAAAATCTGGTACGTCTGGCTGAAGAAAATGATATCGAATATAAACTCGATATTTATCCGTTTTATGGCTCCGATGCGTCAGCCGCCATACGTGCCGGGCATGATATTGTCCATGGACTAATCGGACCAGGGATTGATTCATCTCATGCCTTTGAACGGACACATCAATCATCGCTTGAAAATACCGCTAAGCTATTGTTCCATTACATCCAATCAGAATTAGTATTATAATCATCATTGAAAAAGGCCAAGCGTCACAACTTGGCCTTTTTTTTATTTATTTTTAGGATTTGGTCACTTAAAATTAATTCTTTTCTCATCTAATTTTAATGCAACAGATGCAAATCCGAATTATTATAGTTAAGTCAGTTGGGATTTAGGGGGTACACCACTATGTTTGGTAAATTTAAAGCTTTCATTGTCAATCAAAAGTTAAAGTGGTTCGGCCGCTTTGTCTATTATTTGCTGATTCTTCTCTTGTTATTTTTTATGTACGGTTTTAATGATGCAAGTGCCGGTTCTTATATTTACAACGACTTTTAATGTGAGGTAGGTAAACAATGAGAATATTAAACACCATAAGAGAGCTTGCACAAACACAACCAGAAACATTAGCCTATATATCACCCACTGCGGAAATTACTTATTCCGAGCTTTGGAGACAGTCAGAGCAAGTGGCTGACTTTCTATTAAACCAAAATTTGCAAAATCAATCACCGATATTGGTTTACGGTCATATGGAAGCCTCGATGCTGGTCTCTTTCTTAGGCAGCGTAAAGTCAGGTCATCCTTATATACCGGTAGATACCTCGATTCCCTCGGAGCGCGTGATAAATATCATCAACAGTGCTCGATTGGAATTAGTCATTAATTGTTCTGGGCAAGTAATGGATATTGATACTTCATCTATTACAGTTGTGACTGTAGAGGATATCCTATTGGGGCAACCCTTTGAACAGCAAGTTGACCAGAAAAACTGGGTGGAAAACCAAGATAATTTTTATATTATATATACGTCCGGCAGCACTGGTAATCCTAAAGGAGTTCAAATTTCAGCTGCTAATTTGGAGAGCTTTGTAGATTGGATGACTGTGGATTTTCCGATCAATGGACCATTTCGATTTTTAAATCAAGCACCTTATTCCTTTGATCTTTCTGTTATGGACCTTTACCCTGCATTGGTCAGCGGTGGAACTCTTTTTGCTATCACAAAAGAAATGATAGCAAAGCCGAAACTATTATTTGAGGCATTAACCGATTCTAAAACACAAATTTGGACATCAACACCTTCCTTTGTACAGATGTGTTTAATGGACCCCTCTTTTAATGAGGAGTTGCTGCCCGAGCTTTGCGTGTTTTTATTTTGCGGAGAAATCCTCCCTGTTGGCATCTGCCGGCAATTGTTCGACAGGTTTCCTAAAGCAAAAATATTCAACACCTATGGACCAACAGAGGCGACGGTAGCAGTAACCTCGATTGAGGTTACTGCTGAAATGTTGGATTCCTATCCATATCTCCCAATTGGAAAACCGAAAGAAGATACACAGATCCTATTTTTAGATGAAAATGGTAATGAGGTTTCCACTGGTGAAAATGGAGAAATGGTTATTGTCGGTCCAAGTGTTAGTAAAGGGTATCTTGGACAGCAGGAACTAACAGAACGGGCTTTTTTTCAATATAATGGACATATTGCCTATCGCACAGGGGATGCCGGCTACCAAAATCAAGAAGGGCTTATTTTTTACAAAGGCCGAATTGATTTTCAAATTAAACTGCATGGCTACCGAATGGAATTAGAAGAAATTGAATTCCATATTGCCAAATCAAAATTTGTAAAAGCTGCAGCTGTCATTCCTGTGTTTCAAAATGAGAGAATTGAATATTTAGAAGCCGTGATTATTCCTGATAACCATGATTTTGAAAAAGATTATCAGTTAACGGGAGCGATAAAAAAAGAACTTGGCGAATTCCTCCCTGCTTACATGATTCCAAGGAAGTTCTCCTATCATAAAGAGCTTCCGATTACGGCCAATGGAAAACTGGACCGAAAAACAATAAAGGATATGGTGCGGACATGACGCCATATGGTTCGTTCTCATTCTTTTTCATCATCGCCATCCTTTTAGCACCGACGATAATTCTTGGTTTACGGGGAAAAAGATTTCATACCTATAATATGTTGGCAACGATTGCTGCCTTAGGTTTGATATTTTCATCTTCTCTTAATCAGGCTTTGGCGTTAATACTGTTTACCATTTGGCAGGTTTTATTAATCAGGTTCTATTTGCATTACCGAAAACAATCGAATGGTAATGGCTTTTTTTACACGGCGGTTTTTCTATCGATTCTGCCCTTGGCCGTTTCGAAGCTCCTGCCTTATTTTTCGCATATTAGCGTAATTGGTTTTCTGGGAATTTCTTATTTAACCTTCAAGGGTACACAAATCATTATGGAAATTAGAGATGGGCTTATTAAAAAGGAACTGCCTTTATCTAAACTGCTGTATTTTATCTTATTCTTCCCAACTATTTCATCGGGCCCGATTGACCGCTACCGCCGGTTTGAAAAGGATTTAGAAACGGAAATATCCGGAGATGATTATAAGCAGCTGCTTTATGATGGAATCAATAAAATCTTCCTTGGGTTTTTATATAAATATATTATTGGTTATTCTATTAATCATTTTTTTATCGCTAATTTACGATTTATTGCCCATAGCCAATTCCAGCATCACTTATATTATATGTATGCTTACAGCCTCTATCTCTTTTTCGATTTTGCAGGATATAGTGCTTTCGCGATTGGTGTCAGTTTTATTATGGGGATTAAATCTCCGGAAAACTTTAACAAACCTTTTATCAGCCGAAATATTAAGGATTTCTGGAATCGCTGGCACTTGGGTCTCTCCTTCTGGTTTAGAGATTATGTATACATGAGGTTTGTTTTCTGGATGACAAAAAAGAAATGGATAAAAAACCGCAACATTGTCTCAAATCTAGGCTATATTTTACTCTTTTTAATAATGGGCTTTTGGCATGGCCTTGAAATCCAATATATTCTATATGGAATCTATCACGCCCTGCTGATGGTTATATATAATTCATTTGAACGATTTAACAAGAAGCATAAATGGTGGCCAAACAATAAATTTACCCATGTGGCGGCTATTATCATCACGTTCCATTTCATTTGCTTTGGCTTTTATATTTTCTCAGGACAATTATTTCAAAAGGGAGTTTGATCAACATGGAATTTAAAAATGAAGTTATCGCATTATTAGCTGAAATCTGCCAGGACGATGTTGTGAAGGAAAATCCGGATATTGATTTATTTACTTCTGGTCTGTTGGATTCTTTTGGCACTGTTGAATTACTAGTTCAGGCCGAGGAACGGTTTAATATTCTTATCCCGATCACAGAATTCGATCGCGATATTTGGAACACACCAAATAACATTGCCAATTTATTGGCTGATAGAAGATGAAAAAACCTTTATTTTCACCAATTTTCTTAGCTTTCCTTGTTCTGGCTATGTTGATTTTAATACCCAATCAATGGATTGAAGACCTAATTCCAAAAACTAGAGTCACTCAAGCGGCAACGGAATTAAATCCATTTATGTTTCAAGGAAAGTATGTTCAAGAAGAAATGTTGAAGAATAAACAGTATTTGCCGATTTATGGCTCTTCCGAGCTTGCAAGGCTGGATCGTTTTCATCCGTCCAATTATTTCAAGGAAACGAAGGATGGATTTACTCCATTTCTTGTTGGTCGGGGCGGGACAGAATCATTAATTCACTTTTTAAATTTTTCAGAGCATACGGATCAGCTAAAAGGGAAAAAGCTCATCTTTGTACTTTCTCCGCAATGGTTTCAACCGGGAGGAGCCGACGAAAGCCATTTTGTTCCAAATTATTCTTCCCTTCAAGGATATGATTTTGCCTTGAATCAAAAAATAGATCCAGTGATAAAGAAAAAAGCGATTAAACGTTTGCTTACATTTTCGCCGATTAATAGTGATCCGCTTCTTTCAACGATGTTAAAAGCGGAAATTACGAATGATCCTTGGACACAGAAAAAGGCTGCTATCTATCGTCCCTTTGCCATTTTTTATCATGATTTATTGGTTAAAAAGGATTATTATTATACGCTCGCAGGCGGTTTTTCCCGTAATCGTGATATTAACAAAAAAGTCCGGAATAAATCCTGGGACCAATTAGAAGTCCAAGCTGAGCATATGGGAGAACGACTATCAACGAACAATTCTTTTTATATTAGTAATTATCAATACAATAAAATAAAGAAATTGGTTCCTTCCTTAAAGGATTCAAAGGTCGGGGCATCCTATGGAGAATCCCCTGAATATAATGATTTCCAACTTGTCCTTGATTTGCTGAAGGAATCCGGAGCGAAACCATTATTTGTTTCTGTTCCCGTAAATGGGAAGTGGTATGATTATACAGGTTTCCCGTTAGAAGGCCGACAATCATACTACACCCGAATAAAAAAGCAAATTGAATCTGAGGGCTTTCAAATTGCCGATTTTTCAAATCATGAATACGACCCCTATTTTATGAAGGATACGATTCATATTGGCTGGAAAGGCTGGGTATATACAGATAAAGTAATAAAAGACTTTTATAATGGGAAAAATGTGTCGGATACAATAGCTGAAGCAAAATTGCCGAAAAACTAGAATAATTATCGTATATCCGTTATAATAATGTAGACTATTTACCAGCCACTCATTAGGAGATGTAATTATGTTTTCAAATATTGGTGTACCGGGATTAATATTAATTTTAATTGTTGCTTTGGTTATTTTTGGGCCAAATAAGCTTCCCGAAATTGGACGGGCGTTTGGCAGGTCAATCCGTGAGTTTAAGAGAGCGACAGAAGGAATTGCAGACGATATCAAGGAAGAAATTAAAGAAGAAATTAAAGAAGTGAAACCGGAAAAAATTGAATTAAAAAAGTAATGTCACAAATGAAAAACATCCCTTCGTTCGAAAGGGATGTTTTTGTTTTTATTTATTTCCGAGATTTCTTTGCCATCTCTTGAAACTGGTTCATTAGCATTTTCCGGGATTTTTCATTTCGAAGTAAAAACGCTGCCCCTAATCCTACAGTTGCCAGCATTAAATTTTTTCGTTTCATTCGGATACCTCCTCATAAATGCATCATTATTAATTTCCCCATGTTTTGTATTTTTAACTACCGAAATTAGAAAAAGCCAATCCATGAGAATTGGCTTTTTAACTGCTTTAATTATTTCTTTAATAATTCTTTAAGCTTTTGGTTATGTTCTTTAGTTTGCTGTAATAACTGATTTAATAGCAGTGCTGCTTGTTTGTTATCCTTTTTCTCAACGGCAAGACTTAAATCATGGTACATTTTCCAGTGTCCCATCCCCTTGCCGCCATGTGCCTGCTTCATGAATTCCTCTTTTGTAATTTTACCAGCATCCAATTGCTTCTTTAATTCCTGTATTTTTGCCATTTTCTCATTTTTCCATTGCTCGCGCTTTTTTGCATTTTCAGGACTCATCCACTGCTTGTGAAGCGTTTTTCTTTCATCAAGAACCTTCGTCCATTCTGCTTTTTTATCGGGCGTAAATTGGTCTACCCAAGCCAGAAGCTTTTGCTCTCTTTCCTGCATATGGGCTTGCCAGTCTCTGTGTATTTGATGATGCTGTTTGCCTTCTGCACAGTCACAAGGCGTTTTTTCCATATGGTCTACCGGTGCATGTCCATGTGCACCAGCCATTCCTGGAAATGCTAATAATAACCCCAACGACAAACTGAACAACTTTAATTTCATTAAATATCCCTTCCTTACTTTTATACTTAGAAGATTAAACCAGTTTATATCGGCACGAATTTATCATGCCCAGTTTGTCAAAAAAAATTTACCATTTCGACAAAAATTTAGGGATAAAACACTTGAGTTCTTTTTTTATGTGTCGTAATCTATAAACGAAGATTATATGTGAAATATTTCACAACATAAAGAAAGAGCGACAGCTCTATTTTTAAAAAGTTTACTAAAAATTACAGCGAAACAGTAATCTGATTTTATCCTTGTTAGCCCACCTTATATCTCCCCATGTAAGGAAAACAGCCCCATTTTTTAAATGGGGCTGTTCGATTAGGATATTGGAATTAGGATTCTCGCCAATTCATTAAAATTTGTTGCTAGTTTAGCCTGCTGGTTTTGCGAGGCAAAATAATTTATATTGCTAAAACGGTGGAGAATTGTATACGTCATTAATTTTTTTTGCAGTACATAATTAACCTGAATTTTTGGAAAACCATAAGACTCAAGGAAATGCTTAATATGTTTTTGATTACTATTAAACATAAACATAATAGGTCCTAATAGATCATAGTCACCATCTCCCAAAAAACAATCGGCAAAATCAATGACTCCAGTTAACTGCCATTTTCCATTCCTTTCGTTTAACAGTAGATTAAAAGGAGTGTATTCACCTGTAAGCAATTTTTTCTCAGGATTTATGTTAATATATTTTTCTTCCACATAATAATCTAAATCTGAATATAAATTCGCATTTAACTCCATATTTAGGTGGTAATGCTTCATATTTTTGAACTGTTTTTGAATGAAACCGTTCCAATTACTTGGCAATTGTTTTAACCTCGTAATCGGAACTTCATGAAATTCCTTTATCGTCTTTCCTAAATCTTTACTTAGCTTCTCTTTTTCATCATTTGTTAATCGATCCCAAATATCAATTAACAGTTCCCCATGCAGCTGGGTCATGATTAAATAATTCCAGCCCTCAAAAGAACCATAATTGACCAGTCTTGGTGTATCAACGATTTTTATTTTTCCTTCAAGAATTGTGAGAACTTCTAATTCTATCGTAAACTGTTCATTTAAGTGCTTAGGAAATAACTTTATGACAAATTGATTTCCTCCGAAACTGTAAACAATGTTGGCACCATAATGAAATCTTCGCATATCAGTTGACGGGAATTTTTCCTTGATAAGTATTTCCGTAACTTTTTGATCCCAAAAAGAACATTCCTCTTTAAGTAATTCAAATTGTTGACTATTAATTTCTATTAATAACATTAAAAGTCTTTTAAACCCACTCCAAAAATTCCATGCGATTGCCGAATGGGTCATGGACATGAATCCGTGAAGCTCCAGGAAGATTTTCGTCTGAAGTAAAATCAACTTGTTTCTCCTGAAAGTGGGCTTTTAAGTCCTCAATATTTTCAACCACGAATGCTGGGTGTGCTTTTTTAGCTGGTGCAAACGGCTCCTCCACACCAATGTGAATTTGGAAGGTACCGAATTCAAACCATACCCCGCCGCGTTTTTTTAATTCCTCTGGCTTCTCCACCTCTGTTAACCCAAGGATTTCACCAAAAAATTCTCTTGCAGCCTCCTCACACCCTTTTGGCCCCGCAAGCTGAACATGATCGATTTTTTTAATGGTAAATGACATATTGACCCCTCCAGTTCTTCATGTATTCACTTCTATTTTATAAAATTAATAATTTTCTATCAAATATAAGTTATATGCAAAAAAAACTATTTCCGCCTGAACGGAGATAGTTTTTTATTAGTAGACATCTTTTTTTGTAAACACTAAAAATGATACGAGAAGGGCTGCTGCCCACCAAACAAATAAAACCATCATTGAAAAAGAAAGATTCATTCCTTCAATGGGTGGAGCCGTACCCTTCATGTAGTCGGTTAATCGTAAATTGACCATAAAAAAGTATTTTGCTGATTCCCAAGATGAAACCATATTACTTAAGATTGCACCTGAAATTAATGCAGCGAGCATTACGCCCATACCAGCTGCCGTACTCCGAATCAATACGGATAACATAAAGGATAATGTACCTACTACGATTGAAACGAACCATACCAGCCCAAAATCCATTAACAAGAACTTCCACAGGCTTAAAAGCTTGACTTCCGAGGTATTTAAACCTGTATCCGTCACATTAAATCCTGTTAAAATTGGGGCTCCCCAGCCTTTATAGCCAAAAACAACCCCAGAAATGGCATAAGACAAAATACCAGCAATCGCAATCACTAATGACACTGCTAAACAGAGAGTTATGTATTTACTTAAGAGCACTTTCCACCGTTTCACAGGTCTTGTTAAAAGCAGCTTTATCGAGCCAAGACTATGTTCAGAAGAGACCAAATCACTAGCTATGACCATGACCATCAGAGGGATAAATAAATCAATCGAGCTTTCCAAGAAAATCCTCATGAACGTTGGGGCACCGGGCTCTGCTGGATTAATGTCATGGTCAAGATAATATTGCTGCTGCTGTAAAGAGATTTGAAGCTGCTTTTTCCATTCGTCTGAAATTCGGCTGCTGCTTAACCGATTAGTCGTATCCACGATTTGCTGTTGTAAAATCGTTCTCCAGTCACTGGTCCCTAATTTTTCCCGCTGAGTTTGAACCTGCTTATACTGTGCATATGTAAATAACATAACAAGAATGCCAATTATGATGGCAATGACTATCAACCGTTTTTTGGCAATCAGCTTCATCATTTCATTTTGTATCAGTCTATTCAATCGTATCACCCCCGGTTAATTCGAGGAATAAGTCTTCCAGTACAGGCATTTTCCGATTGATTTCAATGACAGAAACCCCTGCCTCAACGAGTCGTTTATTCCATTCCGGTGTTTGCTTTTCATCGAATTCTGTTAAAATGGTTCGATCGTCTTTTTCCTCAATGGATGTTAAGGAGCCCAATACTTGTTTTCCTTTTTCAAAGGGATCAACATGCCAAACTACTCGTTCACGATTTTCCAGCAGCTGTTGCACCGTATCAACGCGGATAATGGCCCCTTTAGAAATAATCGCCACCCGGTCACATAAAAGTTGGATTTCACTCAATAAATGGCTGGATACGAGAACACTTAATCCTTCTGCTTCAGCCAAAAAACGGATAAACTGCCGCATCTCGCGTATTCCCGCCGGATCCAACCCATTTGTTGGTTCATCTAAAATTAACACTTTAGGCTTTCCCAGGAGTGCCTGGGCAATTCCTAGTCTCTGCCTCATCCCTAAGGAGTATGTTTTCACCTTATCATGAATCCTTTCCGTCAAGCCAACAAGTTCAGTAACTTCTCTTATTCGCTCTTCCCCAACATCATCAAGCATTCGGGCAAAATGAAGCAAATTATTATACCCAGATAAATATGGATATAATTCCGGATTTTCAACAATACAGCCAAGGCTGTTCATCGCTTCTTGAAAATGGTCTTCTATATTGTTTCCACAAATCTGAATACTTCCAGAAGTAGGTTTAATCAAGCCGACCAGCATACGAATGGTGGTTGTTTTGCCAGCCCCGTTAGGTCCCAGGAAGCCGAATACTTCCCCTTCACGCAAATCAAAAGTCAAATCCTTAATAATCTCTCTTCTTCCAATCACTTTTTTTAAATTCTTGACTGATAATGTGATTTTTTTCTCCATACTATTTCCCTCTCCTTACCAGGTGAGCAATGAGGCAACTCGTTCGGCAATTAAACGATACCCTTTTGAATTCGGATGAAACTTGTCAGAATAAAGATAATCATTAACTTTCAGTTCAAATAAATCAAATGTAGGGACAAATACGATTTTAGGAAAAGCAGCACTTACTTCTGCACTGTCGTAATTCCAGTGACGAACGACCTTTGACATTTCTTTTCCCTGATCCAATTCAATAAAAGGATTATATAATCCGATAAAAAACACGTTTGCCTTGCTGTTGCTTTTACGGATTTGTTCGAAAATAAATTTCAAATTATCTAGATATTTTTTCTCAATAGTGGCAATGTTTCCTGCTTGGAAGTCAACTATTCCTTGTCCTCCTCTAAATAAATCGTTGCCGCCAATTGTTACGAGCACCATGTCAGCTTTTTGAATTTGTCTTTGTACTTCCTTTTGCCCGATTTGCTTTTTAAGCTGGTCCGACCTTTGCCCATTGATGCCGAGATTTGTTAACTGAACAGGACGTTTTGTTTTTTCCTTGATTTCATCCAATAAAACGCCGACATATCCTTTACCGGTTTCGTCCCCCGTTCCTCTTGTCAGGGAATCACCTAAAGCTAGGATAGTTAATCCTTTTTTGTTTTCCTCTTTCTTAGATACCGTGCTTGTTTCCGAAATCTTTTCCGGTTTTCCTGCATAATATCCACCTACTGCAAAACCAAGACCAATCAGCCAGAGGAGGCAAAATAGCACTGAAATGACAGTAATGAATCGTATGACATTTTTATTCAAAAAACTCATCCTTTCTGGCCTTTTCTCTTATTTAATCACAGATGAAGAATGAATCAAACTTTCAGGACTTTCAAATATGTAATATTCATTATTTATTAACATTTAGTGTTAGCCTTGGCTATTGATAAATAAAAATTACCTATTTCATAGTAAAAATAAAAGGAATCCGCAAATGGATTCCTACTTTTTTTCTACCTGGTTTGTTCTTGTTTTAAGATTCCTTTTTTATATTTCTTAAATAGCAAAACTCCTAATAGTAATATCCCAAGAATTATGCAAATTAACATTATGTATTTCTTCATGATACCGTGGAATAGGAGCTCCCAATTCGGACCAAGCATTTTTCCTAACATAATAAAGGTAGCAACCCATAGAAAAGAGCCTATTAAAGAATAGATGGAAAATACCTTTAAAGGTAACCGGGTGATCCCTAAAAAATAGCCCGTGATATGCCTTAAAACCGGGATGAAAAAGACAATAATTAAAAGCTTGTTTCCATATTTATTAAACCATACTGACGTAGAATGAATCTTTTCCGGACGAAAACGCAACTGTGAACCATATTTTTCAAAAAAGGGCATACCGAGCCTTGCCCCAATAAAATACGTGATGATCATACCAATAACACAACCCATCGAAGCGGCAATAATGCAGCCAATCCAGTTTAGCTGACCTTGAAATGAAAGAAAACCTGCATAACCCATCAAGGCTTCCATTGGAATCGGCAGTACGATGATTCCAAGCGCCAATGATAGAAATAGGACGAGGTATCCATATTCGTTCATAAAGGAAAGTAAAAACTCCATAATCTCCACCTCTCCCTAATAATTAGATAAGACCATTTTTTGTCATAACAATATTTTATCCATCTTTCGTATATATAGTAATCGGATGCCATTATTTATTAAATAAAAAATGCCGGCTTCCTGTTTGGAAACCGGCAAATTACTCTATTAATCTTCTAAATTGCCCTTTGGACCAAAGAATTCAAAGTGAATTCGTTCTTCATTAACTCCTAGTTCCTTCAAAAAGCGATTAATTGCTTTCATAAAAGGTACTGGTCCGCAGAAATAAAAATTGGCATTTTCAAGGGAAACTTTTTCTTGCAGCCATTCACTTGTCACATAGCCTTCGACATCGAAACGATTGTTCTTACGGTCTTCTTCTGTTGGTGAATCATAGAAGAAATAGGATGTTACATTTTCAAGTTGAGTTAATTCCTCTACTTCATCCCTAAGAGCATGAACATTTCCATTGGCAGCGGCATGGACAAAAGTAACCTTTCGTTCCGGCTGTACTTCCACAACAGTTTTTAACATACTTATCATTGGTGTTAACCCAACACCGCCACTTAATAGAACCACTGGTGTTGATTTTTCTGTATCAAGGACAAAATCTCCTGCTGGAGCACTTACCTTCAAAATATCGCCTTCATTCACTTGAGCATGCAGGTAATTGGAGACCATTCCATCAGGGCATTGAACTCCTGATTCCCGCTTAACACTGATTCGGTAATAATCTTTCCCAGGCGCATCAGAGAGACTGTATTGACGAATATGGGAATATTCCTCCCCCTCAATCTCCAGCATGATACTGATATACTGACCTGGAAGAAAGTCTGCGATTCCTCTTTGATCCTTAGGCTTTAAGTAAAAGGAAGTAATGACATCACTTTCAACTACTTTTCTATCAACGATGAAATTTCGGAAGCCTTCCCATCCGCCTTTTTGGCTTTCGGCTTCATCATACATTTCCGCTTCAATACTAATAAAGGCATCAGCGATGACACCGTAGGCTTGAGCCCATGCATCAATAATTTCATCTGTTGCCGCATCGCCTAATACATCCTTAATTGCAAGAAGGAGATGTTTTCCGACGATTGGATATTGTTCAGGTTTAATCCCAAGGCTTCGATGCTTATGGGCAATTTGTTTTACAACAGGAATAATGGCTTCAAGGTTATCGATATACATGGCAGCGGCGTATACAGTGCCGGCAAGAGCTTTTTGCTGTCTGCCCTGTTTTTGGTTAGCATGATTAAAAACGTTCAAAAGTTCTGGGTGATTCCCAAACATTAACTGATAAAAGCGGGTTGTAATCTTTTCCCCATGTTGTTCTAAAACGGGTACGGTTGATTTAATGATATCAATTGTTTTTTGGTTTAGCATTTTAAACACTCCCTACTTGTTTTCCCTATTACCAATGTGATTATATGGCTAATTTCACATCAATTAAGTGATTTAAATCACACTTTGCTATCATTTAAAAATTTTTGCGAAACATTTCACAAATTGTTCACTTTTTCGTATGACAAATGTAACTAGTCATAAATTTGCTATTTTTGTATTGTGTACCTAGTTAGAATAGGATTTTATAAAGGCAGGATAGGAAAATATGAAGAAAGCAAAAATTGCATGGATCACCGATACGACTTCTTCTCTAAGTAATGAATTTATTAAACAGCATCATATACATGTGATTCCCTTGCACGTTGTAATTAATGATGAATTTTATAAGGAAACAATTGATATTTCCGAAAAGGAATTTTATGACCGAATGAAAACCGAAGATGGTAAGTTTCAGTCCTCCCAGCCTTCCATCAATGACTTTGTAGAACTTTATCATCAATTAAAAGAAGACTATGACTTTGGAATAGCTCTCCACGCCTCGAGCCTTTTAACTGGTACCTATCAATCATCTGTTATGGCAGCAGGCATGGAAGATTTTAAATTGTTTGCGATTGATACAAAAACTGGGTCTTATCCGCTATCCTTTTTAATCAAGCGCGGAATTGAACTGGTGGAGCAGGGGCTGGATATTCCTGATGTGATTGCTGCTTTAAATGATTACCGTGAGGACACACGATTATATTTAGTGCCCTCCAATTTAGATCAGCTTCACAAAAGCGGCCGCGTGTCAGGCAGTCAAAAATTGTTAGCGTCCCTCTTTAATATCAAGCCGATTTTATCAATTGAAGAAGGAGCCGCAAAAATTAAAGATAAAGTCCGAACCGAAAAAAAAGCCCAAGCCTGGCTTGTTAATAAATTAAAGGAAGACCTCGAATCAAAGATGGTTCGAAAAGTAGCCATCGTCCATGCCAATGACCTAGATAGGTCAATCGGGCTTGAAAAATTAGTAAACGAGTCATTTCCAGACATTGAAACAGAAATTTTAATGCTGATAACGGTTGCGGGGGTACATACGGGAGTTGGGACACTTGGGCTTTCGTGGGTATGTGAATAAAAGGCCTCTTTATTAAGATGCATTCATGAGGATTCGGTTGAAAAAGTAATACATGTCCACATGGGATTTTCATGAAGACCAAACTCCAATATAATTTGCTTACCATGTCCTCATGAGCCCTTCATGAGGACAATACTCCAATAAAACTTGCTATATCTGTCCTCATGAGACTTTCATGAGGACAATACTCCTATATAATTTGCTAAACCTGTCCTCATGAGACTTTCATGAGGACAGAATCCCCTGTTCTTCGTGGCATCTTTTCGTAAGAACATTTGCGAAAATTACCTAGAAACTTTGTAAATGACTTTTATAAAGTTCTAAAAGCAACAAAGGATACGAAAAGAGCCTTGATAAAAGATTCTTCTATTATTATACTCTATTTGAAAAATATGTTAGTAATTTCAGCCAATACTACTTTATTATTTTGTATAATATGATAGATTGGTAAAAAAATTTACTGAAATGGATTTGAAATCATGAAGAATAAGAAAAAAGTGTTTCATTTGCTGGGGTTATGTACAGCTCTAGGTCTAATCTATTTCACCTTTTTACAAGTTAAGATTAGTCAATATAGCCATTTGAAAGCACCCAAGAATGCTGATTATTTAATTGTCCTGGGGGCAAGGGTGAAAGGAACCGTCCCTTCACTGGCCTTTGCCAGCAGAATACATGCAGCTGCGAAATATTTAAAGGAAAATGAAAATACTATTGTCATTGCCTCTGGGGGGGAAGGCCCTGGGGAAGATATTTCCGAAGCGGAATCCATCAAGAGAGAGCTTATTAAAAAGGGAATTAGCGAGAGTCGGATTATCCTAGAAGACAAATCCACTGATACATATGAAAATATTCGTTTTTCAAAAAAACTAATTCAAAAGGGAGCAAAGGCTGGACTCATCGTTACAAATAATTTTCATATGTATCGGGCTATTTCAATTGCACGTGACAATGAATTGGAAGTGGAGGGAATACCTGCGAAGACTCCTTTGATAGCTGTACCGAAATCCTATTTTCGTGAATATTTAGCGATTACGAAATTTTATTTAAAGAGATATTTTCTAGATAGTATATAAGAGTACCAAAATCGGTACTCTTGGTTAATTGGTTTATACGGTTTTTGCATATATGCAAGTATCTCGTAGTTCTTTTCCATCTGCTGAAATAGCATCCTTTTTTAAAATACCTTCTAAATCGAAGCCTAATCTTTCAGCGATGGCTTTACTTCTTACATTTTTTGAATCGCAGCGAATTTCTACCCTCTTCGCTTGTAATTCAGTAAAAGCAAAATTCGTTATTGCTTCGACCGCCTCCGTAATGAACCCTTTTCCGCTATAACGCGAGTCAATCCAATAGCCAATCTCAAATTTCGGCACATCCCAGTTAATTCTATGTAAACCGGAAGATCCAATGAATTTGCCAGTCTCTTTATCATATAGGTGCAGCCTTAAATCTTCGCGGGTTAAAAACTTGGCGTGTGCATCACGCATGTTCGCTTCAACGTCCAGCTCAGTCTGCTCCCGATGGGCCCATGGCATCCATGGCTTTAGTTCCTCTATTGAAGCCTGCATAGCTTCGTAAACGGCTTGTCCGTCGCCAGGCAAGGGTTTGCGAATCACAAGTCTTTCTGTGGAAAATTCATCTGGAAAATCATTAAGTATAGGTTTCATCGTTTTTGTCCCCTTTCTCACATTTTAAAATTCGCTATAATTACTGAATTTCCTTTTATAAAAAGCATTTCGCTGATAAATTAGCTAGATTCGCCGATAAAAATAAAAAGTTTCGAATTGATCCTATTTTAAGAAGTATTACCTATTCAAAAGGGCCCTTCCGAATGGAAAGGCCCCATAAAAGTGTAATTTTTAGTATGCTTTTGCCCAATAAACCATCTTATCTGCTTCTTTTCCACAGCATACACATTTATCGGACAGATTTTCTTGTTCGAATGGGATACAACGAGATGTCGCCGTCGTGTCTTCTTTAATTTTTTCCTCGCAGGCTAACTCGCCGCACCACATTGCTTTAATAAAGCCTGGTTTTGCTTCAAGTGATTCCTTTAATTCAGGAAGTGTCAAGGCAACAGTGGTTCTTTCTTCACGGTGATTCAATGCTTTGTTATATAAATTGCTTTGAATGTCATCCAATAATTCAACTAACTTTGTTTCTAATTGATCCAAAGGAACAATTACCTTCTCTAACGTATCCCGTCTTACTAAAACAACTTGCTTGTTTTCAATGTCCTTTGGTCCGACTTCCAGACGAACTGGAATACCCTTCATCTCGTACTCATTGAACTTCCAGCCCGGCTTTTTGTCGCTGGCATCAATATCAACACGAGCAAAAGCCCCAAGAGAATTTTTCAAATCGTAGGCAAAATCAAGCACGCCTTCTTTATGCTGCGCAATTGGCACAATCATGACTTGAGTTGGTGCTGCTTTTGGCGGAATCACAAGACCACGGTCGTCGCCGTGAACCATGATAAGTGCTCCGATAATTCTTGTTGTAAAGCCCCATGATGTTTGGTGAACATA
Organism: Neobacillus sp. NRS-1170; assembly: GCF_050468025.1. NCBI lineage: Bacteria > Bacillati > Bacillota > Bacilli > Caryophanales > Bacillaceae > Neobacillus > Neobacillus sp. NRS-1170. The sequence continues at coordinate 55,622 of NZ_JBITPF010000006.1, read as the reverse complement.
TTGAAGCTTACCTTCTTTGTCCGTATATTGAATACCGAATGCTTCAGCAAACCCTGTACCAAAGTGATGGGAAGTTCCAGATTGTAATGCTTTTCCGTCGTGCATTAGGCTTTCAATTGTAAACGTAGCCTTAGCACCGGCAAATTTTTCTTTTTCCGTCTTTTGCCCTTTTACAACAGGAATCGCAAGAATTTCTTCACAAATTGCGGCATACACATTTAGCATTTTAATGGTTTCTTCCATCGCGTCCTCGTCAGTCGCATGGGCCGTATGCCCTTCCTGCCATAAGAACTCTAAGGTACGTAAGAATGGACGGGTTGTTTTTTCCCAGCGGACTACGTTAGCCCATTGGTTATACAGCTTTGGTAAATCTCTATAGGAATGAATGATATTTTTGTAATGCTCGCAGAATAATACCTCTGAAGTCGGACGGACAACTAATCTCTCTGCCAATTCTTCAGAACCGCCATGTGTAACCCACGCTACTTCAGGAGCAAAACCTTCAACATGATCTTTTTCTTTTTGAAGCAGGCTCTCTGGGATAAATAATGGCATATATACATTTTCATGCCCGGTTTCTTTAATGCGGCGGTCTAATTCATTTTTAATATTATCCCATAATGCATAACCGTATGGGCGGATAATCATTGAACCGCGGACGCTTGAATAATCAATTAAATCTGCTTTTGTGACAACATCTGTATACCACTGGGCGAAATCCTCGTCCATGCTGGTTACGTCTTTTACAAATTCCTTTGCCATTTTTGACACCTCATTATTAAAATTAAATATAAAAAGGCCTTGATCCTAAAAAGGGACCAAGGCCTGGCGGTACCACCCTAAATTTATAAAGCGATTGCTTTAAACTCTTTGCATGATAACGGATTTTATCCGCATGTATCTTCAAAATATCCGATACAGAACTCAGAGGCAGGTTCAAATGAGGATCTTAAGAAACCTTGCACCAATGGTTTCCTCTCTTTTTAAGACCGTTTCAATTTACTAGTCCTCGTCAATGTTTCAATAGTATTTTTTGAAAATTATATATGTCCCATCGCGAAAAGTCAAATAATATTTTGGCATATTTTTCATTAATCAACTAAAAACCACTTTAACCATAAATCTATATCGGTTAAAATGCAAATATTAGTAAAAATTGGGGTGAATGGCAAGCATGAAAAAAGATAAGGATGAGCTGGATCAGGAAGAGGAAGAAAAAGAATTATTGCTTGAACTTATTAGAATGCAAAATGAAACCCTAAAACGCATTTATAAAAATACTCTAGATAAAGAAAATAACTCAAAGCCTTAATTTTCATAAAACGTTCAATTGCTCCTATCTCCGATTCAAATATTTACAATTATAATATTCTTATGTTGTTTAATCTTAATAAACCCTAACGACATAAGAGGAGACAAATATGGACATTTTTTCGATTATTTCAGCAGCTATTGTTACGATTTGCTCAGGGTATTCTATTTTTCTTGTTTACTGCAAAAAAACCAAACTGGCAGGCACACAAGGTGTCATGATCAGTATGGTCATTGGGATTATCACAGGCCTGCTTTCAGGGAGTATCATCGGCATTTTATCCGGGGAGACCTTTCTTGTCATGGGAGTCAGTATGATTATTGGATTCGTTATTGGGTTCTTAGCTGGACATCCGATTGGATTATTGGCAATCTTAATGGGTTCGATTGCAGGTTTGATGGGTGGTATAAATGGCGCGATACTCGGAGTATTCCTTCAATTCTTAAATCCTGCGATTTTATTAGGTATTTTAGTTGGTTTTTATATTCTTATCATCGGTTTTGTCATTGTTTATATTTTTGTAGCGACAAATAGTAAATATTCTATAAATACCGAAGAGTTATCACCTTTTGCGATTATTGGAGCAGGAATTGTGCTTGTTTCCTTATTTTTATTTATGTATTCCAGCGATATGGTCAAAATTCCGGGCCAAACAGAAACCGCTCAGGCTCAAACCACTCAGGAAATTGCGAATACAGAGGTGGATGTGACAAAGGAACATACTCCAAAAGTAAAAATGCTTGTAACCGAAAAGGGTTATAGCCCTAACGTAATCAGGGTTAAAAAAGGGGTGCCTGTTGAATTGGATATCCAAAATCCGCTAGAGAACAGTTGTTTATCCACTTTTATGATTCCAGACTTTAATATTAATAACGTTAACCTTAAGACAGGTACAACCAATCTCACATTTACACCGGACAAATCAGGAGAATATACCTTTAGCTGCGGAATGCAAATGTTTAAAGGCACCATCATTGTAGAATAGAAATGAGCAAAAGCACACGAACCAAACCCGTGTGCTTTTTCCATATATTAATCTACTAATACCTCAAAATTTTCTTCTTGGCGTTTTCTTCTTTTTCGATCGGCACTGAGTACTTTAAGTGATAAATAGATACCTGACCCCGTTAAAAATATCATAGCAATTGCAGTTAGGTCGATCAACCATTTGATGTTTGTATTGCCAATTCTCCCTTCATGCAGACCTCTTATCGTGCTTAGGATAGAGCCCTGTCCCATACCTTCACCTCGTGCTCTGAAAGAGAAGTTACCGTTATTTCCAAACCCCGGTGGTCCTTGGAATTGACCATTCGCTTGACCTTGCATTTGACTGTTCGCTTGTCCTGAATTTTGACCCGTACCTTGACCTGCTTGGCCTTGATTAAATTGTCTTTGGTTAAATTGTCCCGGTTGGAAATTACCACGGCCGCCTTCTACCTGGGATTGTCCAATGAGCCAAGGTTCGTTCATCAGCAGTCCCGTGATGGACTCCATAAAGATTAGAACAGAAGCAATTAAGCCAATCCATAAATGTGCTCTTCTCATTTTTTTCATATAAATTGTTCTCCCTTCAAAATTCCAAGCTGTATTTGGACAAATTGCTAAGAATATTATGAAGGGCTTTCCTTAAGATTTTCTTAAAAAAAGAACCCAAATTAATTTTTTTGGGTTCTTGGAAAAATGATTTCAATTGTCGTGCCCTTTCCAAGGGTACTCTGAACTTTTGTTTTCCCATGATGTTTCTCAATGATCCATTTGGCGATGGATAAACCAAGACCGGTTCCTTCAGCGGCTGTCCGGGCTTTATCACTTTGATAAAAACGGTCAAAGATTTTAGGAATATCTTGTTCAGGAATGCCGATCCCATTATCCTTTACCTCAAGGATAATCGAAGAATGGGTTTGCCTGCAGGAAAGCAGGATATCCCCGCCATCGTTTGTGTATTTCATGGCATTATCTAACAAAATCACAATCAGCTGATGAATCCTTTCTTTATCAGCATAAAATCTAACTGGTTCATCGGCTTCTAACCGCAGCGACTTTTCTTGGTACATCGCAATTTCTTCGTAGTGTTGAAGGATTTCCTTTAAAAGGTCATCCAGCTGAAATGAATCTTTCTTCATTTCGATTTGATCGGAGTCTGACCGTGCCAGCGTTAAAAGGTTAGCTACCAGCTTGGACATTCGTCTTGATTCGGTAGAAATCGCAGACACATCGAGTATTTTATCCTTCACAGTGGCAGAAGGACTTCGGAACAATAAATCCGTCTTTGCCTGGATAACCGCAAGCGGCGTCCTTAACTCATGTGAAGCATCAGAAACAAACTCCTGCTGCTTCTGCCAGGCATTTTTAATCGGGACTAGAGCCTTGCCAGCCAGGAAATACCCCGCTGCTATCGCACAGATAATTCCAATCCCACAGCCTATCAGCATAATTAACAAAAGCCTGTCCAACAATTCCTTTTCTGAATTCACATTACGAATGAATTGAACAGTAAATTTCCCCAATACAGGATTATCCACTTTAAAAGCCACATATCGATATGAAAAGTTTTCTACATCAACATCCTGAAACGTTTTTAACTTTTTTGGTCGAATAATTTTTTCGTTATCTTGAAAAATCTCAGATTCTCGGTTTTGTTCTGCTACAAGATTGTTATTCTCATCCCAAATCAAGGTCATGATTCGCGGATCTCTCCGAATGAACCTGGGACCAGGCTCTGCTTCATCATGCTTAGCACTTAGCCCTGGCGGCCGTTGCTCTTCAATATGGTTCACGGATTCCAATAACGACTGATTTACATCCTTATAAAGCCGATTTTCTGTATAAAAATAAATGATGCTGCCAAGGATGCTAATCAAAATGATAAAGACTAAGGAGTTTAACAGAGTAAGTCTAATATGTGTTTGACGAAACATGATATACTCCTATTCCTCGCTAAGCATATAACCAACGCCACGAATCGTTTTGATATCTGCATGATACCCATAAGGTTCTAGTTTTTTTCGGAGTTGGTGCATAAACACTTCGACAATTGCTATCGTCGTATCGGAATCAAAGCCCCAAACCCTGTCATAAATTTGTTCTTTTGTTAAAATCGCGCCTTTGTTTTGAATCAAATATTCCAATAGCTCATACTGCTTAGTAGTAAGCTTTATAGAATCACCATCGACTTGAATATCTCTTTCCTTCCCGAGGAGCTCAATTCCCCGGTACTGAATCGTTTGATTGGTCGTTAAACTGCCGCTTCTTCTTAATAATGCCCGAATTCTTGCCTTTAGCTCAGCAGCCTGAAACGGCTTTACTAAATAATCGTCACCGCCGAAGTCCAAACCTTTTACTCGGTCCTCTAAGGAATCCCTGGCTGTCAGAAATAGGACAGGTATTTTGATGCCGTCCCGCCGGATGGTCTGCAACACTTCAAATCCGTCAATTTCCGGAATCATCACATCTAAGACAATCGCATCATGTATATTCTGCATTGCTAAAAACAATGCATCCTCCCCATTGGATGCTTGATCCACTTCAAATTCATCCGATAAAAGCTCGACAATGGATTCTAATAATGGAAGATTGTCTTCTACAACTAATAACCGCATATTAATCTCTCCAATTTTAATAAAGGCTTTTATAATACATTCATTATATAGCAAACGAAGCGGACACAACATAGTCGAGTCCGCTCTATACTTAATTATTCATAACGAAGGGCTTGAATCGGGTTTAATTTAGATGCTTTATTAGCAGGGAACACCCCAAATATCACACCGACAGCCAAGGAGAATAAGAAGGATAAAAGCATTACGGATGATGTAAAGGAAACGGTTAAACTTAGTATCGAGGAAAGTAGTTTCCCAATTCCGACTCCGGCTAGTATTCCAATTAGACCGCCAACACCACTTAATACGACTGCTTCAATAAGGAACTGGAGGAGAACATCACGCCTTTTCGCTCCAATGGCTTTGCGAATCCCGATTTCCTTTGTTCGTTCAGATACGGAAACAAGCATAATATTCATAATGCCAATGCCACCGACTAATAAGGAGATGCTGGCAATTCCGCCTAACATCATCGTCATCGTACTGGAAACTGAGCTCATCGTATCCATGATATCCTGCTGGTTGGTCACACTATAGGAATCACCTTTTCCTGGATACATTGAAGCCATTGCCATTTCTACTTCATTCATGACGAAATCCATTTGATCCTCGCTTTTTCCTTGTAAATAAACTTGGTTAATCGATGTGCTTTTCACTAACCGCTGACCGGTGCTAAGCGGGACAATCACGACATTATCGCCGCTTTGACCTAGCGAGCTTCCTTTAGATGCGAGAACCCCAACCACTTTAAAGGAAGTCCCTTCAATTTGAATATATTGACCGACAGGATTTTCCCCACCAAAAAAGGTGGATGCCGTTTCCGAACCGATAACGGCAATTTTCTGCCTATATTCAATATCAAGATCGTTAATAAAACGCCCATTACTTACCTTTGTATCCCGAACTTTGGAATAATCGGCATTGGTCCCTGTCAACGTAACTTGTGAAGTGGTCCGATCCCTTTTCACGTTTACACGGCCGGAAACCACCGGTGATAATGCTTTGACGCCATTCAGTTTACTCAGCTCATTTATTTTATCTTCTGTTAAGGTTAAATCCGTCCCAAAGGTATTAATCGTCAGAAGATTTGTTCCTAGTTGATTGATTTGGCTGGTTACGTTCTTTGCCGAACCTTGGGCGATCGACACGAGCACGATGACGGAGGAAACACCAATGATCATGCCGAGCATGGTTAATGCTGACCTTAGCTTATTACTTTGAATGCTGCGCAGTGCCATTTTAATAGATTGCAAAATTCCCAATGAGTTCACTCCCATTTTCTTGAAGCTGACCGTCCTGAATGCTGACCATTCGCCTTGCTTGTTTAGCAATCGCTAAATCGTGGGTAATTAAAATGATCGTATGGCCTAACTCATTTAATTCTTTCATAACCTGTAATATTTCCTTGCTGGTTTTACTGTCCAGTGCACCTGTCGGCTCATCAGCGAGAAGGATAGCTGGATTGCCAACAAGGGCTCTGGCAATCGCTACCCGTTGCTGCTGGCCTCCTGAAAGCTGTGTCGGTAAATGCCCTGCACGCTCCTTCAATCCAACCTTACTAAGACCCGCTAAAGCTTTCTCTCGTCGCTCTTTTGCTGGAACACCGCTATATAACAATGGCAGTTCCACATTTTCAAGTGCGGTTAATTTTGTTAATAGATTAAAATTTTGAAAAATAAATCCGATTTTTTGATTCCGAATCGTTGCTAACTGATTATCATTCATTTTTCCAATATCTTTACCATCAAGGAGATACTTACCGGCCTGTGGCCGGTCCAAGCACCCAATCATGTTCATTAAGGTTGATTTACCAGAACCTGAAGGGCCAATAATAGCTAAAAATTCTCCTTTTTCAATATCAAGAGAAACACTATTTAAGGCATGAACCGTTTCACCACCGAGTTTATAGGTTTTCATTAAGTTACTAATTTGAATAATCGGTCTCTCCACTAGTTTCCGCTCCTTCCAGTAAATTGCCTTTGTCCGGTTCCGCTGCGGTTAAAGCCGGCAGTGTTACCGAAACCGCCGAATCCTCCTCCAAAGTTGCTGCCCTGCATCATTCTTTGGCCATTATTCGAAGTACTTCCAGTGGCTAATTTCGGTAACTGAACGGTTTCTCCTGCCGTTACTCCATCGGTAATCTCCACAAAATCTTCATTCGCTAACCCCGTTTTAACAGTTTTTTGCTCGGTCCCTGAATTTTGATCCGTTGTATCTGATGATGCGATAATGACATATTTTTGATTATTGGACGTGTAAATGGCATCAAGTGGTACATAAAGGGCATTATCTTTACTTGCCGTTAATATACTTGCTTCTGTACTCATCCCAACTTTGAGGTTGTCTGGTTTATCGATATGGATTGTTACATCAAAAGTAGAAACACCATTAGATGAGGTCCCTTCCTCGGCAATAGCTGTAACTTTTCCCGTGTACGCTTGGTCAGGAAAGGCATTTACTTTTAAACTAACCGTTTGTCCATTTTTAATTTTTGGAATATCGAGTTCGTCAATTTGAACGACGGTTTGTAAGTCTTCATAGTTTGTTAAATGGGCAACAACTTGTCCGCTTGTTACACGTTCTCCTGCATTAACCGACATGGTGGTGACAACACCATCAGCAGGTGCTGTGACAGGGTCACTTCCGTCTATAAAGGTAATAAGCTCGTCCCCTTTCTTTACCTCTTCACCGGCAACGGCTAACACTTCGTCTATTTCATTGTTTTCAATTGTTGATTTAATGTCTTCACTCGTAACTGGCTGTACTGTTCCAGAACCACTGATTTTCACTTCTAATTTGCCTTGCTGGACAACGGCAGTCCTTACGCTGGCTGATGCCGTTTGTGTGCCATTTTTTGATGAATACCATTGGTAGCCAACAAATCCTACTACCAAAACACCCAAAGCAATATAGATCCATTTTTTCATTTTTGCCTGCTCCTTTTTGTTCCAGGCCGCCTGCCTGGAGAAGAATTATTTGGAATAAGCCTATTATTCAATTCATTTCTTAACTTTTCCTTAATGAAAATAATTGAAGCACGCTGAACCTTGAGTCAGCGTGCTTCTTTTCTATTTTAATAGATTAAAATATTCCGTTTTTACTATTCCATAGTAGGCCAAGTCTTCGTATTCTCCCCATTTAAGGACATGCTGCTTAAAGGTGCCTTCATGTTTCATCCCAATTTTCTCCATAATTCTCCAGGAGCCTTGATTGTTCGTAAATGCTGCTGCAAAAATTCGATTTAGATGGAGTTCTTCAAAGCCAAGTTTAATAACTTCCTTTGCCGCCTCAGTTCCATAGCCCCTTCGCCAATATTCCTTTCCAATCCAATAAGCCAGTTCCCCTCTTTCATGGTGGATATTGATCGAAAGGTTAATAATGCCTATTAACATACCATCCTCTTTTTTTGTGATAGCGAAAATAACAAGCTTTCCCTCTTTCTCAGCACCACACATCTTTAAAATAAACTGCTTCGCAGCTCCTTTTGGGTAAGGATGCGGAATGGTCAATGTAGTTTTTGCTATTTCATAATCTCCAGCAAGTTCTTCCACCCGCTCTGCATCACTTAATAGTAACGGCCTCAGCAGCAATCGTTCCGTTTCAATCATTTTCTTTATCCCTTCCCTATTGCATTTTTTTATTCATTTTAGCATAATATTCCATTACGAATTGACGAAAACTATTTTTTAATGAAACTTTTCAAAAGCTAAACCGTACATATTATTAATTAACAAATTAGGAGTGAAAAGTGTGGGTGTTACGCTTAGTAAAGGCCAGAAGGTGGATTTGACTAAATCCCATCCCGGCCTTCAAAACGTTGTTGTCGGCCTTGGATGGAATATTAATAACCTGGGTTCTAATTTTGATTTGGATGCTTCCGCATTTTTATTAGGTTCCACTGGAAAGGTAAACAGCGATCAAGATTTTGTTTTTTATAACAATCCCTCTGGTGGAAATGGTTCCATCCTATATAGTGGAGATAATCGTATTGGATCCGGAGTTAGGGATGATGAACAAATCAGAATTGATTTAAACAGAGTTCCTGATCATATACACCGAATTGCATTCACAATTACGATTCATGATGCCCAAGTGAAACGGCAAAATTTCGGACAGGTATCTGATTCCTACGTGCGGATTTTTAATGAATTGACGAATGAGGAGTTAATAAGATTTAACTTAGGAAGAGATTTCACAGTGGAAACTGCCATTGTCGCAGCAGAACTATACCGCCATAATGGAGAATGGAAATTTAATGCGATTGCTAGCGGATTTCAAGGCGGTTTAGCAGCATTATGCGGGAATTTTGGGATTACTGTTGACGATCCAGCCCCTTCCGTACCAATTCAGCCATCACCACAACAAAATTATCAACAGAGTCCGAGTACAAGTACCCAAAATTCATATCAGCAAAATACAAGTAATCATAATTCATATCAGCAAAACCAAACTCAATATGATCCATATAGGCAAAGTCAAAATAACCAACATAGTTATCAGCAGCCCATTCATTTGCAGCCCGAATCATCAAATCGGCAGCCTGCTTTTGGATATCCAGCGCAGAGCTATTCCACAGCCTCTCCTCCATCACATACATATGGCGGAGATGACATCATATGTCCGCGCTGTCACTCTTCGAACGTAAGGACCGGAAAGAAGGGCTTTGGTCTAGGCAAGGCAGCTGTTGGCGGTTTAATTCTTGGCCCTGTTGGCCTGCTCGGCGGTTTTATTGGAAAAAATCAATTAAAGTTTACCTGTAACAATTGTGGTAGCACCTGGTCTCCTTCCAATACGGATTATATGGAATGGGCCAATACGCAAAAAAGGAAAGCACAAGAATTATTTAATCGTTATAAAAGCCAGGATGTTTTGGAGGCAGTTGTGGCCGCATGTGCATTGACAGCGATGGCGGATGGTTACTTAGATGCTTCAGAAAGACAAAAGATGCTCGATTTTGTTCATCAAAGTGAAGAATTACGAGTTTTTGATACCAACAAAGTCATTCAGAAATTCAATATGTTCGTATCTAAAATGGAACATGACCGGATGATGGGCCGGGCTGAAGCCTTCCGTGCCTTAGGTAAAATAAGGTCAAAACCAGAAATCGCTCGATTAGTGGCCCGCTATTGTATTGCCATTGGATATGCTGATGGACAATTTGATCAAAATGAACAGCAGGTAGTTGCTGACATATGCCGCGAGCTGGGCTTAAATCCAGCTGAGTTTCTATCTTAATTAGACATAGCGAAAGCCTCGTTCCAAACTAGGAATCGAGGCTTTTCTTTTTATACTTTCCAAACCCGTTTATTTTCTACCCGCTTCGTTAGTCCTTGTGCATCCAATCGTTCTAAAAATGGAATCATGTATTTGCGTGAAAGCTCCAACACTTCCTTCGCTTCTCCCACATCAAACTCGGTGCCCGTTTGCCTGTGAAGCTTTTCCACTGCAGCTGCAAACACATCCCCATGATAAGCAAATTGTTCATCCAATGGAACTATCAAAGCTTCATCCGCTAGAAACCGTTTTAAATCCGGCAATATATTTTCAGGAATACCCGCTGCATTAAAATAATCTTTTACATAACGAACCTTTAATCCATCGCTTTTCATTTCCAACAGCATATTTTCTGTCCTCTTTGCCCAGCTTTTCGTCACATGAGGAACAAAGGAAGCTAATGAAACAAATTGTCCTCTTCGCTTAAATATGCCATTTGTGATTCCATTTTCGATCACATAATCCAGCAGCGATTTAGGAAATCTTTTTTGCATGGATTGCAGCAGCTCTGCTTTATTTAAACCCTGTTTCATCGAATAAGTTTGATGAAACTCCTGCAATCTATCAAAAATATCTTCTTCAATTGAATTGATTACTAGTCGAAGAGAGTATTCCTTTCCATTATATAAAACAAATTCTTCATCACCCAAATGATTGTTTAAGGTTGCTTCAACAAGTGCAGTCCGCTTTATCAGCTCAGTGAGCGGCAGGCTTTTCGCTTCGAATAAAGCAGCCGTAATTCGTTCTTTCGGAGAACCTGCCTTTTTCTTTTCAAGTTCTTCGATGGTTTGATTCCCAAAGCGATATTTTTGGCCTCTGGGGTCAATAACCCAGCCGCCGCCAATGGTTTCCTGCGGGCTTGGCCTGCGTAAAATAAAACGGTCGCCCCGCTTTGTGAGAATTTCTTCTTCAAGCCTTAGCTGGCAAAGGATTTCTCCATTTTCTTCTTTAATTTCATTTCGATCAAAGAAAACAATTCTTCCCATAACCTCCGCTGTACCAATATGCAGCTTAATCTGCATTCGCTGCTTAACTAAATGCTCGAGTTCATCAACAATTCGAATAGCTACATCAATAGTTTTCGTAACGATGAAATGTTCGGAAGAAACCAGCACATCCCCACGCTCCAGGTCTTCCTTAGAAACACCGGAGAGATTTATAGCCGCTCTTTGCCCTGCATAGGCTTTTTGTGCTGGATTATGATGGACTTGTATTTGACGGCTTCGAACCTCTATCCCTTTTGGCATGATGAGTAATGTCTGCCCTTCCTCGACTGTCCCTTCATATACCGTTCCACGGACAACGGTTCCCTGCCCTTTTACAGTGAACACCTGGTCAATCGGAAGGCGAAAAGCTCCTTTTGCATCCCGCATTTCTTGTTCCTTTAATGTCTGAATAATCAATTCTTTAATTTCACTGATTCCCTTATGGGAAAGGCTGTCCACCAGCACAAAGGGGGAATCCTCAAAAACGGTATCAGTAAGTTCTTCTAAAATATCATCCTTAACAAGTTCAATAAATTCCTCATCAACTCGGTCAATTTTCGTAATCGCAATTAAACCATTTTTCACACCCAAAAATTTTAAAATATCAAGATGTTCCCGCGTTTGCGGCATGACTCCTTCATCAGCAGCAACGACCAGCACGACAATGTCTATTCCAGCCACCCCAGCAATCATTTGCCTAATAAACCGTTCATGACCAGGAACGTCAATCACAGATATCTGAATTTCTTTATCTTCATATAATGGAGCAAATCCCAGTTCAATCGAGATTTGCCTTTCTTTTTCTTCTTTTAAACGGTCGGTATCGACATTGGTAAGTGCCTTTGTTAGGGAGGTTTTACCATGGTCAATATGTCCTGCCATTCCAATCGTAAAATATCGTTTTTCCAAGTTTGCCACCTACTTTATCGGTCTTCCCCTTTACTGTAGCTTTAAAAGGAACATTGTTCAAGCGAACTTTTTTAGACAAAATCATAAGCCCCAACAGCGCCGCAATATTCCCCTTTATCTAAAAAGACGGCTACTAGCTCAAATCTTTTCATATAGTATTCTAGTGTGGATGTTAAAGATTCATTTCCAATTAAGGTGCTGCCAATTATGACAACTGTTTTAACCTGATGAATAGCTGCAGATTGCATCGTTAGGAGGGCAATTGTTTCTGCGATCATATTTGTAACAGCAGCCATTCGATCGGCATCTGAATGCTTTACCTTAAATCCTTTTGCAAAGTTAGCAGCAGTTAAATGCCCATCAATTGGCGGTTCGGCCGATTCATAAATATCTTTTACCAGCAAATCGATATTCTCTTTTTCTCCTTTATTTGCAAGATTGATAAGATCCTGAAAATCTTCCTTTTTGGTTAATATGGAGCCAAGTCCGACAAATGTACCTCCGCCAATTCCACTGCCGAGGATTCGCTCATACTTTTTTCCAACTACTAAATGCCAGGATGTTCCCGTTCCAATGTTCACGATTAAAAAAGGTTGATTACTGCTTTTCCCCTCCTCAAGCATTAAAATTCTTGCCCCCTCACAGGTAGCTTGAAACTCAGGAATAAGGACGGCATTATGTAAATAATTTTTTTGAACTAGATGGGCCTTTCCCCCCGTTAAGCCGACACTTACATTTGGAGCTGCTATTTTGAACCATGTAATGGCTTCATTTAATTGATTTATAGGATACTTTTTAAAATGTTTTTTATTATTTTCCTGATAAAAAATTTTCACGAGTGACCCGCCTGCGTCAATTCCTGCTTTTTGATGTGGCAATTCTTTCACCCCCGTGATTATATAGAAATCGATATAATAAAACCAAGATAGATTGGACGAACAAATAAATACAGATGGAGTAAATAATGTTATAGCCACCTTTGTATTTAAAAACGCCCATTTTATGATAAATCCATTCAATTCCAACCGAAATGGCAGTAAATATTAGGATGAATAACACAAGTTGCTGATCTTTTATTCGAAGTTTTTTATAGAGGAACAAAAAAACATAGCCGGCTGGCGGATATAGGAAATATACCAGTATATCCATGACTGTATAAGCAGGTCCGTCCATAATATCATAAAAATCAAACGGAGTTGCACCGAAGGAATTATCAAAAAAACCAGATATGGTCAAGCTATATAAAAAGATAAGAACAGTAAATTGTTTTGAAAAAATCTTTGGAAGAAAGTAATAGATTATCCATGAGAAAAATAACGCAGCAATCACAAAGTAATCATTTAAACCAAAGCCTTTTTCTGTTAACAGCATCTCCTAAATCCACCTTCTTCCCGTCTAACCGCTTAAACCACTTCAATGCTATAATCATAAAAAACAAATATAGAAGATAATACCCTAATGTAAAAAAATGATTCCATTTCTTGAACCTATACAGTTCAAAACTGAGGCTTACTTTATCAAGCCCTAAAATGATTAAACAATAAATGAATAGGCACATTAGCTTTTTATTGTTTGGCCAGTTAAAAAATAGAAGTGTGAAAAATGATACAAACAAAGGTATAAACACACTTCTAAAAAGGAGAAAGGCAATATACAATTTTGGATCTATTGTTGTTTTCATCCATTTAAAGGTCTCAAATAAGCCTAAATAGGTCTGCGAATTAATGAGGCAGCTTAGTAATACAAGAAAAGCTACTTCCTTTTTCGTGCCCCAGCTTTTTTTACGATTAAAAATGAACAACCCCATCATTACCCAACTAATGACAAAATAAAAGGTTATGACCATCAAATCACCTTAATTGAACATTTTCCTGACATCAGTATTTCTATGGTTTCCTTTTTTTAAAAAAATACTTTATCGTTTCTAAATTGAAAAATTATTTCTTAGTTGGTCTAAATTTTTAACACAAATAATCTAAAAACTGATATTATTCTTTTGGGATTGAGAAAAAATTCAATAAAGGGGAATATTCATGACTAGTAAAAATCAAAGAATTCATATGGGTGACCACACAATCGATGTGAAAGCAACAAAAGAAGGAAACGTTGTTGCCAGTCTAAGTTCTGGATTATCTTTTAAAGTATTAGAAATTGAGAAAACCTCAAAAGGTGAAATTCGATTAAAAGAGATGGAGCTTGGTTCTGCTCATATTTCGTCTGAACATTTAGCACTCCTGCTGCACCATTCTGATTTAGCAGATGATGTTTTGAATTCCCTTGAAAAAGTGCGGCAGTTAATGACTAAAACAGTTGATTCTGTTCAATTAGGTAATAGAAATATTGTTGTAACTGTTGATAAGAACGGCAGCAAAACAGCAAAGTTAAATTCCGGAAATAGTTTTGGAGTTATCGAGTTGGAGAAAACCACTAATGGTATTCGCCTGAAAGAAATGGAAACAGGCTCTGCATTTTTAACTCCTGAAGAGTTTGCCGCTGTATTATTTTATGCTGATTTAGATGAAGATTTGGAATCCGAAATCAAAAAGGTCAAGGAGTTCTACAGCAGCAAGTAATTTTAACAATTAAGGAGCCTCAATTTCTGGGCTCCTTAATTGTTTTATTGAATTCTTATTGTTTTCAAATCGTTTAACAGCATGGATTTTTCATTTTCGTTTTGAACTTGCTCTGCATATTCTTGTGCTAGCTTCGTGTGTTCTTTCGCTAGGTCGTGCTGATTTAAAAGGACATTCGCCCGTCCTATTGCTTCATATGCATACCCTACATAAAAGGGTTCTATTTTATTCGCTAAACTAACATCCAAGCAGCGTTCCGCATAAAATTGTGCTCTTTCACCGTTACCAACGGTTGCATACACTCGTGAAAGCTGCCAGTAACCTATTGATAGATTTTTAGGGGTATGGTCCTCTACCTGAGTCCAATGCCAAAAGGATGAATGTGCAAGATGTACCATTTTCTCCTCTTCTTCTCTCGTTCTCTTTGTAAGATCAAGGATATCCCACGTTGCATTAAAATATTTTACGGCAAGTTGTTTGTGTGTAAATGTAGATTTTTCTTTAACTGTCATTGCATTTCTTCCTTTCTTTTTTCGAAATGGCTAATAAATAATCCAGGTACAACCTCAATATCCCCCGTTACCTGAAACCCATTTTTAAGATAAAGATTCTTGGCAGGCGTGTTTTCTTTCCCGGTTGATACATTAAATATCGGTAAGTCAGAATGATTTTTCTCAACATAGGTCAAAAGCTTTTGGGCGATCCCTTTTCGAAAATGGTTTGGATGGACAACCATTCGGCAAATCGTAACCACTTGCTCTTGAATAGTGTAAGAGATAGCCCCCGTCAACTCGCTATTTTCGAAATATCCAATAAAGGTTTCCCCACTCTCCTTTAGATCCTGCAAGGACTCCTTTAAGGGCGGTATTTCGAAAAAATTGATTAACTCCGCTTCAACAAGATAGGAAGCTCTTTGAAGGTCAAACAGTTCTTTTAGTGAATAATCATTTTGAAAATTTATCACTTTAATCATGGTGCTTTCTCCCTTATTATTGCAATATTCCACTTATATCTTTCTACGTTTCTATCAAAAATACCTCTCTACTTGGAAGTATTCATTATTATTGTTAATTTATTTATTTTATAAAATTGGGTATAGTTAATTAATCACAATATAAAAGGAGGAAAATGAATGTCTGAGTTAGTTTTTATGGCCCTTTATCGGCCAACGCCTGGTAATGAGGAAGAATTGATGGAAGTCTTGAAACTACATATCCCTACATTACGCGAAGAAGGATTAATAACAGACCGTGAGTTATTAACGCTTCAAGCTGAAGATGGTACTATTATCGAAATAGCTGAGTGGAAATCGACGGAAGCGATTGAAAATGCACACCAAAATCCAAATGTTATGGCAGTTTGGAATAAAATTGGTGCACTATCTAAATTGACTAGTCTATCAACTCTTGCTGAAGCTCAGTACCCGTTTCCTAACTTTAAAGCCCTTTAAAATTCGGTACAAAGCTAAAATAATAAAAAAAAGCAGTGCGATTTCACTGAAAGTGAAATCCACTGCTTCTTAAAATTAGTTTGTAAACATAAATTCAGTCGTACTTCCGGTTTGGCCTGAAATAACTTCCAGTCTGACATCTATTCGTTCTTTTAATTCCGGGACATGGGAGATGATGCCCACCAAGCGTCCGCTGCTTTGGATATCCATTAATGCTTCAATGGCCTGATCAAGTGATTCAGGATCAAGTGTACCGAAGCCTTCATCAATAAACATCGTTTCTAGGGAGACGCCGCCCGCATAATTTTGAACGACATCGGCAAGACCTAACGCTAAGGATAAAGATGCCTTAAAGCTTTCACCACCGGATAAAGTTTTAACATGGCGCTCTTGCCCCGTGTATTGGTCAAAAACAAGCAATTCCAAACCGCTTTGGGCATTCCCTTTTGAACGGTCTGTTTTCCTTAACAACTGAAAGCGCCCAGAAGTCATTTTCCTTAACCGTACATTGGCTTCACGAAGAATATCGTCCAAGAAAGACGCCAGTACATATCGTTCAAAGGTAATCCGGAAATTATTCTGTCCTTTGGCAATCTCGGAAAGATGGCCGATCAGCTTGTACCGTTCTTCAAGGACCTTCATTTTTTCATTCAAACGTTCAACCTGGTTGAAGATTTCCTCATTATCCCGTTTTTTCACAAAAAGATCGGTGCGTTGATTTGAGAGAATTTCAATTTCATTGCCAATCTTGCTTACCTCGGACTTAAGTCCTTCAACATCTGGTGTTTTCACACCAGCCAAAAATTCCGTTAACTCCTTCAATCGATCTGTTACTGAACGCAGCACTTCACGATAATCACGGATTTCATTTTCAAGCCTGCGAATTTCATTATCAATTAGTTTCGAAGCATGGTACACTCCAAAATTTTCAAATCCCTGTTCAGAAAGTCTATTTTTGAAGACTTCACGTTCTGTATTGAGCTCTTCCTGCTTTTCTTCAAAGTGTTTCATTGCATTCTGTAATCTGGCTGTTTCAGCCGCAAGCTTTTCTTTTACTGTTTGCAAACGCTGCTGCGCGTCTTCCAGTAGTTTCACCAAGTTTTCATGACTTTTACGTGCAACTGCAAGGGCATTTTCATATTCGGCCTCTGAACGAAGGTTCTCTGGAATAACATTCATCAATCTAGTCAGATTTGTTTTCTTTTCAGTAAATTGAATCGTTAATTCCGTCACTTCTCCAGCAAATTGCTGGATCTCTTTTTGTAATACTAGCTTTTGAGCTTCTCTTTTCTCTATCTCTGTCTTCACTTTCTCTAGCTGTTCAATTTGTTGAGATAATTCTCTTTGTGTAAGAATCAGACTATTTTTCGCAGCGACAACTTCGGACTTAACTAATGAATAATCACTTTCTTTAAATTCCACCCGCTGTATACGAATTTCCTGCAAAATTTCATCCAACGCTTCCCTTTGGACCTTTTCGGCAGATTGACTCTGGTAAAGGGCGGCCTCATCAGTAGACTTTTCTTTTTCCCAAAGGGCAGCTTTTTCTTTCGCAGCCTTCATATCCTGTTCCGTTGGAATTGTGTCATTTTGATTAAAGGCCGGTGCAGGATGGTGCTCAGAACCGCACACAGGACAGGCATCACCTGTTTGAAGCCTTGCTGCTAAAAGTGATGCCTGGCCATGAAGCCATTTATTCTCTAACACTTCCACAAGCGACTTCGCATCTGCTAAGCTTGCAGCTGTATTTTCATACCGTCCCGTTATGTGTTTAAGATTTTGCACCGCATTTTGATGGCGAATATGAAATGTTTGATATTTTTCTAGACGCTCTAACTCGGCATCAAGCTTTTCTACCTTCCCCTCATTTTCTAGGAAAGCAAACTTTCCCTTTTCGATTTCCGAACTTTGCTGCTGTAAAAATTTAAGTCGTTCATCTAATTGTAATAGTGTTTGTTCGGAATGACGATGTTTGTCCTGGGCATTTTTTAATAACGCTTCCACCCTAGAAGCCTCTTTAACCAAAGCGGCAAATGAATAGACATCCTCTTTCATATTCAAGAGTCGATTAACTTCGTCAAGCGCGGACTTACGCTCTCCTTCACGATCCATCTCTTTTTGAAGCTGCCCTTCATATTGGGTAAGCAGCACTTGTAATTTTTCAATATCGATCTTTATTGATTGGACATTTGCTCCAAGCTGGTCTTCTTCTTTTTTCAACCGATGACATAGCGCTTCTTGCTCGGCTAAAACGGCGGCCTTTTGGGCCCTTTGAACCTGCTTTTCTTTTTCTGTGAACAATTCCTCTTGAGAAATCAGCGTGCCTCGCTGCACCTTCAATTCCTCTTTCGTTTGCAATTGTTTTAGGATGGCTTCGGCTTCGAAAAGCTGATTCTTCAGCTTGTCCTGCTCCTGGGCCTTATCTTTCAATTGAAGGTCCAGCTGTTCGAGCTTTTCTCCTAATCCTGCTATTTCTCCTTGCAGAAGAGGCATGATAATTGTATCGTTTACGCTGTCTGCTTCCAAGAATTCACGCAACTCTTCATTTACGACAGCATGAATACGGCGAATCGCTTCATTCCTCGCTTGAACTTGATCTCCAACAGACCTTTTCAGCTCTGTAGCCTCATCCTTCAGCTTTTCTTCGACCATTTTATAAAATTGGGTATGAAAAAGCCTTTGTAAAATGACTTCTTTATCTTTACTGTCAGATGTTAATAGCTTGCGGAATTCGCCTTGGGGTATCATTAAGATTTGCCGGAATTGATTCGCATCAATCAGCATAATTTCTTTAATTTTCTCTTCCACATCGGTGATTTTAGAAGCGAGCAGCTTCTTCTCACCTGACTCATCCAACACAAAAAGCTCGGCTTTTGCACCAATTGATGTAAATCCTTCCCCTTTGTCTTTTTTCTTTTGCTGTTGAGGCGACCTGGTGATAGAATATACCTTGTTTCGAAGGGAAAAATCTAAAGAGACCTCAGTTAAAAGATCGTCCTTGGCAAATTGACTTCTTAACTCAGGGCCGTTCCTATCCTCCCCGCTCGCTTTGCCATAAATGGCATAACTAATAGCGTCGAAGATCGTTGTTTTACCTGCACCCGTTTTTCCAGAAATCACAAACATCGTCCGATTTCCCAGTTTGGAAAAGTCAATCGTCTCATTTCCTGCATAAGGGCCAAACGCTTGCATCGTCAGTTTTAATGGTCTCATTTCGCCATTTCCCCCTTTAGCACTTGTTCAATAACCCCAACCATTGCATCCTTTTTATCTTGGGTAAATTCGGACGTGGTCATTTCCGTATAAAATTGCTCAAATAACTCAATCTCTGATTTTTTCTCACTTCTGACAGCATTGAAAGATTGCTTTTTCTTTAAATCAGTAACATCAATTTTCCGCTCGAGGTGCAGAACATTTGGATAAACCTGACGCAGTTTATTAATCGGGTCAATTAAGGCCCCTTCATCAAGCAGGGTGATTTTTAAATAGTCATGAATTCGTTCTTTTTCATAAAAGTGCGGATCGAGTAGTTCTTCTAAATGTCCTTGCAGTTCCCGCATATCATGTTTTGGTGTGAGGGAACGGTAACGATGAGTAAAGTTACCTTTATCATCCATCTCAATGATTGAAATAGACTTGTTCTGTTTGGATTCGGAAAAAGAGTATTTTAAAAGGGATCCAGAATATTTCACTTTGTTGTGTTTAATAGCATCAGGACTGTGTAAGTGGCCAAGTGCGGTATATGAGAATGGTTCAAACAGTTCAGCACCGACACATCCAGAGCCCCCAACGGACAAAATCCGTTCGGAGTCTGAGGTTTGTCCTCCCAGAACAAAGGCATGACCGACCAAGACATTGGGTTCATTCGGATTTAGCGTTTCTTCCATTTTGCCAATAAGGGCTTTCATCGCATCCTGATGGGAATGGATGGAGTCATCGCTAAGAAGCTGTCTTACAACACCTGGTTCCGCATAAGGAACGAGATAAAAGTTAACCCCATTGATTTGGAAGGGTTTGAAGCTGTTTGTTAACTTGCCAGATAAATAGAATTGGCTATGCTTGTACCACGAGCTGCCAAAAGAAAGTCTTTCAGCACTATCGTGATTTCCGGCAATGGCCACGACAGGCGTTTTTAATTCAACGTTAATTTTAAAAAGAATTTCATCAAGTAACTCAACGGCATCGGTTGGCGGAACGGAACGATCGTATAAATCGCCAGCGATGACCACAGCATCAGGCTTTTCCTCGGCGACAATTTCTATAAATTGTTCAAGTGCTTCCCGCTGGTTTTCTGTCATATAAACACCATGGACCAGTTTGCCTAAATGCCAATCGGCTGTATGGATAAATTTCATTTGCTTCACCCCACTGCATTTTTTCTCAATGCTTCTATTATAGCAAAATACCATTCATTAAGGTCTTGGAAATGCTGGCAATATACTGGAATTAAGGATGATTTTTTTGTAAAATAAAAAACAGCCCGGCAATTTACCGGACTGTTATAATTGGTTTTTTTAAATTACTTCTTAGTTACGTTAGCAGCTTGTGGTCCACGAGCTCCTTCAACTACTTCGAAAGAAACTTCTTGACCTTCTTCTAAAGTTTTGAAACCTTCAGATTGGATTGCAGAATAGTGAACGAATACATCGTTTCCGTCTTCTGCTTCGATGAAACCGAAACCTTTTTCTGAATTAAACCATTTTACTTTACCGTTTTTCATGTAAAAAAATCCTCCTATTGGCTTGCATACAAGCCATGTGTAAAATTCACCAAATTACAACGTGATAGCTTTACTTCAGTTCCTCATCCAAACATCGGTTAAAACTTTGAACAAGCTTGTAACATAAATCTAATCTCGTGCAACGGCTGTTTAAAATATAACGCTTTTAGGCTTATATGTCAAGAAATGTAACGTTGACATAAACCAACACGATTCTACATATCTGCCAATTTCTGTTTGGAATATGACTATTAAATTGGTAAATGTACAAAGCCAGACAATGACTGCGGAGAATTTTGTCGAAAAGTATTTGTAATCGCTTTCTGTTGTTCACTAAAAGACCGAAGATTTTAATTCTTCGGCACCATAGTTTCTTCTTCATCTTCTTCTTTAAATTTATCCAATATTGTAATGGTATCAACAAGATGATTATTAAAGATTTGTCTGGCAACAGCCAACAGTTCAATAATCATCGGGTCCTTCAGTGTGTAAATGACCTTATTTCCCTCTTTAGTTCCTGTAACAATATTTTTGGCTCTCAAGATCGTAAGCTGTTGGGAGACAGCAGAGCCTTCACTGCCAACCAGAGTTTGGATTTCGTTGACGTTTTTATCACCTTCTGCTAAAAGCTCCAAAATGCGGATTCTCAAAGGATGCGCCAGTGCTTTAAAAAAATCCGCTTTAAACTGCTGCATTTCAAGATTCAATTCTTCCACTCCTAATTATTATTAGATGGTAGCAGTTAGTCCCTTCCTACCTTCTACCGCCTCAGTGGCAGATAGCTTCTTACATTCCCTGAATGCAAAATGCTTACAGCCAAGGCATTTATTTTTATTAATTTGCTCCAGGGCAAATTGAATGGCTTCTCCAGTATGTTCGAAAAAATGCTCCCCGCCAATCGTTTGATACAATCCAGTTCTCTTAAGTACGCTTTCCGGCTGGGCATTTAAGCCTGATATCAATACTATACCATTTTTCGAAAAATGATGAACAATACTAGATAAATTCGCTTCACCTGTTGTATCCATCAACGGGACCCTGCTCATTCGCAGCAATAAAATTTTGGGGCGGTAGTTTATTGTGCTCATGATGGTTTTTTCAAATGTTTCGGCTGCCCCGAAGAATAAAGGACCTTCGACATTAAAGATGCTGATTTGCGGACAGTCATGTGTATCAGTGACCATGCCAGTCTCTACTTTTTCATTTTTATGCTTTCGATTTGGCAAGGCCTTCGCCGTGACCATTAGGTCGCTCATCCGTTTAGTGAACAAAAGGGCTGACATGACAAGCCCTACCTCAACAGCGGTTGTCAAATTCACAAAAACGGTCAATAAAAACGTAACGAAGAGTACTAGTGAATCTGTCGATTTTGTTTTTAAAATATGAGCAAATACCTTCCTTTCACTCATATTCCAGGCGACGACCATCAAAATAGGTGCCATGCTGGCAAGTGGGATGTATGAAGCGTATGGTGCAAAAAACAGCAGCACAAGCAGAACAACAATCCCATGGATGATCCCTGAAAATGGCGAAACAGCACCATTTTTAATATTTGTAGCTGTCCGGGCAATCGCTCCAGTTGCAGGAATACCGCCGAATAATGGGGTGATCATATTTGCGATTCCCTGCCCGATTAATTCCTTATTACTATTATGCCGGCTATTTGTCATCCCATCGGCCACAACAGCAGACAGAAGTGATTCTATTCCGCCAAGCATCGCAATGATAAAGGCGGGCTTCAATAATTTCATAACTTGCTCAAGATTCAGGTTCGGTATATGGAGTGCAGGCAGTGTACTTGGAATTTCTCCATATGCCGTTCCAATGGTTGCGACTTGTGAGGGATAAAACAAGGTTGCTGCAAGTGTGGATACAATTAAGCCAATAAGCGGACCTGGAACTTTTGGTGCAATTTTTGGTGTAAAAATAACCGTTATTAAACATATGAGTGCTGTGATAATACTAAAAACATTCGTTGAGTTAAGATGGACAATGATTTCTTCAATGTTGCGTATAAATTCCTCATGCTTCTTGATTCCCTCTAAACCTAAGAAACTAGCTAATTGTCCAGTGAAAATCGTTACTGCAATCCCTGCAGTAAACCCGATTGTTACTGGTCTAGGGATATATTTAATGAGTGAACCAAGCTTCAGAACTCCCATCAAGAGAAGAATAACTCCGGCCATAAACCCAGCAATCATGAGATTTTCATAACCGTATGTCACTACCACTCCGAATAAAATTGGAATAAATGCACCGGTAGGACCGCCAATTTGATATTTCGATCCTCCAAGCAGAGAGATGAGAATCCCTGCAACAATCGTCGTATAGATTCCATACTCAGGCTTCACCCCTGAAGCAATGGCAAACGCCATACCAAGTGGAATTGCGATAACCCCGACAATCAAACCTGAAAGCAAATCCTTTGGCACGCTTTTTAATGAATATTGATGGAACCTATTTTCACTAAACATATGAACCCTTCTTATCTTTTTATTTTTGTATATCTGATTATTTGAATATAAAATAATTCACATATACTAGCAAGAGTTTTTGTTTGAAAAATAAACCAAAATTTTTTGCTTGTGTTCTCTGGTCCATAAATGTTAAGATGATTAAGCGATGAGCTGAATTGTGTAAGCCGAAAAACATTCCTTTTAGGAACACACAATGTGGAGTGTGGTTTTTCGCCTCAATACGCGAAAGACGTCTGTTTTTGACAGACGTCTTTTTATTTTATCTTCATTTAGAAATAGTATATTTTTCCTAAATTTTTTATAATGTAAGTAGGTGGACATTTTAAAATTTGGAGGGAATATTATGAACAATCACGAAATCGATTACAAGATTTATGGCGATGATATGCAGTTCGTGGAAATAGAACTTGATCCTCATGAAACGGTTGTAGCAGAAGCGGGAAGCTTCATGATGATGGAAGATGACATACATATGGAGACCATTTTTGGTGATGGATCTGGAGGCGGCGGCGGCGGCCTGATGGGAAAACTATTTAGTGCAGGTAAACGTGTTCTTACAGGTGAAAGCTTGTTTATGACTACCTTTACTAATGCCGGAGCAGGAAAAAAGCGGGTTTCCTTTGCCTCGCCATACCCTGGTAAAATCATTCCAATGGATTTAGGCCAACATGGCGGAAAAATCATATGTCAAAAGGATGCTTTCCTGGCAGCGGCAAAAGGCGTTCAGGTTGGAATAGAATTCCAGCGAAAAATTGGCGCAGGCTTTTTCGGCGGGGAAGGGTTTATTATGCAAAAGCTTGAAGGTGACGGGCTGGCATTCGTTCACGCAGGCGGAACCATTATTAAAAAAGACCTCCTACCCGGCCAAACCCTAAGGGTTGATACTGGTTGTTTAGTAGCAATGACCAGCAGTGTGGGTTATGATATTGAATTTGTTAAAGGCGTTAAGACTGCCTTGTTTGGCGGTGAAGGATTATTCTTCGCTACATTGCGTGGTCCAGGGTCTGTTTGGATTCAATCACTGCCATTCAGCCGTCTTGCCAGCCGAGTATTTGCTGCAGCTCCTTCCCGCGGCGGTGGAAAAGACGAAGGCAGCATTGCTAAAGGGCTCTTTGATATGTTTAATGGTGACTAATAATAAGTTTGAGCAGGATCCTAGATCCTGCTTTTTTTGTGTGCTTCGTTAGTAGTCAAAATTGTAGAATACCGCTTTATTTTTGTAGAATATCCACTCATATTTGTAGAATCTATCTAATTTTTTGAAGAATACCTTTTAATTTTGGAGTAAGCCCTCTTCGTTTTGTAGAATACTCCTAATAATTTGAAGAATGCTCTTAAAATATTGTAGAATCCCTCTATTTTCTTGTAGAATACACATTAATTTTTGTAGAATTCCTCCTTTCTCAATAGAAAAACCGGACCGAGGTCCGGTTTTTTTACACTATCCAGTTTAACTTACACCTTGTTCTTTATCCCAAGACCCCTGCATTTTACGAATGGTAACGATTTGGCCAATATGATAGGCATTGTGAAGTGTGATACTAGTTAAGGTCTCAATCCACGGATGATTCGTGTCTGGATTAACGGGCTGATTTAATTTCGTATCCTCACATTCACGAACCGCATTATACCAATCAGTCATGACACAATTAAACCTCTCGACAGCCTCGGTCCAGTCTAGCACATTAGTGAAAGTAGAATCATTATCCCCTTCCATTTCAGGAATCGGGATCCCTTTAAACCGATTTAAATAACGTTCATTCCAAAAAACCAAATGACTGAGGATTTCCAAAATTGAGTTTTCGGA
This sequence comes from Neobacillus sp. NRS-1170, assembly GCF_050468025.1. Lineage (NCBI taxonomy): Bacteria > Bacillati > Bacillota > Bacilli > Caryophanales > Bacillaceae > Neobacillus > Neobacillus sp. NRS-1170. Next base: position 30,515 of record NZ_JBITPF010000006.1, on the reverse strand, counting down.
TTTCTCCCCTTTCCATAATGCCTGCTTATCGGTAAGCCCTGCTGCAGCACTTTGAAAGGATACAAACCAGCCATTTGTGTTATGAGTTAATAAAAACTGCTCGAGGATGACCTCTTTTCGATCCATGTATATCACTCCCTTATTATTTTAAAAATTATTCTTATAATCTACTTTTTAGTATTTATTTTTCCATTTCACTTCTAAAGCTTACGGACAAACTCAAATAGTCCACGTTTTACAAATATATTGCCTTCAACTTTAGATAATTTTTTCTTCTTTTCTTTCTTTTTCACAACTTGCAGGCCATTCATGTTTTCTTCTAATTCTTTTTTAATCATATTAACAATAGCAATGACAATAAAAAACCCTATCACAGGACAAAAGATCGTCCAGGGAGCAAGCAAAAATTCATTAAAATTCTGGCCGATTAATCCTGCCCATTCATTAGTGATTGTTGCCGGATGTGGCGGTGGATTATCTGGGTCATCAATTCCAAAGATCCCCGCCCTATTCCTTCCGCCAAGAAACATACCAAACAGCCCAAGCTGCATCGTTATCTGAAGCGTACTGATCAGCTGCTGAACGGTAAATAAAACGCTGTAAGAACGTAAATAGGGCAGCAATTGTCTTCTTATAAGATGAAATTTACCAGCACCCATCAAAATTGAACTTTGAACGAAGGATGTTTTTAATAACTCATCCGTTACATCTGATGCGAATATTGTTACAGATGGGACCCCAATAAAAACGAGAATAATAATTTGATAGGTTACAATCGATGAGATGGCTACATCATTAAAATCTCCGACAATCGGAATCATTAAAATAATACCTATTAGAATTAGAGGGATATAACGGAAGGGCAGGAAAAAGTCCTTCACATAACTTTTTAAAAACGGGGTCCAGATTGATAGAAAAATCCCCAATAATCCACCAATTATTACCCTTAATATGGCGACTCCAAATGTAGAAATAAGCGTGAATTTTGCTCCATATAGCAAAAGCCAATGGATATCTTCACCATTTCGATTGGTTCCAAGTATATGCTTTTTGGAAGGTGGAAACGGAGCCCTGCCAATGATCTGGCCCTGTTCATTTTTAACTAAAACCTGATGATTATAATCTTTCGGTCCATAGGCGGGATAGAAAATACTCATTAATAACAATAGAAGTAGTAAGGAAGAACCGATGATTGTTTTTTTATATTTCTTCATATCGTTACACGCTCCTTCCCTCTTATTAACTTTGAAATCGTCCAGCCTGCCGCTTCAATGACCACCAATGGAAGCGAAAACAATAACAAACAGACTACGAGCGAGACGAAATCTCCTCCCATAGAAATGATTTTAAAAAATTGCTGTGTAAATCCATTTATATTAAACAAATATTCAACTAAATAAATATTAGAAAGTAATACCCAAACAATGGTCCTAAGCTGTAATACAGAAAGTGGAAAAATGTTTCTCATAATATGTATAAGCAGAGTCCTGAGGCGGTTGATCCCTTTGGCTTTCGCATAGAGCACATATTGTTGGGTTTGTTCATCGGTTATTACCTTAATTAAAAACTGAATCAATAAAAATAAAGGCAGGAAGGAGACTGTCATGATTGGGACAAAGTACGGCTTTGCACCAAAAACACCATATAACTGTAAAAATTTAATGCCTGTTTTTTTATAGAGCATTATGACAAAAAACTGAAATAAAAAAATCACTAATAAATCTGGAACTGCTTCAAAAAAGTTAATACCACTTTTTAAATTATTTCTCAGCTTCTCTGGTGCGAGCATAACCAAAACTGCAAATACCAAACCCATGAAAATAATAAAGATTAAACTAAAAAATAGAATCGTAATTGAATACTGATAACTTTCCGCAATGTTCAATTGCTTAAAAAACGACAGATAGGCAGCATCTTTTATTCGAAATAAAGATTGAAAATCTGACTTCACACCCCCAAAAAATGCTTTAAAATTAAACACAACATGATCTTTTCCAATTCCTAATAAGAATGGAAGTTTAAAAATAAATAGGAACCCGGCAATAATCAAAACAAGTCGAATAATATTACGTATAAAACGTTTCATTTCATCCCCTCACAAAAATCAACTTTTTAAAATATTTGCAATTTAGATAGACGAAATATTTATGAAAAAGTTACACCAAAAAAAGAAAAGCATGCAAATTTTTTTTGCATGCTTTTTTTCTAGTTCAAATCAAGCTTTTTAAGTTTTGCAAAAGCCTGCTCTCTTTTTAAATTATAGGACTGCCAAGGGTTATTTTCTGTTAGGGCCTGCTGCTTCCGTTTAATCAATATTCCATCTAACCCATTTATTGATTTATCCCTTTCATAAAGGTCAATTAATCCAATCACACCTGTGTAGGATAGGTTGTTTAGATAGTAAATATCGATCTTCCCGCTTTCCGTGTAGCGATCATATTCTCCTTCACCACCATTTTATCTAAGTCTATTACTGTGATGGATGTGAAATAAATTAAAGATGAAATAAAGTAAAAATGAAACAATGACAGTTTTTCAACCCAGACCTTTACCAATGTATACATGAAAATGACAACAAGGAATATCATGAACGAATGGGCAAGTATCCTTGTAAAGGTGAATCCATATGCGTCTTCGTACATGCCTAAACGCATAAAAGCAGATATGAGCATAACAAAACTAGCCAATACCAAAATTGTAAGTAAAATTTGCATGAACCGCTTTACAAAATTAGTCCCATGATTAACGACAGTCAGTACTACTACTGTAATCGACAAATTTATCATCGTTACAAACAATAGCTCAAAGAAGCCTTTTCGTGCGTACTCTGCGTACGTATAATCCCCTTGCAAAGAACCGCTGAAGAAATATTTAAACTGAACCATCGTAAATAATAAATATACCGCATTGATTACAATTAAAATCGTTATGGTAATAATCGAATCAAGCTTAGAACCTTGAACATTAGCGGTCTGTTTGATAACTTTTATTTGTTTTTTAAAAAGGATCTGCATGAATCCAAAAAAGCCCGCGGTATAGAAGAGAATAATTACAACCCTAAAAATACTTTGCAAATCGATGACGTTAAACCACTCCGGTATTCCGCCTATCATCCGTTTAAACTGCGCATCTGCCGACATGAGTAAATTAAGTACGATAATTAAAACAGGCAGTGAAATGACCAATCCAATTAATACTTTTTTCCATATGACGGTCTTCCTCTCGTCAACACCTTGTTTCAATCCCTTTGCAAATACACCAGAAAAAGCGGCATTATATTTTACTGAATCTAGAAGCATGGAAAATAAATAGGGAAACATCCCAAGTTGATTCCACTTCATATGTTTCGGGCTGGTGACTAAAACAAGATGAAAGATGACCAAGGAAGGAATAGCTATAATATTGAGTCCATAAGTAACTTCGTTGTCATTCAAGAAAAAGCTTGCAGACAAGAGCCAGATACAACAAAGGATCAGATAGCCCATTCTTTGATGGGAAAAAGTGTATCGGCGGTAACGCCAAAAAAATACCGCGTAAAAACCTGAAATAAATACAAAATAAGAAATTCCAATTTTACCCCGAAAAAAGGATTCTTCCCCTAAAATACCAAGCAGTAAGCAAAAACCCAAAAAAAGCCAATCTGATTTACTAATTTTCTTTTCCAACGTCATCCCTCTTTTATGTAGAATTTCTATATATATAGTTTTACTAGGTATATATTCAAAAAAAACTGCTTATATCGATGCTTTCCTTCCCCAGCGGTAGCCAAACCAGCTAATTGGATAAAGAAAAATGGTCAAAATGATACAAGCAAAAATAAATGTTTTCGTTAATAAAGGTGCAAACCAGGAATGAGGTATGATTTCAAATACTGTCAGAACCATTAACAATAAGTTAGGGATTAGAGAAAGCAAGAATGTTTTTCTTAAAAGGGTTTTCCCCCTATGACCAAAACCTTTGCCGATTTCATATCCGAGCAATGCCCAAAAAAACATGTATAGAATGGCAATTAGAATAGGAATAGAGGTTAAATGTTGCCAAAGGACAGACAGCCATTCCCATTGATAAAGATTATGGGCTAACGTTATTATACTTCCTCCACCGAAAAAGATAATATTTAACAGGATGAACAGCCATTTCATATTACTAGGTGTAACCGATAGCTCCTCGTTCCACAAGCCAGAAATCTCAGCCGGACTGCCCAAACGGGAGACGATTCTATCATAGATTTCAGCTTCAGTATGACAATCATAGGATTCAATCAGGATTTCTTCAATATGGGATTCATATTCAAGAAGAATATTCTCTTTTTCTTTATGGTTTATCAATCCCATTGATAATTCTTCAAGAAACCTATTCTTTGACCGTTCCATGCTTCGATCTCCCAATTACTTTATTCATTACTTGAACAAAATCCTGCCATTCGCGAGTTTTCTCATCTAACAGTTCTCTACCGGCATTTGTAATCCGATAATATTTACGTGCTGGACCTTTTTCCTGCTCCTGCCAGTAGCATTCAATATAATCCTGCTTCTCTAGCTTGTGCAAGGCCGGATATAAGGTCCCTTCTTTCACGCTCAAGCCATTATCGCTGCGCTGTTCCAGCTCTTTCACTAATTCATAGCCGTACATATCGCGCTCATTTAATAATTGCAATAAAATTAACGAGGTGCTGCCTTTCACTAATTCGCGGTTAAACATTTTCTCACCTACCTAGAAATATTAGGTACATAGAAATTCTACATCGTTCTAATTCATTTGTAAAGAAAAATAGTGACGAAGTTTTCAATCGTCACTGATTTTTTCTATTATTTCATTTTTAGGTCGTTTTTTTGGCGCTTAATGAACTGGTCTCTTTCACCGCCATCTGATAATACCTCTTTGAACGCATGATTTGCTTTGTCCCCCAACAACATTTCTGATGACCGAATCGTTTTTGGCGGCAGGTTATTATTTGGAGCAGCCTGTTCATTCCAATTTCCCATTTCTATCACCTCGATTTTATTGTTTGAAGTTTGGACAGGAATATCCCAAAAAACGCTTGGAATTTACATCCCAAGCGTTTTTACGATATTAAATAATCATTTTTTTGTTGTCCTGAAGCTGAAGTTCTTGTTCTTCGGTTCCGTCCTGATCACGGTTCTTTTTAATTTTAAAATGATAGATCAGGTAACATGCAGCCACAAATGGAACTCCAAGATATAGTGCCAGCCTTTGGTCTGGGTCAAACGCTAAACTAACAAGAACGGAAACGTTTAAGACTAATGCAATAATCGGAAGAAGTGGAAATAAAGGTGTCTTAAATTTAAGATCTTCCACTTTACCGCCTTCGCGAATAAACTTTCTACGGAAAGCAATTTGTGAGGCTGTGATGGAAATCCATCCGACTTGTGCCCCTAATCCTGCAACGGAGAGAAGCCACATAAAGACTGTTTCTTCTGCAAAAAATCCTGAAAGTAAGGATAATAGTGCAATACCGATTGTAAAAAATAAAGCGTTAATAGGAACTCCACTTTTGTTTACTTTTGTAAGTTTTGGACTGGTCATTTTTTCTTTAGACATCGCATAAAGCATACGTGTAGCTGCATAAAGACCAGAATTCGCAACTGAAAGAAGTGCTGTAAGAATAACAAAGTTCATAATATCTGCTGCATATGGAATTCCGATGCTATCAAAAACGATAACAAATGGACTTTCGACAACACCTGCTTTTTCCATCGGAATTAATCCAGCTAAAACAAAGATCGCTAAAACGAAGAAGAACAGTGTCCGCCAAACTGTTTGTCTAATTGATTTTGGAATGGTTTTCTCCGGATCATCACTTTCACCTGCTGCAATACCAATTAATTCAGTACCTTGGAACGAGAAGTTAACCGCAATCATCGTAACGATTAGTGCTGTAAATCCGTGCGGCATAATCCCATGTGCTGTAAAATTAGATAAAAATGGTGCAGCATGTCCGCCTTTCATGTCAATTAGACCGAACATAGCAGCGCCGCCTAAAACAATAAACATAATTATGGCTAAAATTTTAATGCTGGAAAACCAAAATTCTGCTTCACCAAACGCTTTTGCTGAAAGAGCATTAAGTGCAAATAATAGAATCGCAAATATCGCACACCAAATCCAAATCGGTGAATGAGGGAACCATCTTTGCATGAGCTGACCGGCAGATAATAATTCTAGCGCCACCGTAACAGACCAGCCGAGCCAATAGAGCCATCCAAGTGCGAACCCTGTTCCCGGTCCAATAAATTTGGTCGTATACGTTTGAAAGGACCCTGAAACTGGCATGGCTACTGATAGTTCACCCAGACAAACCATGGTCAAAAACATAATTAAGCCCCCGACAATATAGGAAAGAATGGCACCGGTTGGTCCTGCTTGGCTAATTGTATATCCTGAGCCAAGGAATAGACCGGATCCAATAACCCCTCCTAGCGAAATCATAAATAGATGTCTGGACTTCATCGTTCTTTGTAATTCATTTGATGCATTGTTTCCCGGTAAATTCATTAAATTTCCCCCTTGTTCCCTTGATGAAGAATGCGCTTTCAAATTTAAGACGAGTAATGTTAAAATAGGATAATTTTTGTTAGAAGAAAGTATTTTACCTTCTTGGCACAAATGAAAGATTAAAATATTTGTCGAAATTTATCAACCGCCAAATCTTTCTAAATTTATCACTATTTCTACTATTTATAAATGCAATTTTTATGCCAACTTTTAAAATCCTAATTTGTGAATATTTTTCGAACAAATCCGCCAATTTATTTTGCATATTTGAAAAATATTTTGCACTTTAAACGCAAAAATACTCTTCCCATTAAAATGGGAAGAGTATGATTTTTAATCACTGCCTGTAATTAGTAAATCATCTTGAATAATAGCTAGAGAAGTTTCTTTGGTAACTCTTTGGCCCTTCTTTACATGCAGTGATGTAATATGACCGCTTATGCCAATCGAAATCTCTTCAATCTTACCGTTATGGGTTTTAATTTGGAATAATTTTTCCCACTCATAAACATGGTTGTTTTCCTTAGTTAAAACTTTTTCTACGGTGCCGGAACAAGGACTGTAAATAGTTTCCTTTACCTTTTGCAATTTCTTCACTCCTATTTTGATTTCGTTACAGTCATAGCGGATTCTTATATAGGTGAAAGATGAGTTACCATTTATTTTGAGGTTTTATACCCAGCCGCGGAATCTTGATGCCTCGGCCACTTTTTTAATACCAACCATATAGGCTGCTAAACGCATATCTACTTGGTGTGTTTCAGCTGTTTGATAAATATTTTCAAATGAACCAACCATTACCTTTGCCAGTTTTTCATTTACTTCTTCTTCTGACCAATAGTAGCCTTGATTATTTTGCACCCATTCAAAATAGGAGACTGTTACACCGCCGGCACTTGCTAAAATATCCGGAACGAGTAGGACACCGCGTTCTGTCAGGATTGTTGTTGCCTCAAGTGTGGTTGGCCCATTTGCCGCTTCAACAACGATGGAGGCCTTAATATTTGCTGCATTTTCCGCCGTAATTTGGTTGGAAATGGCAGCAGGAACAAGGATATCACAGTCTAGTTCAAGCAGTTCTTTATTCGTAATCGTATTTTTAAATAATTGTGAGAAAGAGCCGAAACTGTCTCTTCTTTCGAGCAAGTAATCAATATCTAGTCCGTTCGGATCGTAAACACCGCCATATACGTCAGAAACAGCGACAACTTTTGCACCGGCATCATGCATAAATTTAGCTAAGAAGCTTCCGGCATTTCCAAATCCCTGAATAACGACGCGCGCCCCTTGTAACTCGATACCTTTTTTCTTAACTGCTTCTTCAATACAAATGGTTACGCCTTGGGCAGTCGCAGTTTCACGACCTTGCGATCCGCCTAATACGATCGGTTTTCCAGTAATAAATCCTGGTGAATCAAACTCCCGTAAACGGCTGTACTCATCCATCATCCAGGCCATTATCTGCGAATTTGTGTAAACATCTGGAGCTGGAATATCTTTTGTTGGTCCCACAATTTGGCTGATGGCACGAACGTATCCGCGGCTTAATCTTTCAAGCTCTCTAAAAGACATCTTACGCGGGTCGCAAATTATGCCGCCTTTACCTCCGCCATATGGAAGATCTGTAATTCCGCACTTTAAGCTCATCCAAATCGACAAGGCTTTTACTTCCTCTTCGTCTACCTCAGGATGAAAGCGGACGCCGCCTTTTGTTGGTCCTACCGCATCGTTATGCTGGGAGCGATACCCTGTAAAAATTTTGACCGAACCGTCATCCATTCGCACTGGAATTCGAACTGTTAGCATACGAATTGGTTCTTTCAATAATTCATACATTTCGTTTGCATAGCCTAATTTATTCAGCGCTTTTTGAATGACTGTTTGTGTTGAAAAAAATAAATTTAATGATTCTTGCTCTTTTTGCTGTTCTTTCGTAATTTCATCTACCACTTTGTTAGCAGACATTTCGGCACCCCGTCGTATTATAAAATATGTTTTCTGTTAAACTTGTTTGTTGATTTCCGCTTCAATCACCAATGGCTTTTAACATCAGCCTGTTGAATGTTACTACGATAATACTGCTTGAATTTTTGCAATGGCCCAGTCGATTTCTTCTTTTGAAATGATTAGCGGCGGTGCAAAGCGAATCACTGTATCATGTGTTTCTTTACATAATAAGCCTTCTTCTTTTAATTTTTCGCAATATGGTCTTGCTGCTTCTGTTAATTCAACACCGATAAACAAGCCTTTGCCTCGTACTTCTTTAATCATCGGATTGTTAATTGTTTTTAATTGGTCAAGGAAGTATTTTCCTAGTTCTAAAGAGCGTTCCGCCAATTTTTCTTCTTCAATAACATCTAATGCTGCCAGGGATACAGCACAAGCAAGCGGATTTCCGCCAAATGTTGATCCGTGTGAACCTGGATTAAATACACCTAACACATCAGAATTGGCAACAACACAAGAAATTGGGAATACGCCGCCTCCTAGTGCTTTTCCTAAGATCAACATATCTGGCTCTACTTCTTCCCAATCACAAGCAAACATTTTTCCTGTACGAGCTAACCCAACTTGAATCTCATCAGCAATAAATAAGACGTTGTTTTCTTTACATAAGTCTGATGCTGCCTTTAAAAACCCTTCAGGCGGTAAGAGAATTCCAGCTTCACCTTGAATTGGTTCCATTAAGAACGCAGCTGTATTTGGAGTAATTGCTGCCTTTAACGCTTCAAGGTCACCATACGGAATTAATTTGATTCCTGGAAGCATTGGTCCGAATCCGCGTTTATACTCAGGATCAGAGGATAAAGAAACTGCTCCCATTGTCCGGCCATGGAAGTTTCCTATGCAAGCAATGATCTCAGCTTGATTTTCAGCAATTCCCTTCACATCATAACCCCAGCGGCGGGCAGCCTTTAGTGCTGTTTCAACCGCTTCTGCTCCTGTGTTCATTGGAAGGGCCATATCTTTATTTGTCAGCTTACAAATTTTTTCATACCATGGTCCAAGCTGATCATTGTGAAAGGCACGGGAAGTTAAGGTCACTTTATCTGCTTGGTCTTTTAATGCTTGAATAATTTTAGGATGACGGTGTCCCTGGTTGACCGCTGAATAGGCACTAAGCATATCCATGTAACGATGTCCTTCAGGATTTTCCACCCAAACACCTTCTGCCTTGGCGATAACGATTGGCAGCGGATGGTAATTGTTCGCACCGAATTTTTGAGTTTGCTCAATAATAGTGGTTGATTTTATTGTTGTTACGTTCATAATCTTTTCCTCCTTATTTAAATGCCTTATAGCATTTCAGATGTTGTTTTTGCCTGCATATGAAGAAGTAAGTAATCAGGTCCGCCTGCTTTAGAATCTGTGCCTGACATATTGAATCCGCCAAATGGCTGATATCCAACGATTGCCCCTGTACATGTGCGGTTAAAATAAAGGTTTCCAACATGGAACTCTTCGCGAGCTCTTTCAATATGTTCGCGGTTGTTTGAGATTAAGGCTCCTGTTAAACCATAGTCCGTATTATTGGCGACTTGCATCATATGGTCAAAATCACGTGCTTTGCAGAATGTCACAACCGGCCCGAAAATTTCTTCCTGCATCAGGCGGGCATTTTCATCTAGATCCGCAAATATCGTTGGTTGAATGAAGTAACCAGTTGAGTCGTCTCCTTCTCCACCAGTCATTAGCCTGCCTTCTTCCTTACCAATTTCGATATAGTTCATGATTTTCTTGAACGATTTCTCATCAATTACTGGTCCCATATAAGTTTCAAGTGATTCCGGGTTTCCTAGTTTTAGTGTTTTCGTTAAGGCAACAGCTTTTTCGAGGACTTCATCATAAACATCCTGATGAACCACAGCACGGGAGCCTGCAGAACATTTTTGACCTGAGAATCCGAAAGCAGAATAAACAATGGAAGCTGCGGCTAAATCCAAATCAGCATCATTATCTACAACCACAGTGTCTTTTCCGCCCATTTCTGCAATTACGCGTTTTAACCAAATTTGTCCTGGATTTACCTTTGCAGCGCGCTCATAAATTCGGCATCCCACTTCACGTGAACCTGTGAAGGATACAAAACGTGTTTTCGGATGATCTACAAGATAGTCACCAATTTGTGCGCCACTGCCTGGGACAAAGTTTAATACTCCACTTGGCAGCCCTGCTTCATGCATTAACTCAACAAATTTTGCAGCAACAATTGGCGTAGAGTTTGCAGGCTTTAATAGAACGGTATTACCGGAAACAATCGCTGCCACTGTTGTACCTGCCATAATCGCTAATGGGAAATTAAATGGTGAAATAATGATCCCAACTCCTAATGGAATATAGCTAAATTGGTTATACTCGCCGGCGCGGCTTTGGACTGGTACACCTTCTTTGATTTTCAACATTTGTCTGCCATAGTACTCAATGAAGTCAATCGCTTCAGCAGTATCAGCATCCGCTTCTTTCCACGGCTTTCCAGCTTCTTTTACTAGATAACTAGAAAATTCGTGCTTTCGGCGGCGCAAGATAGCAGCAGCACGGAATAAGATATTGGCTCGGTGCTCCGGTTTCCATGTTTTCCATGATTCAAAGGCCGTCAATGCCGCAGTCATCGCTTTTTCCGCTAATTCTTGATTGGCCATTGAAACGCTGCCGATGACCTCTTCTTTATTAGCCGGATTAATAGAAACGATTTTTTCTTCCGTCGTAAGCTTTTCTCCGCCAATGACCACTGGGTAATGAGTTCCTAACTGGGATTGGACATATGCTAGTGCCTCTTCAAAAGCTTTCAAATTTTTCTCATCTGCAAAATTAGTAAATGGTTCATGTGTATACGCTTGCATTTTTTTACCCCCTTTTATTGTTCCATTAAAACAATATGCAAGTTCCGTGCCAACATTATTTTTGCGGTTTTATGGGGTTCTTGATTAAACGCCCGCCATTATTTTTTGCATAAACCTGCATTATTTTTACCATAACGCAAAATTATTTTGCATTTATACGTTTTTTTTGATTAAATAGGTGCATAAAGGATTAAACAAAGGAATGAAGTCATCATGGAAAGTAAGAATCAGGCCATCCACTACTTACAATATTTAAATCGGATATATAAACGGATATTAGACGAGGTCGATGTCGGTGTACATGCCGTAGACGAAACAGGCAGGTCTATTATTTATAATAAAAAAATGATGCAAATGGAATCAATGGATTTTCAAGACGTTATCAATAAAAAGTTATTAGATGTGTTCATGTTTAAGGATGACCAATCTAGTACTCTCGTAAAAGCACTGCAGGAAGGCAAGGAAACTGCCAACGTTAAACAAACCTATTTTAATAATAAAGGCCAAGCAATCACAACGATAAACAATACCATCCCTATTTATCATGGAGATGTCCTGCAAGGTGCTGTAGAGATTGCAAACGATGTGACGAAATTAGAACGTCTCATGAAGGGAAATTTGAATAAGGGGTCTACTAGGTATACCTTTGATAAAATTATTGGAAAAAGCCCTGCTATTAGAGAGGTCATCGAATCGGCCACCCGTGCCAGCCGTACCTCTTCCTATGTATTAATTGTCGGCGAGACCGGCACAGGGAAAGAGCTTTTTGCCCAAAGCATTCATAATGCCAGCAGCCGGTTATCTGCTCCCTTTATCTCGCAAAATTGTGCAGCCTTACCTGACAATTTAATTGAAGGTCTGCTCTTCGGAACAAAACGAGGAGCATTTACAGGAGCAACAGATCACCCAGGATTATTTGAACAGGCTGAAGGCGGCACGTTATTGCTTGATGAAATCAATTCCTTAAATTTAAATCTTCAGGCAAAATTATTGCGTGTTCTTCAAGAAAAGATGATACGACGCATCGGGGATACCAAAGATACACCTGTTGATGTCAGAGTCATTGCCAATATAAATGAGGATCCGATTGATGCAATCGCCAATAATCATTTGCGAAAAGATTTATATTACCGCCTGGGTGTGGTGACCATCTTTATTCCGCCATTAAGAGAAAGAAAAGAAGATATACCGTTATTAGTGGAGCACTTTATCGAAAAATATAATGAACGCTTCCATATGAATGTTCAAGGGTTATCTGATGAGGTTAAACAATCCTTCTTTGAATATGAATGGCATGGTAATGTCCGTGAATTAGAGCATATTATTGAAGCTGCGATGAACATTATGATGGATGAGGAAATTATTCGTTACTCCCATTTACCCTATCAGTATCGCAGTAGAATGCAGCTGAAAGAACGGATGATCCCTATTTCAACTGTAGATACTTTTATTAATGAAAATGCAGAAACCACGGTTCCATTAAAGGACCAATTGGAATTATTTGAAAAATCTTATATCGAACATGTCTTGAAAAAAAATGATTTCAATATTTCTAAGACTGCGGGACTTCTAGGATTAAGCCGGCAAAGCCTGCAATATCGGATGAAGAAATTAAACATTGGTAATAGTTAAAAAGATAAACCTCTAGGCAAAAAACGCTCACAAAAGTGAGCGTTTTTACATATAAAATATTATCAAACAATAATAAAGAAGTTTGATAAATGGAAATACAAGCATAAAAATTCCATTTTTCCCCCATACTAATGTAAAAAGATGAGGTGAATTAAATGGGACTTCTCAACTCATTTAACCAATGGAAAGAGACCAGATATCAAAATCATGTTTCAAATATGAAAGACCAAGGCAAATGTCCTGATTGCCAAGGCAGAGGTTATACAGTTTATCCCTATAATGAATTTGCATATTTTAATTCCTTTGAATGTCCAGGGTGTCAAGGCAGCGGCAACTATACGGACTGGGAGGAAACGAGATAATTCTTAAAGAACCTTTAACAGCTCTAGCTGTTAAAGGTTCTTTAATTTGGCTATTTATTTGCGCTCCATTCAACATAGTTTCAAAATCAGCCATTACCTCTAACACAGCTTTAAATTAATCCTAAGCGAATAGCTTTGTTTATTTTTTTTTCTAATTTAGTCGATATCTGTCCTAGGTGTAAAGCATCACGCAATTCCTCTTTTGTTAGAGCTGTTTCTTCATCGTCAATGACTTCTGATACGACAACTTGAAAATCGTCCGGCAGTTCGATAATCGAGTCAAGTCCTAAAGACTGAATAATCTCCTTAAGATTATTCTCTTCCGAACTCATTTCTTGTGAGGATTTATGAATCTCCTTAGAAGTTTTATTAAAATCTTTTTTGGCCTGTTTTAATTGTTTAAGAAAATTTTTTTTGGCATTGATTGTATCTTGAAGATAGTCATATTTGGCCTTCATTAACTGATATTTTATTTTTTTCTTCTCTTGGTTAATTTCATTGACATATTGCTTTTTTAGGTCATTAAGCTTTGCAAGAACGAATTCGCGACGCTTTGCCATAAACGTATCAATTTCATCAAGCTTTTGACTTAATTCATTCATTGTTTCTTCTACTCGTGTTTGATCCCTTTTCACTCGATCATATTCTTCCTGTGTTGCTTCACCCCGATTAAACGCTTCTTCCGTTTTAAGAAACCGATCATTGACATCCGCAAAAACCATTTTTCTTACTTCCAATTCTTCTAAGATTCCTTTTGTTGCAGTATCATAACTCTCTTTCACTTTCATCGCTTCTTCAATAAAGTTTTGCTTCATTGAGGTGTATTTACTTTGTTCCATCCCATTGTTCCCCCTTCACCCGCTAAAATATTTTTTCTATAGACGATTTCACCCGTTATTAATCAAAATATGCAGCAAGTCAAGTGATGGTTTAATATTCAAGAATAAATGGGTTTACTTCTTTAAACAAAAAGACCAGCATTTTAAGGATGCTGGCCGAAGGTTAAAAAAATAAAGATTTCCTATTTAAATTGCTTTCTTAATCAGACTTTTATACGCATTTGAAGTTCTTACTTCAACTGTAAGAGAACCTTTTCTTACAATAGCTTTTAAGACAATCGGTACACCAGTGGTATTTTTAAATCTAAAATCCTTACCTCCATAGGATACTGTTGCATCCCTTCCTTCAGGGACGTATCCGACATGAAGGGAATGATGATGCTTTTCAATATAGCTGACAGCAAGCTGATCAATGGCATTATAAAGTGTTGAAGAAGTCTGACAAATCCCGCCGCCATACCCATCAACTAATTTCCCATCCTGAATCTCAGGTGCTTTTTGATAGCCGTGGGCTGCATCACTTGGACCAACGGTAGTATTATAAGAGAAGCTGTCTTGGACACCGATGATTACATTATTAATAGCAGCTGCGGATAAAGCAATGTTTTTTGACCTGCCAACAATCCCGCTATTAAAATGGGTCGTATAAGAGGCGACAACTGTCTCCCCTAATTGGGATACGTCTTCCACCTTATAACCACTGGCAGTTACATATAGCGGGACTTCTACATTGCCGCCTGTTTCTGAAAGCTGGAGGATCTTTCCTGTCAATTCATCCTCATCTAGAATGGTTTGCGGAGTCCCCTTGATTACCTGACCATTTGCATCCAATTTATCAAGAATCATTCTTTTATCATATCCAGGGATATCTTTTGTTCCCCGTGCAAAATCCTTCGCCATTTTTGCTATTTCAGCTTTATATTTTTCAATGTCGGTTTTAAATCCCATATCCTTTGGAGAAATTGTTTTTATAACCGTTTTAGTACTCGGGTCGATAATATTAACAAAAACAGGTTTCTCTTCTTCTTGTTTCTTAGGTTCTTCCTTCTTTACTATTTTTTTCTCTTGCTTTTCCGTTGCATGTGCTACCTTTTCTTTTGTTGATTGCACCGAACAGCCTGCCAAACCTATTAAACTACCTGCTAATAAAAATGAAATTGCCCATTTTAATTTTGTCATTTCCCCCAGCTTTTCCCCTTCTGATTTACGTCGTTTTAATCTTAGACGTCTTCAACCACAATTTTGTTTCAAAAAAATTCCAAAATACTGCATTGAAAATATGAAACTTGTATCTTTAATTTTCAATTCTATCACTTTATAGAAAATAAAATAATGACAAAAGTACTAAAAAAGAGAAAAACTCATTTTCTATTTTTACCTATGAATATTTAAGACCAATTTGCAAATATTAACAACAAAATGGAAATTAATTGGGGGTGTTAAAAATGTCTGTGTATGTTTATCAGACGTTTGAAATCAAACAGGATAAATTTAAAGAGGGGATTGATAATCTAAAAGAGATCAAAAAATTTCGGAATGAAAATTATGACCATAAGGTTGAAATATTGACTCCCATATCCGGTAAAGATCATACATATGCACTACTATCGACCTATGAAGGGTTAGCTGAAATGGAACTGCAAAATAAAAAGATGTTTGATGATGAAGAATATCTGAAGCTTATTGGTGATTTCTTTCTTGAAAATATCATTCAAGGCAGTATGTTTACGCAAATATACAGAGCGTTAAATGAGATGAAATAAACTTAAAAATATAGAACATACCATCATAGTATGTTCTATATTTTTTTGCTATACTTCTTGAAACTTAGGGTAATTTGCTGGGTTGGTGATAGTAACCCTTTCCAATTTTGCACTCTATTGTACAACTTGCATAAATGAAAGGCTCCCTTTTTGGTTTGCGTGGACAATTTATTAATTGCTTTTTTAGAATACAATTCTTAATGTAATGAAGGATGACAGATCCTTTAATAAAAGGCTGGATTTACTATCATAATTGGACGTGAGAATAGGAATGAAGAAAACAGTAATATACAAGCAAATTAACTATTGTTCTATAAAGGCTGATTTTTATGGGACCGGCCGCGAAAACTCTCCAGTGGTTATTTATATTCATGGGGGCGGGCTCGTTTGGGGAACAAGAGAAGAAATGACAGAAGAAATGATCAAGTTGTACACAGATAATGGGATATCCCTTTTTTCAATCGACTACCGATTAGCCCCAGAGACAAAACTACAAGATATCCTTGAGGATGTTGAAGACGCCTATCTTTGGCTGCAAACAGAAGGAGCAAAACGATTTTCGATTGATCCAAAAAAGATTGCAGTAGTGGGCAGTTCAGCCGGTGGATTTTTGGCCCTTTCTGCAGGGACATTTAAACATAAACCGCGTGCAATTATCTCCTTTTATGGATATGGAGATCTATTAGGCGGCTGGGCAACAAGTCCGAGTAAATATTACCTTGAAAAGGACCTTGTTCCGAGAAACCTTGCTAATGCACTAGTTACAGATCAGCCGATTACAGAGGCATCTGTAGAGCAGAGATTCCTCCTTTATATGTATGCAAGGCAACACGGAGTTTGGATTGAAGAAATCACTGGTATTAATCCTGCTGTTAATAAAGAGGCACTCCGTTCTTTTTGTCCCATACACAATGTTACGAAAGAGTATCCGCCAACACTTTTGTTACATGGTACAAAAGATACGGATGTCCCTTTCGAGCAGTCTGTTTTTATGAGAGCTGCTATCTTAAAACAGTCCGTCGCAGCAAGATTAATAACCATCGCTAACGGAGAACATGTATTTGATAAAGAATTCCATAATCCCATTGTTCAAAGTGCACTAAAGCAAGTCATTGAATTTCTACACACTCACCTTACAGAAAAAGATGATCTATAAAGTAGCACTAAAAAAACGACTTTAACATTCATAAATTTGAATATTAAAGTCGTTTTTTATTATAAAGGGCTAGTTTGTCCCTAATCTTCATCAATTAGTTTCGAATTTTACAGACCGGAATTTTTCGCATATTTGTTACTTATCGTTAAGCTTATGAAAATGCTCAAATAAGTAATCGCAATCATTTCTTGGTTCTACTTTAACCATTTTTATAACACTATCATCTTCACCTTTTAAATATTTGCGCAAGTGCATATCTGAAAACCCATGCTTATCAGCATCTTCTTTTGTATTAACGTAGTAAACCTCATTAATACCCGCCCAAATCATGACAGATACACACATCGGACATGGCTCACAAGTTGCATACATTACGCAATCTGATAAATCAAAGGTCCCTAATTTTTTACAAGCTTCTCTAACAGCAACCAGCTCTGCATGTGCAGAAGGGTCAGTATCTCTCATCATTGTATTGCTTACAGCTGCAATGACTTCACCATTGCGTACAATTGTGGCACCAAATGGTCCGCCAATTTTTTTGTTCATTCCTTCAATCGTTGCATCTACAGCCATTTTAATGTAATCCATAGCCTAATTCCTCCAAGTTTACTTTTACTCTGTAACAGGACCAATGTTTTCTTTCTTATTTACATAGAGTTTATATACTAAAAATCCTGCAATTAGTAGATATCCCCAAACGAAAGGCATAGCAGTTGTTTGTGCAAATCCGATAGTGTTTGTATGAATGGCACCAACAAAGGTTAAAACGGCCCCTAACACTGCAGCTATTATGCCTCCAATAGGCGTGTTACGGATCGTAAATATAGCTATACAACCCCAAAGAACACTAGTAATTGGAGCACCATTACCTAAAGCGACCAAGCCATCGTAGAAAAGTCCAGAATTGTGCAGTGCAAGTGTAGAAACTTGATTTGCAGCATTCCCTACCGACATACCTGTAGCTGAAATTGCATTATTAACAGCCGTAAGTGCCCAAGTAGCAACCCATGGGAAGAAACATACAAATATTACCGGGACTTCAAATTGCGGACTGTTTTTGACAGCTTGATGCCCTGTTACAATCGCAATAAACACGAGCATCGGTACAATAGCCGCAATTGGGATAACAGCTAGCAACAGACCCATAAGACTTAAAATCGATAATAAGAATATTGCAACAGAGCTAGCAATAGAATAGCCTATACCTGCACCAACTTCTTTCCAACCTGCATGACCTACATATACTGTTACTGGGAATGGGTTACCGCAAAGGCCGCCTATTGCAGAACAAATACCGTTTGTAAGCATAACGTCTCTAGTTTTGTATTCATCCCCACAAACAGCAGCAGCTTCAACGTTTTCCAGATTAAAAATGTAGTTTGCCAACCCTAGAGGTACAGCAGTTAATAAATATGGCAGAGCAGCGTCAATATGGTCGAAAAGCCCATTTAAATGCAACATAGGAGGATTAAAGCCAAATGATTTCAGAGCTTCAGTAACCTCAGCAGGACTTTGATATCCGAATAGCCAAGCAATTGCAGTTCCAATTACGATTAATAATAAACCCGTAGGTATTTTCTTCAATATTGGATGTTTACTTAACCAGTTCATGAAGATGATGATAATTGCAACAAATGCCACAACAGGCATTTCAAAAGATTGCAGCATTGGGTTCATACCCAAGAATACAAATGCCAAACCTGCCAAGGCTGCCAACAATACAGTTCTTGGGACGAACTTTCTAAGAGTATCACCCAGGAATGCACCTATTATTAGCATGGTGGCCTCAAAAAAACACCAAAGCACACCGACTGTTGTTGTGAAAGCAGCATCCTTTGTTTGATGATATAGAGGAAGCATAATAACAAATACGATAAGAAAAATACCAGGTGAACTAGAACCTGATGGTAGTGCGGTAATATCTTTTCTACCTGTTTTCTTAGCTAATTTATATGCAAAATAAGCAAAAACAAGGCCAGAAAGAAGTACAGCAAGTCCAAAACCAGGAACAATTTGTTTAAAAACAAACTCTTTTGGCATTCCAACTACAGTAAGTAATAATGAGATCATAACCAAAAAGTCTGTCAAAACATTAACGAACAAACCGAAGGAAGCTGCAAAGTCTCCTTTTTTCCATAAAGATATATTTCCCATGTAAAATTCTCCTTAAAAACGAATTATTTCTTATTGCAGCTAAGTTGTAAAAAGCATTAATTTCCTATATGGTCATGAGATGCTTTTTTTTTACAATATGAGTGCCTGCTTTTTCTTGAATGGCATCCTTTAGACTTTCAGGGTTTGTGATGATGACCCTGGAACCGCCCTTTTCCAAGAAGTTTATACTTGCTTCAATTTTAGGAAGCATGCTACCTGGAGGGAAGTGGCCTTCTGCAACATACTGTTTTGTTTCTTCAATTGAAATATTTTCAAGCGCCTGTTGATTTGGCTTGCCAAAATGAATGCAAACTCTGGAGACGCCAGTCGTAATAATCAAGGTATCTGCCTGAACTTGTTCAGCTAATAGGCTTGTTGCAAAGTCTTTATCAATTACGGCATCAATGCCCACATACTTATTGTTTTCTGTTTTAACGACTGGAATACCGCCGCCGCCGACAGCAATGACAACAAAACCGGCCTCAATTAAGGTTTTAATTGCGTCTTTTTCTACAATATCAATTGGTTTCGGTGACGGTACCACTCTTCTGTAGCCGCGGCCGGAGTCTTCAATAAACATCCAATCCGGATGTTCTTTCTTCATTTCCTCTGCTTGTTCAAAAGTAAAGAATGAACCTACAGGCTTCGTTGGATTTTCAAAATTCGGGTCATCTGCACTAACTGCAACCTGCGTAATAACCGTTGCGACTTTTTTGTTAATGCCTCTTTTCGTAAATTCATTAATCAAAGCTTGTTGTACTTGATAACCGATTCCTCCCTGGGTTTCGGCGCCGCAATTGACCAGAGGCACTTCCGGCATTCCGGCAACTTCATTGGCAATTTCAGATCTTCTTAGACCGAACCCCACCTGCGGACCGTTACCATGGGTAACAACCACGTTTAAGCCCTCGGCAACCATATCAGCGATATTTACCGCCGTTTCGCTGACGGCTTCATATTGATCCTGAACGGAATCACGTCCATTTTCGCGGACTAATGAATTCCCTCCGATTGCGACAATCACTAATTTTTCCACTGCGTTCTCTCCTATCTGTTTTCTAGTTGTTTTTTAATAATTTAATAGACTG
The DNA here is from genome assembly GCF_050468025.1 of Neobacillus sp. NRS-1170. Lineage (NCBI taxonomy): Bacteria > Bacillati > Bacillota > Bacilli > Caryophanales > Bacillaceae > Neobacillus > Neobacillus sp. NRS-1170. The sequence goes on along the minus strand of NZ_JBITPF010000006.1, from coordinate 10,164 downwards.
CTCTTTATGGAGTTGATATAAGGGGTTCGACGGATCATGTTTAATGGCATTCTCAATTTCTTCTATCGCTTCCCTATGTCTCCCTAATGATCTTAGACTGTTAGCCTTGTGGAAGGAGAAATCATAGCGATGCGGCTGCATTGCAAGCAGCTTATCCATTTCCCGTACTGCTTCCTCATGTCTGCCCAATTCTCTTAAATAATTGGATTTGTGGTAACGGTAAAACGTTTCTTCAGGGTTTAATTCACAAGCTTTATCATATTCTGTAAGCGCTTCCTCAGTCTTGTTCATTAATCTTAAGCAATTTGCTGTGTAGAAATAGAAATCTAGATCATTGGAATTGATTGCTAAAGCTTTGTTGAACTCTTCCAGCGCTTCTTCGTATCGCTTTAATTCTTGCAAGCAATATCCTTTGTAGAAATAATAATCAAGATTGCCTGGTTCCTCTGAAAGAGCTTGATTGATTACTAGAATTGCCTCATCAAAGCTATTTTCTTTATATAGCTTTTTGGCTGTTTGAATTGCTTGGTTATCTTCTTGATATTCCTTTTTAAGAATTTTAACTACTTTATCCTGCTTTAATTCTGCGGCATGCTGAAGGGATGATTTTCCGTCTCGATCTGGCAAATTCACATCTGCCCCTGCTTCCACAAGAACTTCAATAATGTTAGAGTATAATCGGCCACCATTACCCAAAATCACAGATTCTAGAAGAGCTGACCAGCCTAAATTATTCACATGATTAACAGGAACTCCTGCATCTAAGCATACTTGAACTGTTTTTAAATACCCTTTCTCACTTGAAGGTAATAGGGCTGTACCTCCAAAACGATTGACACTATCAAGGTCCGCTCCATACTTTAACATCAGGCTAAGAATTTCATGAAAACCATTTGCACCAGAACAAATGAAAGGTGTTAGCTGGGTAATATCTCTGGTATTAACATCACTGCCTGCTTCTAACAACTGTTTTACAGTATTTAATTGATTTTTTTGAGTCGCAGCCATTAATGCTGTCCGGCCATTTTCATCTTTAAAATCAACACTGGCGCCGTCCTGTAGTAATCTTTGTACTGCTTCTGAATCTCCCTGTTCACTTGCATTGATAAGTTCCATATTTAAGGATTTATTCTCCATTTATAAACGCTCCTGTTCTAATGTCCTCCAACTCTGTTCCAATGACGCATTTGGGGAAGTTACCAAAACCAAATTATCAAGGTTTCGGAAATCACCTTCCCCAATACGCGCAATTGATTAATGAATATTTTCGCTTAAGGCCAACATTGCTTTCTCAAAAGCTTCTACTGGAGGGTGGGTAATCCCCGCACCAATCATTCCGATACCAGCCTCTTTATGGGCAATTGCGGTATTTATAATTGGCATAATTCCGGTTTGAACAACTTTTCGAACATCTATTCCAGTTGGAATTCCCATAAAATCAAGTAAAGGAATTGTCACGTTAGGGTTTTGCTCTGTGGTAATTTCCTTCATTTTAGTTGTAAAACCGATCGCTTCTTCTACTGTACCACCTACTAATGCAACAATTGCTGGAGCAGTTGCCATAGCAAATCCGCCGAATCCATATGTTTCAGTGATGGCACTATCACCAATATCAAGTCCGGAATCCTCCGGCTTGTAACCAGCAAACATTGGACCAATTACTTTTTGTGCTAGACCAGTAAACCATGTGTTTCCAGCCATTCCACTGACACGGATTCCGAATTCCACACCGTTACGAGCCATGGTTGTCACAATGGTACTATTTTCAATACCATGAGCAGCATCAAGGGCACATTTCGCCATTGCCATCCAGGTTGGACCGGAGAAATAATCGCTGCTTGCTACGAAATCCAATACATCCTTCTTCTGCTCGATTGTGTAATCTGTTTGCAAAATATAAGGAGCTAATGCTTGTATTAATAGGGTTGTTCCAGCAACATTTCGGTTGTGGCACTCATCTCCCATGTGAAGGGCCTGTGCAAGCATCAAACGTAAATTAATGCCATCTAAATTTAGTTTCATAGCATCTCTTAAAATAGGACCAAATACATCACGCATCCATTCTAAACGATCGATGACACTCTGATCATTAGCGCCCATTCTAAGAATTTTTGCTAGCTGTTCACTTAAGTTTGTATAGGCAATATTTCCATATGTTTTATTCTCAACGATATGCATGAACATTGATGCAGAAGTAACACCGGCCATAGATCCAACACAGTTGTGTTCATGACATGGTGAGAATGTAATTTCACCAGATGCAGCAAGTTCGGCTGCCTCCTCTAAATCCTTGGCCAAGCCTTCAAATATCAGCGCACCGGTAACAGCACCCTTCATCGGACCATTCATTTTATCCCAAGTGATTGGAGGTCCGGCATGAAGAATGGTTGTTTTTGTCATACCAGGAACACAGTTAATCGCTTGATCATAACCAATTAATACTGGCTGCGAATTTATAATTCTTTCAACTGCCAATCTATTAGCTTCTTCAATTTTTTCCATAATAGCTGGATTTTCAAGTTTATCAAGTGCAGCAATTAAAGCAGGATTCCCTCTTCCAGGAGGTGTCCACTCTAAATGAATGACTTGTGCACCTTGTTGTAATAAATCATCTTTGAATGACTCAATTCCTACATTGACAACATGTGGCTTACTGTTAAAAAGTTCATTAATCTTACTCATGACTATTCTCCCTTCACAACAAATTCACGAGCCAATAAACCTGCATTCTGCATGCTGCTTGCATGAGTTACATCAGCAGCCAGCAGTTTATTAATTTGCTCTTCATAATCTTGCGGATCTAATTCTGTACCAAGTACATATCCAATGATTTCTAAATGTCTTCCTTCTTGTTCCGCCTGCTGTTTTGCTTCTATCATTGCAGGAAGGAACGCTCCGACTGGATCTTCGTGAGCACCGTAGCCTAAAACAAAGTCCATTACGATAACACCAACGGATGGATCTTTTGCCTCTTGAATAAACCTTTCTAGACGAGTAGACGGATCAATCATTGGGTGCGGCTTTCCTTGCGTGTATTCATCATCGCCAAAGTCGATGAATGTATGCTCCTGGCTTGTATATCTATCTTTCAAACGAAATTCTGGATTTCTTTGAATGTTACTGTAAACATTGTCAAACTTCTCCATTGCCGCATGCATTGCTTCATCAGCCAACGTTCCGCCGCTGAAAAGTCCACGAATATATTTCTGTTCCGCAGTTAACTTTGTGCGAACTTCTTCGATGAGCGGAATATTTAAGGCTCGTTTGTTTAACTTGCTTTCATCTGCTCCAGCTATAATTACTGCTTTAAGTGCAGCTTCTTTGGACATTTTTGCAAAATGGGCGCCCGCAGCAGTAATTTTTTCTTCATCACCGCCAACAAACCAAACGACAACCGGTTTTTTACATGATTTAATTTTTGCTAACACTTTCTCTTCCACGCTAGATGCAGGCGGCTTTGAAACAAGAACGATTACTTTTGTTTCTTCATCGTCTTCAAGTGCTTGAATACCATCAAGCATCATGATTCCTCCTACCTCTTCTTTCAAATCTCTTCCACCTGTACCGATCAATTGGGAAATTCCGCCGCCAAATTCGTGGATGCGTACGCTTACCTCTTGGCTGCCAGTTCCAGATGCCGCAACAATACCGATGTTTCCTTTTCTTACAGCATTTGCGAAGCAGAGGGCTGTATTGCCAATAATCGCTGTTCCACAGTCAGGGCCCATCATTAATAAACCTTTTTCATGAGCTAAATTCTTTAATTCAATTTCATCTTCGATGCTTACATTGTCGCTGAACATCATGACATGTAAATCCTTCTCAAGAGCTTTTCTGGCTTCTCTGGCTGCATATGCCCCATTTACAGCAATAATCGTCAAGTTCGCATCTGGGTTATTTTCGGCTGCAGCGGAAATCGTGGAATATTTAATATCACTTTTCCCTTTTTTGCCCGAATCCTTTTTAGTAAATAAATCATTAATTTTTGCGAAAGCGTTTTCGCACAGTTCTTCAGTTTCAGCTTTTACTAAAATGATTAAATCACTTGTTCCAGCTTCCTCCACTTCAGTTGTCATTAAACCGACATTTTTCATAACCTCTTTATTCATTTCTGTTCCCATTGCAATAATGGCCTGTTCAACACCATCAATTTGATTTGCTTTCGTTGATAGCGACATTAATGATACTGAATCGAAATATGTGTTTGGCTTAATTAAAGCTTGTACGATCATACACTTTTCCTCCTGCTTTTATATTGGCCTCCAATCCACAGACAAGACCCAATGCAATATCTGTTCCGGATGAAGAACCGATGTTTAATACTTTATTTAAAGAGAGAATTAAGTCTTCTTCATTCTCAATGAGTAAGGCGTTGAGTAACGATATGATAGACTCTCTCACTTTACCAATTGATGCTTTTTTTAATGCCATCCAGCTAATATCATTTGTTAAGGTTTTGGCCTTGCTGACAACCCCTTTACAGAATGATCTTCCCGCATAGAATGGGCTGTTCAACATATTAAAAGTGGTGAATACCCCTACTAAAAAATCATCACCAGATGGTGTGAGCCCCGGTCCGAGACCAATAATCGAAATGGCATGATCAAAAGCAGATGACATTCTGCTCTCTGCCAATTCGTCTAAAAGTAAATTAGTCCGACGGTTGAGCGTACGAGACATTTCAGCTTCAAACGGGTTATTAGGTACTTGTCTTTTTATACCGCCGCCTTTTCCATGAATGCCAATATATTTCCTCATCACTACTAAATTTCGATTAAGGATGTCGTCATTGATCGGGAAGGCCGGGATAATACTCTCCCATTTTTCGGCTTTATTAATGGTAACCGCAAGCTTATTCCCAATGAGCAAAATATCTTTTTCCACATGCACCCGTTCATTCACTTTAATTTCCATTGACTTAAAATGATCAATATCATTAATTATGGTATTGGGGCCATTATCTACATTACTGGATGCAATAGTATATAACTCACCATTTTCGAAACATTTAATGTTAAATGTCCGATTGAATACACTATGAACAATACCAGTGAATTTTAGATCTTCCAGCCTCTGTATAAAGTCCACATCGCCAGATATTGTACTTATCACGAAAGACACCTCATAAATCCTAATTTACTATTGGACCAACCGTTCCTCCTTTTAAAAAGAAAATTGTTCCCAGGAATTGATATACAATTATCATTTGACAAAGTATAAAGCTTACATGATTATTCTAGATATAATGCATAACACCGTCATCGTTTATTAAATCCAAAAAGCGATATATTCAATTGTGCAATTTGTACAATCGATTGTGTTTAATTTATGACAAAGGAGCGGGAAAAACTTGCTTACTGTTAAAGAACTGTTTGATATCGAGGCTATTGACGGGATAAAAATAGTTGCTGGAGAAAAAGGAATAAATAATGAAATATCGATTGTAAATATTATTGAAAATCCTGATGCATTTGACTGGCTTTCACCAAATGAACTACTCCTATCTACTGGCTACATTTTTAAAGGTAATGAAGAGCTTCAAAATAAAATCATTAAAGAGTTAGCTGAAATTAATTGTGCCGGGCTTGTCGTGAAAATGAAACGCTACTTTGACAAACTCCCGCAAAATATGATAGACCAAGCTAACAATTATGGTTTGCCTCTATTGGAACTGCCGTTTGGATACACTCTTTCAAGGGTTATTTCCATTATTAATGAGAAAGCATCAGGAAGGTACGATTTATTAAATAGAAAAACTCTGGACATACATAACTTATTTTTCAGAATTACCCTGGAGGGCGGTGGAATTGAACGTATATCATCAGTGCTATCCGAAACCATAAGTAATCCCATAATCATCGTCGATCAGGATTGGAAACTTGTACACTACACTGAACACATCAATAACAAAATACCACTTTCTTATTGTTTTGATTTAATAAAAAATAGGCCTACTTTTTCTAAGGAATTTATTGATTCCATACCTAAGGACATTAATGAAATGAAAAGGTCCATCAAAAGGATATATAGTCTAGAAGAGATGGAAATAAAGTGCCGTATTCTTCCTGTCGCTGGTGCAAATAATGTTTATGGATACATCATCGTGTGGGAAACTGTTCGAGAACTGACCGAGTTTGACTTTATCATTTTAGAACAGGCCTCAACAAACATCGCATTAGAAAGAATAAAAGCAAAGGAAATAGAGGAAGTAAAGTTGAAAATCAGACATGACTTCTTTGATGATTTGCTGACTGGTAAAATTACCTCAAGTGAAACAATTCAAACCCTAAGTGAAATGCACGGATTAAATTCGCAATACAAGTATTTTAGTATGGTAATTAATATTGAATCCAACGACCAGGAACAATATGAGGATTTAGTTGCCAGAAAGGTTCAAATGGAGAACAAATCCAAAAAGTGTGTGGATCTAGTTTATGAGCATTCAAATTTTGCAAATGGAGAGGTTACTTGTTTTTATCGAAACAATCGAATTATTATTTTGATTGGTCAGCATGAAACTAGACCATCTATTTCTACCAATGAAGCAAAACAATATGCAAAAAAAGTATACGATATAATGGAGAAACAGATAAGCAATACGATTTTTTTAATTGGCATTGGCAGGCAGTATGAAAGGATCCAATCCCTCCATAAGAGTTTTTCTGAAGCCAATGAATCCATTAGGCTTATGCAAAAATTCGATGACCGTGGAGGAATCTCACATTTTGAAGATCATACCGTCTATCATTTCCTGGATTCAAATATTAAGGATATGGAACTCGAAGATTTTTTCATGAAACGTCTCGGAAAAATTTATGAGCATGATAAATTGCATGGCACCGGATATATCAATACATTGGAAAATTACTTTCACAATAACCTTAATATCAGCGAAAGCGCAAAAGCGATGTTTTTGCATAGAAATACTCTTATCTATCGAATTGAAAAAATCAAGGAAATCTTAAGCACTGATTTAAAAAACGCGGAAGAACTGCTTCAAATTCAATTAGCTTTAAAAATATACAGATTGTTGAACAAAAAACTTCAACTAGAATCATAATAAAAATTGGTTAAACCTTACAGAACTGCTTCCCTGCTGTGAAAGGAATATGAATACTCCTTGCACAGCAGGGTTTTTTATTAATATTACTCATACAATTCAAAATTTTTTCACAAACCTTTGTGCGTTATGCCTAAGTAACTTGACAATTTTTTAGTTGCTATATCCAAAGACCGTTAAAATTTTCCTCTTTAAAATAGGTATCAGGATCCTAAAGTAAGCGCTTAAAAAAAGGAAAGGTTGTGAAGAATTAAACAAATTAACACCTTAAATATAACTATCAACCAACCAATGAGGAGAAAATCTATGTCTACCAATAATATGGATAATAAGCTTTTGGACCCAGAGTTTGAAACCACTCCTGTCCCAAACGAATACAGAAAATCACTATCATCAGTTGCAGCAGTTTGGTTTGGATTTCCAATGGTATTAACAAGTGCCGTTATCGGCGGTGTGATTACAGCCATGCTTGGATTCAAAGTTGGTGTTACCGCAATACTGGCCGGAAACATGCTTCTATGCCTCGTTGTCGGTGCATTAAGCTATTTGGCAGGAAAAACTGGTGAAAATTTTGCCATGACTGCTCAAAAAACCTTTGGCCGTTTTGGCTATATGGCGGTTTCCGGATTACTTTCAACAGTTGTTGTTGGATGGTTTGCCCTAATGGTAGGTCTTACTGGGGATACAATGGCCCGTTCATTTGGTGCCCCTATGTTATTAATGACCTTGCTAGGCGGAGTTCTCTATGTTGCCGCAACTTTTATTGGAATAAAAGCGTTAACGATATTAGGCTGGGTTGCAGCTCCCTTATATCTCATTCTAGGTATTGTTTCAATTGGTATCTCGTTCAAAACTGGAAATACAGATATCTTTAATTATGAACCAATGACCGGTGCGGGTCTGATGTCGTTTGGTGCAGCAGTCACCTTGGTTTTTGCGACGTTTGCTGATTCCGGCACTATGACAGCTGACTTTACACGTTGGTCCAAAAATGGACGTGAAGGATTTTTAGCGGCATTTACAGCCTTCCCATTTGGGAAGTTTATTGCAGAAGTTGTTGGTGCAATTATTGTAGCAACTGGTGTCATTCAAAATCCTGTAACAAACGGCGGGGACTTTATGCCAATTTTATCTGGACAGGGCCCATTCCTTTCCATGTTGGCTATCATATTCGTGTTTATCAATCTTGGAGTTGGGTGTACACACTGTTTATATAATGGTGCCGTCGGATTTTCACATATGACTGGAAAAAGTATGAGATCTTTAACGATCATACTAGGGATTATTGGAATTATTGCTGCTGTTTCCGGCATCTGGAACGCCTTCCAAAGCTGGTTAGAGCTTCTTGGATTAATTGTTCCGCCTATCGCGACAATCATTATTATGGACCAGCTAATCCTTCGGAGAAGTCAGACTGTTGATACTGCGAAATGGAAACCGCTGGCATTTGTTGCTTGGGGAATGGCCGCCATAGTTGCACTAGTGGTCAATTTCTCCGCTCCACAGCTTTCCGTTGTGGCATTCGGTATAGGTACTGAAGCATTGTTCTATTACGTTGGCACCCTTTTAATAAAATCCTCAACGAGAGAGAGTGCTAACAAGAAAGCAATGTAACTAGTAACCCCAAAAATGGGCTACCGAAAAATGCAAAAGGGAACGGTGACTTCCGTTCCCTTTTTTATCTTTTCTTGTTTATGAAATTTCCATTATGTTTTTAGAATTGCCCTGAGATCACTTTCCCTTTAAAGATAACAGCCTCACGTTTTGGTGTTCTTGCAACGGCTTCTGCTGAACAAGAAGCATTTAGTAAAACAAAGTTGGCATCCTCGCCATTAAGCGGCCAGGCCATTTCTCCATCTTTTGTTAATGGTGTTGGTCCGCCTGTTGCAATTTTTAACGACTGGGCAAGCGATCGTTCATCACTTTTCCGATAAAGCTCACAATATTTTGTTACTTTTTCTAATAGATCCCCTGTTCCGTATGGGCCCCATGAGTCATAGAAGCCATCACAGCCAAGAAAGACACTGACTCCCTTTCGTTCAAATAACTCGATTGGCGGTAATGTTCTGTTTATGGGGATAGTGGACATGATCGACATACCTAGAGCACTTAATTTATCAGCGATTTCTTCTTGCTGCGGGAGCGGAACATCACCTAAACAAAAGGCATGGCTGACAGCAACGCGATTGTGCCATTTTGCGTCTGCTGCCAATTCTGCTAATTTATCGACTGTATAAAAACCAACATGGCCGCCGTCATGCAAATGAATATCAACATCAGCATTAAATTCTACCGCAAGGTTCATAACCTCATAGAGAGACTTTTCGATGTTATGATCAATTCCAGCTGGGTCTAAACCGCCAATTAGCTGAGCACCTGATCTCATCGCTTCTTTCATTAGCGGAAGTACCTTCTCTCTTAAAAGGCCGTGCTGTGGGAATGCGACAATTTCATAGGTTAGTTTATCTGAATAATCCTCAAGAGCTGCTTTGACGCCTTCTAAATTTTTCAAACCGATATAGGGGTCAATATTCACATGAGTGCGAATATGTGAAGCACCTTGTGATAGCAGTAAGTCGATCATTGCACTTGCCCGCTGTTTAGTGGTTGGAGCCAATTCCGCTAATTCCATCGCTTCCAAATGTAATCGCTCTTCCAAATTTTTGGCCGGTATTGGGGCCTTCCAATTTAGTGAAAGATAGGTTTTATCTAGATGGTTATGCATTTCTTTAAAAGTTGGCACCGCCAAATATCCTTTTCCATCAACCGTTTTCTCGCCAGATGGAATTGGGAAACTAAACTTCTGCTTTTCGACTATTTTTCCATCGTGTATTTTTAAATGAAAAAGTTCTGTCTTTGTTTCATAGACTCCATTTTCATCCTGGTCGTAGCCTGTTTCTAACCGTACATTTTTTAACCAATATGAGGTTGTCATTGTATCTCCTCCTTATACATCTCTTTTAAACTTTGCTGTTGATTTGCACTCCAGGCGCTTTGCTTTCCGCGGGCGTGCCGGGGAGCCTCCTCGGCGCTTTTGCGCCTCCGGGGTCTCCCCTGCCCCGTACTCCCGCAGGAGTCTTCGCGCCTTCCGCTCCAATCAACAG